>CAZNVD010000013.1:0-34184 GCA_964576505.1 uncultured Methanosarcinales archaeon
AAAAAAACTTAAAAATAAAACTAGTAAAAAATAAAAAAACTTTCTTCATGATGTTTGATACAATATGCGGATACAATCTATCTATCCAATTTGATGATACAATTTGCTTAGTACATTTGCCTCGCGCTTTAATTTCATAGAATTTACTTCTTATATTTTATCTAATAGATTTGACTTCATTGATTTGACTTCATTGATTTGACTTCACACATTTGCTTCTAATTTCTTTTTTTTTCTTCTATCTTAACTTCTTCTATCTCTCTCTTCTCTTTCTCTTCTCTCTCTATCAACTCAATCTCCATAGGAAACCATGGGGTCACCCCCTCTCTTTAACAGTGAAATTAACCTTTGAAATACACCATCGAAATTCTTAAAAGTACAGCGATGCTCGACATAATTAGCATGAATTGGGGTGGATGGTTTGGGTGAAGATATTCTCGACTATCTTGAGAACTTCGTGGCGAAGAATTCGCTCTTTTTGAACAAAAAAGTGTTGTATTCCGACTATACTCCTGAAAATCTTGAACACAGGGGGGATTTGGTTCAGCAGATAGTTGAAATACTTGCTCCTGTTCTTAGACAGGAAAAGCCATCAAACCTTTTTTTGTTTGGGAAGACAGGAACAGGGAAGACAGTGGCTGCATTGTTTACTACTGCAAAGCTAAAAGAGGTTGCTACAAAAAAAAATGTCCCTCTTCAGATACTCTATGTCAATTGCAAACTTGGAAGGGCAGCCGATACTGAATACAGAGTAATATCTGAGTTTGTGAGACTTTTAGGTGGTGATGTACCTACCACTGGATTACCTACTCAGGATATTTATCAAGCGTTCTACAAGCTTCTGGATGATCAACAGAAGACATTCATATTTATCTTAGACGAGATTGACCAACTTGTGAAAAAAATTGGAGACGAAGTTTTTTACTCTCTTGTAAGAATGAATACTCAACTTAAGAAATCTCAGGTATCTTTTGTTGGAATATCTAATGACATTATGTTTGTGGAGACTCTGGATCCACGTATAAAGAGTTCTTTATCTGAGGAAGAAATTCTATTTCCTCCTTACAATGCGGTGCAATTGCAGGATATATTGTCTAAAAGAGCAGAGCAAGCTTTTAACTCAGGTGTGTTGAAAGAAGGGGTTATTCAAAAATGTGCGGCGTTTGCAGCTCGTGACCATGGAGATGCACGCAGGGCACTTGACTTACTTCGTATTGCAGGTGAACTTGCTGAAAGAAAAGGGTTGAAGCATGTTGACATGACTCAGGTAGATGAAGCTGAGAATAAAATTGAAAAAGATAAAGTTCTTGAAAGTATTCGATGTCAGCCAAAACAGTTTCAAGTTGTATTGTATGCTATTATTCTTATTCATAATCAACAAAAGGATTTGATTAATACTGGAGATGTATATGAGTTATATTCTGAGTATTGCGGAAAAGTAAATTTGCGTCCACTGACTCAGCGACGTGTATCAGATATAATTAGTGAACTTGATCTTTTGGGGATCATCCTGGCAAAAACAGTTTCAAAAGGAAGATATGGAAGAACACGATCTATATCTTTCAGCATTCCCCCTCATGTCATACTCAAGCTTGAAAATTTTATTAAAGAAAAATTAGAAGTATAATGAAGTATAATACTTTAGATTGATTATTTAGATATAACGAAGAGCTTTAAATTTTAATACTAATTTGTAAAGCTCTTCGGATATAGTGGAGGAATTTTGTATTAATAAGTGCCCTCCACTATAGATAAAATTCAAATGGAACAACAAAGTCCTTTACTTTTAACCAAGAAAGAATTAGTTACACTTCTTTTTGAACGCGGTATCATGATTGATAGAGCAGTTATTGAAAAGATTACTGTTAGCCAGTTACCTATTCTTATGGAATATGTTGAACAACATAAAGAACTAACACGCATTACTCAAATTGAACTCGATGCACTTGTAAAGGAGAAATCCACTTATTTTGCAAGCAAAAAAATTTCTCTTTCAGTGGAAATCAAAAGGCAGTACAAAGATAAGAATGCTAAAAAAACGGTGAGAGATTTTGTTGCGTACTATCATCATAGATACAGGGTTCTGAAAAATATTTTGCAAGCACGGGAAGGGCTTGGAACTGTAACTTCTATTAACAAATTGAGTTCAATCAAGGATAATGATGAAGTAAGTATTATTGGGATGGTGCGGGATATTGGGGTGACTAAGAATGGTCATAAAATGGTCGTTCTTGAAGATATAAGTGGAGAAATCAAGGTGCTTGTGAATAAAAATCGTCCAGATATTGTTTTAGAGGGTAAAGATCTAATTGAGGATGAAATTATTGCTGTTAGAGGAAAACCAGGAGATAAAATTTTTTTTGCCAATAAAATTTTTTATCCAGAGATTCCTCTTAATCGTGAGTTGAAAAAAGCAGAGAATGAAGTATACATGGCTGTTATTTCTGATCTTCATTTTGGAACCAAGGATTTTGCGGCTCCACAGTTTGAACAATTTATCCGATGGATTAGAGGAGAAGAAGGATCTGAACAACAGAAATATATTGCACAAAGGGTAGGTTATTTGTTTATTGTTGGAGATCTTGTTGCAGGAGTTGGAATTTATCCTGGTCAGGAAAAGATTTTGACTATTAAAGATTGCAAGGGGCAATTTGATGGGTTGGTTGGGAATTATCTGAGTAGAATTCCTTCCCATATCAAAATCATCTGTTGCGCAGGAAATCACGATCCTGTGCGCTTGGCTGAACCTCAACCGGTATTTCCTGCTAAATATGCCGAGGCTTTGTATGCTCTACCTAATGTAATTGTGACTACAAATCCGGGAGTGATCACGATCCACAAACATGACACTTTTCCTGGCTTTGATGTGCTTTTGTATCATGGTTTTTCTTACTTCTTCGTGGGAGACAGAGTTGAAAGTATCAGAGATACCGGGGGAATCAATAATGTTAGCGGGATTATGAAGTGTTTGTTGAGAAAGAGGCATCTGGCCCCAACTCATGACTCAACTCAGTATATTCCTGATAAAACGGAAGATTTTTTGTTGATTCAAGATATTCCAGATTTCTTTTTGTCTGGACATGTACACAAACTTTATGCAGAACAATACAGGTATGTGACTCTACTTACTGGAACGTGTTTCCAGAATAAAACAGATTATGAAGAAAAGTTAGGAAGAGAGCCCGAAGTTGGACGGGTGCCAGTAGTTAATTTGCAGACTCGTGAAATAAAGATTTTCAGGTTTGATGGTGATGAAGAGAAATAGAAAACGACAAAAATAAGGTATATTTGGTTGTCGTTTTCTAATTACAACGGAGAACATAAGTTATTAGTAGAGTATAGTTATGTTCTCCGCGCATAATGGAGATTTATTGAAAAAAAAGGGATATCCATTATGGTAAAATACCATTCAGGGTAGCATCAAATATTTTGTTATGTGTTATTTATGTCTTTTACTAAAATAATTAATTTGACTAATAACTAAATAACAACTTTTTCTCACTGGACAGAGAGGATCGTTCACTATAAATAGAAAGGATGTTTGGCTGATTTAATGGATATTGACAATTACTTTCAAGAAATGGATTCTAAGGTAGTTGCTGAATTTAAAGTGGCTTCTGAAGCTCGTAAAAAAGGGATTGATCCTGTGTCTGCAGTGGAGATATCATTAGCTAAGGATATGGCTGAACGTGTAATAGGTTTAATTGCGACGGTGGCGCCGCAAATTAAGGATTCAGATGTTGTTCAGAGAATTAAAAAATATGAAGAACAATATGGCGCCCTGGACTGGAGAGTTGCTTTCAAGATTGCATTGGATGTGGCCCGTGGAGAGGTTGTTAAATTTTCAACCCAACTTGAAGCAATGGAAGTTGGGGTGAGGATTGGGTTTAGTTACATAACTGTTGGTACGGTTAACTCATGTTTAGAAGGATTAACAGAAATTAAACTGAAAAAAAGGAGAGATGGAAAAGGTGAATACTTCAGCTTGTATTTTTCCGGACCTATCCGGAATGCTGGTGGAACTTCTGCTGCTGTTTGTGTGCTGATTGCTGACTATGTGAGAAAAAATATGGGATACGCTGAGTATGATCCTGACGAACAAGAGATACAAAGAATGTTTGTTGAAGTTTATGATTACCATGAGAAGTGTGTTAATGTTCAATATTTACCATCAAGAGAAGAACTTCTTTTTCTTGCTCAACATGTACCGGTAGAAGTTAGCGGAGAACCTACGGAGCAGGTTGAAATTTCTACCTATAAAAATTTACCCAGGATAGAAACCAATCTTATCAGAGGAGGATTTTGTTTGATTTATTCTTCCTGTATTCCATTGAAAGCGCCTAAATTATGGAAAGAGTTGACAAAGTGGGGCAAAGAATTAGGGATGGATCACTGGTCCTTTCTTGAACAGTTTATCGCTCTGCAGAAATCTATCAAGGCTGGGTCAAGCAAGTCAGATGGATCAAAGACAGGAGACAAGGATATTGTTAAACCAAAAATATTGCCAAACTATGGTTACCTTTCTGAACTTGTGGCGGGGAGACCTATTTTTGGTTTTCCGATGGCTCATGGAGGATTCAGACTCAGGTATGGCAGATCGAGGGCATCAGGATTATCTGCACAGTCAATTCATCCCGCTACTATGCACGCAGTTGAAGATTTTTTAGCTGTTGGAACGCAACTCAAAGTTGAGAGACCATCTAAAGGTGCAGTGTATACTCCTTGCGACACAATTGAGGGACCCATAGTAAGACTGAAAGATGGATCAGTGGTGCGTTTGGAAACAGAGGAGTTGGCTAAAGCGCATAAGAATGATATTGAGGCCATTATTTATGTAGGAGATATGCTTGTAAGTTATGGTGATTTTCTTGACAGGGCTCATATTTTGTGTCCTGCTGGTTACTGTGAGGAATGGTGGGTTCAAGAGCTTGAAGAGGCAATTAAATTAAAAGGATCAATACAGGAAGTTGCTAAAATTACTGGAATTAGTGAGTTATTGTTGCAGCAAATTGTTCGAGATCCACTTAGAACGAAATTGGCAGGGAATCAGTGCATAGTTCTCTCAGAAAAATTAGGAATTCCTTTGCATCCATATTATACATTGCATTGGAAGGCAATTAGCTTACCTGATTTGTATAAATTACTGGACTATTTTGGTAAGGCAGACGTTGTCGAAAAGGAGGAATACAAAATAATGTTTCCATCTTCAGCCGAATGCAAAAAAATGCTTGAGCTGATTGGAGTTCCGCATTTGTACAAAGATGGACGAGCGGTTGTTGTTGGTGATTTTGCTAAGACGCTTGATTTCCAGCTTGGTTCCAGAAAACATGGAAATATTACAATTTCCAATGATATTACAATTCTTGATCTTATCAAACAATTAAGTGGAGTTGTAGTGAGGGATAAATCAGGGACATTTATTGGATGCAGGATGGGACGACCTGAAAAAGGAAAAATGCGGAAGATGATTGGGAGTCCTCATGGATTAATCCCAGTGGGAGAAGAAGGGGGGCGGTTGAGATCAATAAATGAGGCTGTGCGTAATGGAAAGGTTACTGCAGATTTTGTGGTTTTTAAGTGCGGGAAATGCTTTACAACCACGATTTACCCAACATGCGAAAAATGCGGGGAGAAAGCAGAAAAATTTAATCATTGCAAAGACTGCGGGTACGTTAAAGAATGTTCTCATAATCCTCGATTGTACGAGAATAGATCAATTGATGTAAGACACTACTTTAATGATGCCTGTAAAATACTTTCGATGACACTCTTTCCTGAGGTAATTAAAGGAGTCAGAGGAACAATGAATAAAAATCATTTTGTTGAGCATATGACAAAGGCAATTTTGCGCGCAAAGTATGCAATTTATGTAAATAAAGATGGAACTATCCGCTATGATGCAATAGAAGTGCCGCTAACTCACTTTAAACCATTTGAGATTAATGTTACTGTGGAGGATTTGCACAAGCTTGGCTATGATGTTGACATGTATGGAGAGCCGCTGATGCGAATGGATCAAATTTGCGAGCTTGCTCCTCAGGATATAGTCTTGCCGGGTTGTTCATTGAGAGAGGAAGGGGCTGATGTGGTTTTTGTCCGAGTTGCGCAGTTTATTGATGAATTGCTTGAAAAAGTTTATGGGGTTAAACCTTTTTACAATGTGAAGGACAGAAGAGATTTACTTGGTGCTTGTGTTATTGGTCTTGCTCCACATATCAGTGCTGCGCCAGTTGGTAGAATTATCGGGTTTAGTGAAAATCAAAGTTTTATGGCTCATCCTTTGTTTCATTCTGCTCTTAAAAGAGATTGTGATGGGGACGAAGGAGCGCTTATTCTTATGATGGATGCATTCCTTAACTTTTCACAAAAATACTTGCCTTCCACAAGGGGCGCAACTATGGATGCGCCTTTAGTTCTTACATCAATTATTAATGCAAAGGAAGTTGATGACATGGTTTTCAATTTGGATGTTGCTAGCAGATATCCGTTGGCGTTTTATCGGGCGTGTCTTGATTATAAGATGCCTGCGGAAGTTAAAATAAGTTTGCTCAAGGAAAGATTAGGAAAACCTGAACAGTACAAAGGATATGGGTTTACGCACGACAATGGCAATTTTAATGCTGGTGTTTTAGTGTCAAGCTACAAAACACTGGAGACTATGAGAGATAAAGTGATGGCACAGATGAGTGTGGCTAAGAAACTCAGGTCTGTGGAAGCAAAAGATGTTGCTGAGCTTGTAATTGACAAACATTTCCTCAAGGACACCAAAGGTAATCTTCGTAAATTCTCACAGCAACAATTCCGTTGTCCTAAATGTATGACAAAATACCGCAGACCGCCAATTGTTGGAAGATGCACAACATGTGGAGGAAATATTATATTTACTATTTCAGAAGGTAGTGTAATTAAATATCTAGATTTGTCTTTGGAGCTTGCAGAAGAGTATAATGTATCATCATATATGAAGCAGGTACTTGAACTTACTAAGGAAAGAGCTGAAAATATGTTTGGAAGAGAAGTTGAAAAGCAGGAAGGACTTGATAAATGGTGTTAAAACGAAGAACCTTATTTTAATAATTATTTGTACGGTTCTTCGAATATAATATGGAATATTTTAACTAAAATATATTGTTCCATATTATAAATTAGTTTTCCAATGAAAATCAAAATTTCTTGTTAAGTCTTTTTCTGATAACAGTTTGAATTTTGTGCGCTTTTTCAGAAGACAAAATTACGCTTGGCGAGAAAAGTGATTTTATTTCAGAAGCTGTAAGGATGTTTCTTTGTTTCAGTTCTTCAATAATCGAGATGCTTTTTTTTTCAGCTGATTGTGCTATTTCTGCGGCTGCTTCGTAACCTATTATTGGATTTAACAATGTTGCCAAGCCCATGGATCGTGAAAAGTAAAATTCGCATTGTTTCTGGTTTGCTTTTAATCCCCTGAGACACCGTTTCTCAAACATTTTCAGACCATTTGTGAGAAGCTGAATTGATTCAAGTAGAGATGTTGCAATTACTGGCATCATTACATTCAGTTCAAGCTGAGCTGCTTGGACTGCGTGAGTGATAGTAGTGTCGTTTCCGATTACTTTGTAACAAATCGTGTGTAAACATTCAATTATTGATGGATTTATCTTGCCTGGCATAATTGATGAACCAGGTTCAACTGCAGGAAGTGAAATTTCTGAGAGACCAGTATGTGGTCCCGAGGAGAGAAATCGGAGGTCATTTCCAATTTTATTTAGGTCTACAGCCAAAGCTTTTAGTGATCCTGATAGTATCAGTAATGGAGTTCTGTTTTGAGTTGATTCAATTTTGTTGATTGCTGGAGTCAATGATTTCTGTGTTATTTTTCTTAAATTTCTGATTGCGGTTTCACCAAATCTTGGATGAGCATTAATGCCGGTTCCAATGGCTGTTCCACCAAGGTGAATCTCAAGTAGCTGTTTTGAGTTTTGTATTAAGTTATCAACATCTTTGTTGAGGATCGATGCGTAAGCAGCAAACTCTGCACCTAGTGTTGTAGGAACAGCATCGCGAAGGTGAGTGCGTCCAGATTTACGGATGAATTTGAATTTTGAGGCTAGTGTGCTTAGTGTTTTTATGGTGATCTTGAGTTCCAGAATCATAGCATCAATTGAATCGAGTGCTGCAAGATTTATGGCGGCCGGGAAAACGTCATTTGTAGATTGACTAATGTTTACATGGTCGTTTGGATGAATGAATTTGTAGGTACCTTTGCGGCCTCCAAGAAGTTCATTCGCTCTGTTTGCAATTACTTCATTAACATTCATGTGAGTAGCTGTGCCTGCGCCTGCCTGAAATGCATCCAGGATAAATTCTTGATTGTGTTTGCCTGCTAAAATTTCTCTAGCTGCGCGAATTATTGAGGATGATTGTTTTTCATTAAGTGTGCCCAGTTGAGAGTTTGCCTGTGCTGCCGCAATTTTTATTTTTGTGATAGCATTAATCAATGATAGAGGCATCTTTTGATTACTGATCACAAAATTTTCAGAGGCTCTTGTAGTGTGAATGCCAAAGTATGCGTTTGATGGAACTTTTTTGAATCCCAATGGATCTTTTTCGATTCGTGTCATCTTTTTCTTTTTACTATTTTAATAATTGATTCAGTCATTTTTTGAGTGGTGAGAGGACGATGAGGTGAAATGTCAGAGGTACCATTTCCAGCTTTTATGGTTCTGAAAACTGCATTTTCTATTAATTGGGCTTCTCTTTTGTAACCACAATGATGAAGGAGCATTACGGCTGATCTAATGGTGGCAGTAGGATTGACTTTGTTTTTTCCTGCGTACTTTGGAGCGCTGCCATGGACCGGTTCGAAGACTGCACATTTGTCACCAATGTTTGCGGATGGAGCTAAGCCCAGACCACCAGTTATCCCTGCTGCAAGGTCAGATAAAATGTCGCCGTATAAATTAGGACACACCAGAATCTGGTAATTTTGTGGTTTTGTGACAAGTTGCATCGCCATGTTATCTACAAGTTTGTCGTCAATCATTAAATTGCTTCTCTGAGATGCAGATTTACAGCTAGCCAAGAATAAACCATCCGAATATTTGAGTATGTTTGCTTTGTGAACAATGGTTAGATGCTTTAACTTTTTTTCTTTTGCATACTTTATTGCGAATTTCATCAGTTTTTTTGAGGCGTCACGAGTGTTGATCTTTAGACTGACTGCAGCGTCTGATGAAATTCTTTTCTTAACTATTTTTGATAGTGCGGCAATTTGATTTTTACCTTTTAATTCGATGCCAGAGTAAAGATCTTCGGTATTTTCACGAATGATTGTTAGATTTATGTTCTTAAAATTAGATTCGATTCCTGGAATGCTAATGCATGGTCTAATGTTTGCATATAGATTTAATGATTGTCTCAGGAATACATTTATTGAGCGGAGACCGTGTCCAATAGGAGTGGTCAAGGGTCCTTTCAGACATACCTTACTTTTTTTAATTGATTTAAGAACATTATTTACTTTTTTTGAAGAATATTCTTTTGCGCTGATGTTTTGAATGTCCCAATCAATTGAGAGATCTGTACTTTTTATTACTGATACGGCTGCAGAGGTAACTTCCGGGCCAATGCCATCTCCAGGAATTAATGTTATTCTAATGTCAGCCATCTTTTTGTTGTTGTTTTTATTTTGTTATTGTTACTTCATTAGTTATTACTTTAGCAATTCATCAACTTTTTGCACAAGTTGCTTTACCTGGTTTGCAGTTTTTGAGAATAATTTTTGCTTTTGTTGTGAAAGAGGAATCTGAATTATTCTTTCAACTCCATTTTTTCCGATTATGCATGGAACTCCTAAAAAAATTCCTTTTTGTTTGTACTCGCCATTCAAGTATGCTGAGACTGGAAGAACTCGCTTTTTGTCTTGTATGATTGCCTCTGCAAGTTCAGCTATGGCTGCAGCTGGAGCGAAGCTGGCGGATGATTTTTTTAGTAAACTGACAATTTCTCCTCCGCCATATTGCACACGGTGGATAATTTCAGTCATTTGCTTTTTTGAAATGAATTTTGAAACGGGAACGCTTCCTATTGTGCAGTATTCTTCCATTGGGATCATCAAGTCGCCATGTCCGCCCAACACTAAAGCAGAGACGTCTTCTGGTGCTACGCCTGCAGTTTGCGCCACAAAATATCTAAATCTTGCAGAATCAAGAGTACCCGCCATGCCAATTATTTTGTTTGCTGAAATTTTTCCAACCTTTTTAGCAGCGTAGACCATGGCGTCAAGCGGATTTGTAACAATGATATATATTGCATCTCGAGCGTATCTTGTTGTCTGGCCGATTATTTGACGGATTATTGAACAATTTTTTTCAAGAAGATCGTCACGACTCATGCCTTCCATTCTTGGGAGTCCTGCAGTAATAATTATTATGTCTGAGTTTTTGGTGTCGGCGTAATTGCTTGAACCTTTGATGGGCGAGGCGCTGTGGAGAATTGGGAGGCTTTGTGATAAATCAAGTGATTTTCCGCGAGCGGTTCCTTTGTCAATATCAATCAAGACAAGGTCTGCTAGATTCCGCAAAGCGAGCCAGTATGCTACCTGGCTTCCAACTGAGCCACAGCCAACTATTGATATTTTTGGAAGCTTCATCTATTGTTAATAGAAAATATTTGGCTATTTAAAGTTTCGTTAAGAATAGAAAACTACAAAATAAAATATATTTGGTTGTTGTTTTCTAGCTAGTAAAAGACTAGCTTGTTAATGCCTAAATCCATCATTATGCGATATTTATGTCTTTTACTAGAATTATTGTTAGCGATATTTTTATAAATTCAATTAGCATCTTTGGTCAAGAGGTGGATTATGGTGCTTACTCTTGAACAGGCTACGCTTGCAATTATTGTTGGTATGGTTGCAGCAATTATATTTGGATTAAAGGTTCTTTTCAGACTTGAACGAAGACTTCTTTCAATCGATGGAAACATTGAGAAGATGGTTGGTCAAGTGTACGCGGGAGAACGACGCATTGAGCAAAAAATGCGTGGCGCAAAGAAAAGCGTGAAGAAGTCTAAGAAAAGAAGAAGATAATTTTAATTTAATTTTTTAATTTATTAGTTTATTTCTTAAAATTATTATCTGATTCAAGATTCTTAAGTTTCTGTTGATTCAATAATTCTATAACGAAGAGCCTTAAATTTTAATAATTATTTGTAAGGCTCTTCGAATATAATATAGAATATTTCAACTAAAATAATTTGTTCTATATTATAGTTTCGTTTCCTAATAATAGAAGCGGCTGGGCAAGTAGCGCGTTTTCATCATACTTTGCGCTTCTTCCCAATGTTCTGCAACTGAGCTGGAGATATTTATTGGCGATTTTATCACACACTGTGAAATCTTCAGAAAAGGCAAAACTAATGTAACAATTATCTCTTACTCCCACGTTTTCTATTTCCTGGCACCATGCGGTGTTGTTCTTGTAGACGGCCAGAAGTTTGAAACATTCATTTTTTTCATTAAGCTTTCTTAGACGACACATTAATGCGGCATTTTCCGCTGTCTGATTCCTTATTATGTTTGCAAGTTTTTCAAATTCTATTTCTTGAATTTGTGATTCTTCAGGAATTATCCGGTTTTCAGGTTCTGTTTCTGCATCGGCTTGTTGTTGCCTTCTTTCGGCAAGGCGTTGATCGATCTCAGATCCAAATATGTCTTGGGCAACTGGTTCGGTTGTTTCAGGTGCGGTGGGTGGCTGGAATATGTTTGAAATGTTCTGGCGATCAATTGTGTCAGTGGTGATGGTTTCTGATGGCCAAAGGAGTAATGTTGATATTGCAATTGCGAAGATCGCTAAAACTAAGACTCCAATTGTTTTTTTGGTAATTAATTTTTTAGATGGCTTGTGATAGACAGAGTCTATGGCCTGTCCAATGGTTTCTGGGTCGTAGCCAAGCGACAGAAGATAATTTCTGATTTGAACTATGGAATAACTTGCTTTCTGTTGGGTTTCGATGTATTGAGCCAGGTCTTGCTGGAGAGACATGAAGGGTAAAAAGGAAGAAGGATAAAAAACATTTCTATTTCAGTTGAACAAATTATACTATGCAGCATGAGAAGGAGCAGCCTCCTGGACTGCTTCCTCACTACTGGTTTGGTCTTGAATTTTTTCCTGTGCCAGATATTCTGCTGTTTTACTCAAGACGGTGATGGCCTTTGGCAGGTCATCCACTCTTAGCTTATTTGTTGTCTTCCATTCATTGTTCAAGTCTTTGTAGTTTCTTTCAAATGAAATAGATGCATACTCTTTTCCTTCCTTGCTTGTATTTCTCCAAACTGTGGCACTTATGCCACCTTCCCTGAATTTTTGTTCTGGTTTCATGATATCACCCAGTATTCTTGGTAAATTTACTTTTAATAACTTTAGTGGTGAGAATTTTGGACTGAGTCCAATTCAAATGAAAAAAAAGAATTCTTAAGCTAAGGTACTAAGAAGCTTCTGTACTTCTTTTATCGCTACTTTAATCTCTTTGATCTTAGAAGAATTGTCTTCGAGCTTGAATAATTCGCCGCATTCGCTGCATCTGAAATTGTATCTGGTTGCGTTGTCGAAACTCATTCTCATACATTTACTTTCGCAGACAAAAAACTGATCGCTTTCTTCTCTTTCCAATCTTCTCAAGAGACCTGCAAGTTTTTGTTCTTTGAGGCGTTTGTATCTATACTTTACTTCATTTGTTCTGAATGTCCAATAGGTAATGTACCAGCCTTTACGTTTGTCTTTCTTTCTTGTAAAACTTACTAAATTGTACTGAAGCAAGCGGTAAAGTTTGTTACGGATAATATTAACTTCTTTTTCAAGTTCCTCTGCAAGTTTAAATTCAGAATAATTATCCTGCTTTTTCAGAAGTGTGGCCAGTTCAACTACATCTTCTCCTGCTGTTTCCTCTATGACTTCTCTTATGAGTTTTGGAGTGATGCGGAGTTTCTTCATGTTATGGCTGTTTTGTTTCAATCAGTTGGGTAAATGAGCTTGATTTTGAGGTATCATTTTGTGACACAATGTAATTTTTTTCGGTTTTTGGAAGTTCCTGTGGATTATAAAATTGCCATTCCTGCCTGTCGAAGCGAACACCAAGCCAAGCCTCTGCACCAAATACACGACAAAACAAGGATAGCTGTTCGACTTTGTCGAATGGAACGTAAAGCTGTGATTTGCGTGTTGATTTGCATTCAACAGCAATTCTTCTTGTGCCATTGGCAGCAACAATATCCGGACAGGGAATGGGTGCGGAGCCCGAACCAGCAACTCGTACTGGGGCCCATCCCGCTCCGTGAAACATCTTTATTAATTCGCGCTCCCGGTTTGACCCCTTGGCTTTGTTGCCCATCTATCTCAGATTTTGGGGAAATGCATTTAAAAATCTTTTCTTTTGCTGCTTGATTGGACTGATTACAATTTGTTTGTGCAAATACTTATAAATGATGTAATCTTTTTGACAATCATGAAAAAGGGGTTAGTTGTGGGTGTAGTATTTCTCCTTATGATGTTGCCTATTGTTTCTGGGTATCATGTGATAAGGAAAGACAATAGTGTGATAACAAAGGACAACAGAACAGTAACTCCGCTTGTATTATCTCCCACAACAAGTCATGATAGAATAACCAACCAATTTGTAAAACTGAGACATTATATTATTGGAACGAGTGTATTTGATCAAAAAGATTATACTGAAAAGTGGATGAGGAGCGCTTTTGATAATGGAGAGTTTATGGCTGGAATATTTGTTAAGGAACTTGGTGTTTTTGGAAGTTATTTCAGTCTTAACAGCCGAGTGAGAAGTACAGTTGAAGGTCCAGAATCTGTTGAAAGTCAGGTTATTACTGCATCAGGAGATGCAGTAAGGCAACGTGTTAATAGAATAGGTGTCCAGCAGTATTTGGATAATCTGCCACCGTGTGGAGCTCTTTGCCAAAGAGGATTCAGGGAATCTTTGGGTAGGTGTGATCATCTTTTTGCTGCCCGTTTTCTTGGTTACATGGAAAAAAGCGAGGAATATTTCAAATCCCGATCAGATGTCAATGCTTATTCAATGGATCTTCCGATTGAACCAGTAGTACGAACATCGCCTAATGCTTTATCTTCGTGGATTTATATTAAGCGTAAACGGGTTCCTGAGTCTTTTATAACTTACTCACATTCATCTTTAGATCAGGATACTGCTGATCTTATCAGTCAGCTCAATTACATGAATTCAGTATTTCCAGAAATATCTTCAGTGGCTTGCATGCACGGAATGGAAGATGTTTATGCTATTCTCAGGGGAGACTATATTGCTATTCAAAGTTTAACTTTCAAAGATTCAGGGGATGTGCTGAGAGAATTTGATGCCCTGTTCCTGTCATTGCGCAATGCATATGGAAGAATGGATTCTATGGTTGATGCAGAAGGATATGAAGCCAGAAGGCTGGAATTAGAAGATCAATTGTATCAACTGTCATAATATCTGTTTGTTATACCCCATATCTCTGCAGAATTTGTGGTTTTTAAGTCAAAAAAACAGAAGGTTTATAAGTAGCGGTAGCCTACTTTGGAGGACCCATGGCACGTTTCTCTATATTCATTTTCCTTATTGTATGCATTATGCCAATCTTGGCTCAGGCTGCTGTGCTTAGTGGAACTGTTTATAATGAATTCCTTGAAGTTGAGCCAAATGTGGTGATTTTGGTGGATGGAGAAAGATTTGTAAGTTCTGATGGTGAATATTCTTTTGTTTTGCAACCTGGCGAATATGAGGTAACTTATCAGAAACTTGGAAGAGAAGGACTAGTTATTTACAGCCAGGTAGAACATATTGCGATAACTCAAGAAAAGGAGTACATTTTTGATGCTATTCTTCTACTTAGCTTAGAGAATAGTCAGGTCCCTGTTGATCAATCTGGGACAAATTATTTTGAATCTATGACTAGTTTTGCAATTTTCTTTTCAGTAATTTTGGTTCTTGCAGCAGGTTGGTTATTGAGAACAAAACAGTTGGTTAATGGTAAGACTGATTTAAATTTGAATGAACAGAAACTGCCTGAAAAAGTTGTTGAGAGATCATTTGAGGATGTTGTTATAGAATTTATTAAAGAGGCTGGAGGAAGGGTTACTCAAAAAGATATTAGAAAGAGGTTTCCAGCTTCTGAAGCGAAGATCAGTTTAATGTTGAGCGAACTTGAGCATGATGGTGTTGTGCGCAAGCTAAAAAAAGGGAGAGGCAATATAGTTCTGTTGCAGTTATAATTATGGGTTTGAAGAGCATTGGCACGGATTTTGGTATGAGTTTTAGTCCAATTCATTATAGTAAGTACTCTCAAAAATCATTTTTTGACGCGTTTGGTTATTTTTTGTTCTTCATCTTTATTGGGGTTTTAATTTCATTTTTGATTGCTCTTCCATCTTACCTTGCAATGCCCGGGCAATTTGAGCAGGCTTTGCAAACTGTTGAGCAGGTTAGTTTTACTGGAACTCTGAAGAGTGACGGACCAGTAAAAATTGGATTTATTACTCTTGATGGTAGTGGTAATGGGCAACTAGATGGATCTGGAATCCTTATTGGCAGTGATCAAGTTCAACTTAAGCTACCCTATGGAGAATGGTCAGTTTCACCTTCAATATATACCCAGCCTCTATTACATCAAAATACAATATATTGGCAGGGTTTGTTATTGATTGGTTTGTTTATTCCATATATTTACTTTGTCTGGTTCATAATTTTGTGTGCCGCTTTGCTTGTTGCTTGCTTTGCTGCTGCTCTTGTAATGAGTTTCTTACGTGGAATATTCGGACTTCAACTGGCCTTTAGGGGAATGTTGTTCAGTGCCATGTATGCTTCACCTGCCCTCTCAATTCCAAGCATGCTTTATCTTGTAAAACTACCATTATATCTTAATTTTGCAATTCCATTTTTGATTTACTTTGGGGTGCTTTGTTTAGTATTTCTTACATTTGAAGAAGGGAGAAAGATTGATACTCAAAAAGCACATGCTGTGACAGCTGAGCACAAAGATGCTGAGTTTATTCCTAAAGTTGCGGTATCGCAGAAGAAACAGGTAACTAAGAATCTTGCAACAAAGAATCAAGCTGAACACGCAAAAGCCAAAAATGTAGTTCAAAAGACTACAAAGCCATCAACAACTCAAATTTTTGAATCAAAACACCAGCATAAAACATCGCATACAGATCATGAGGAAGATGTTTTCGCCGGATCGGGGTTGCTTAAATGAATGAACACCAAGAAATTTCGGAATACATGGTACAAGCTCAGAATGAGCTTAAGCGGGCGCATCATCTCATCTATGTCAGCCTCAAGTATTCCAGAACTGTGGATGTTATTCAAAGTGCGCTACTTCGTTTAGCTGATGCTTTTGAAAGCGGGATTGCTGCTGCGTTGGATCAGTCATTATCTGAAGAACAGAAAGAAACCATTATTGGAATCAGAAAAAAATGCGAGGCGTTTTTACTGTTGTTTCCTGACCTGAAAGAGGAGGTTGAGTTCTTTTTACGTCTGAGACTTGTGTGCAAAGCACCAATAGTCCAGAAATTAAATGAATACCGAAGACATGTAACTCTCGTTTGCCTCGTAGATGGTGAGGAGATACCCGTCAAAATAGAAACGGCTGAGGAATATTATCACCGTACCAAACATTTTATAAATAATTTGTCAACAGAGCTTTATGGTGAGATCTCTGAAGAGCATACGGTCAGACCTGATCACTGGATTGTGCGTAATGCGACAATGGCGAAAGGACAAAAAGGAAGAGCAAAATGAAGAAGGAAATTCAGCATATTATTAAAATTGAAATTGTGGTTCATGGCAGGGTAACCCAGCCAGACATTATTGGAGCAATATTTGGGCAAACTGAGGATACTCTTGGTGAAGAGTTATCCCTGCGAAAGCTTCAGAAGGAAGGAAACATCGGAAGAATTGATCTTGATATTCGTTATGATAATAGTGTTACAAAGGGAATTATTGAGGTTCCTTCTTATATGGATCTGCTTAATACGGTGATGGTTGGAGCAAGCCTTGAAACCATTACAAAAATAGGTCCCTGTACCGCTTCTGCTCGAATTTTACACGTAGAAAGCATTAAGGAAATGAAAGTGAAAGAGATTAAGGAGCATGCCAAGCGCGTTCTTGAGAAATTTATTTCTGGAAGTGTGGACTCACAAGAACTTGTGAATGAAGTTATTGATGGGTTGAGAGAAAGTCAAATTGAACTCTATGGGGAAGATCGTTTAGTTTGTGGTCCAAGAATAACTCAGTTTGATGAAGTCATCCTTGTTGAGGCCGAAGATGAACTGAAATCTTTGTTGAGAAATAATATCAAGAATGTAGTTGTATTTGGAAGTTTGTCAAAAAGACAATCTCTTAAAGATATTTGTAGTAGAGCGTTTACAATTTTGTTTGTTAATCGAGGGCGGGAGCATCTTATTAGAGAGATTTCATCTTTTGCAGATATTGATAGTGTTACAAAGCCAGATCCACCGAAGCGAATAGTTGATTTGCACAGTAAGGAAATTCACAAGGTTCTGAGAGCTGCGATTGCGCTTGAGCAAGTGCTTGAAAGAAAGCCGAGACCAAATGAAGGTCAGCAGAGAGAATCATCTCAGAATGGGGCCGAGTCTTATAATCGGAGAAATGAAAATCCCAGAGAAAATCAAGTTCAACGGGATAGTCAAGCGCCACGGGAAAACCAAGTTCACAGAGAAAGTCAAGCACCTCGTGAAAGTCAAGTTCATCGGGATGTTCAAGGGTCGCCAAGGCCTAGACCAAGTGGAGGCGAGCATGAACGCAGACCTTCACTCCGGACATATGATCTCAGGCATGATGACAAAAGCAAACTAGAAGTCATTAAATCTGCTACAGGTCCCACTGAGGTAAGTATCTTAGACCGAAATTTCAGTTTGCTGGGTAAAGTTCCTATTCCTGAATTGAAGAATACTTTGTTGCAGCTTCGAGACAAAGTATATGCTGCTGTTACAAATGGACCTGTTACATCTGAAATTATTGACAGTTTTGATGAAAGCAGAGCTCTGTATCTGGCAGCGCCAGGTTTTGAAAAACAAAGCAGAAGAACCAGACTTGTGCTTCTAAGCGCTTAGTTGTTTGTTATTTGTTGTTAAGGTTCAATTGTTTCTTTTATTGCGGATAGCAACAATCTCACAAAAAGAATAAATATAGTTTCAATATCTGTGAATCATGATTGAGCATCAGCTTCCTGCAAAGTTGTTTTCTATTGGATCTCTAAATGTGTATTATTATGGATTATTTTACGTTTTAGGAATAATTTTTATTCTCTGGTATCTTCAGAAGTATAGTAGATTTCTTGATGGTGATGAAGCATCAGATTTTGTTTTTTATCTTGTCATTGGCATGCTTGTCGGAGCACGACTTGTTTATGTGGTGGTGTATAATCTTGAGATGATTTTGCAAAACCCTTTTGAATTTTTTGCAGTGTGGCATGGTGGATTGTCTTTTCATGGCGGGGTAATCGGGGCGCTTGCTGCTGCGTGGCTATACCTGCGTACCAGAAAAAATAATGTGTCGGTTCTTCATTTAGCAGATGAGGCGGTAATTCCGCTAAGTTTGGCGCTTGCTTTAGGGAGAATCGGGAACTTCTTTAATGGCGAGTTATATGGGGTTGAAACTAATGTTGCATGGTGCGTGCTGTTTCAGCAAGCTGATCTATGCAGACATCCAAGTCAATTATACGAATCTTTGAAGAATGTTCTGATTTTTTGCGCTCTTCTGATAATGCACAGTAATGGATTGTGGAAAGTAAAGGGCGGGATTTTCTGGAGCTTTATTGGATTGTATGGAGCATTTAGATTTATTATTCAATTGTTCTGGAGAGTTGAGCCCGTGTGGATGTTTGGTTTAAGCAAAGGAAGCTTACTTTGCCTGATTATGATTGTGTGTGCAGGTGTCGGACTTGGATATTGTATGTGGAAAGTGACTGATCGAAGGAGTGAAGAAAAAGCATGAAGTTTTCGCTCATTTGGATTTTAGCTGGATGTTTTTTTGTGATTGCTGCATGCAGTTTCTGGGATAAATCCTTGACAGTTAGAGGGGTTAGATGTGGAGAAAGTTTTGTATGTGAGGATTGTGATGTTGTGGTACATTGCAATGAGTTAAAAGTGACTGATGAAGGAGGAGAAATTGTTGACTATACTCTTGACAATGGTGTTAAATCAGATATTTCTTGTGCAGTTGAGATTACTGTAGGGAATGCTGAGCTTTCGGCAAGTACAATGCAGAATGTTGGAATAATTTCAGGTAGAGATTCAATTCAAGGAGAGATTAGAATAGATTTAATGCCTCAACATTCCTATGTTGAGATTTTACCTGTTTGCACAATTGTTGAATAGTTGTTGTTTCTTAGAAATTTAGTTTTTTTAGTATTTTAGTTTATAGCTTTTTGATTGCTTCAAGCGCAGATGCGGAGGGCAGGGCAAATCCTATGAAAATTATTGCCATCCAAACAAGAAAATGGAGGAATGGGGGAGCTAAGGATAGATTTGAGAAGCCGCAAGCTTGATACACGCAGTTTATGTTCAAATCGGAATTGCCAAAAATAAAAGATAGTGAGCATAGAATTACTATCTGGACTAAAACACCTCGTTTTGTAAGAGGGTGAAATTTCATTTTAAAACAACTGTAAAGAAGAATGCAGAAGACGAACAAATGAGAAATTCCGATATACCAATCCAATATCCAAATGTCAGGATCTGACATGTAGCTTGCGAATCCGAAAGGGTAGAAATCAAAGATTAAGTAGGAAATAAAATCTGCAATCCAGAGTCCTTGAAATGGGAGGGCCAGGGTGGTTTGTACTGAAATTAAAAAATTATTATTTGTGAACAAGCCGATTGACGCTAAAAGTAATGCTGAGCTACAGAACCAAAAGATTTCCTGCCAGTCTGTTTTTACCGCCAGAATCATGTCGAGGATCCACCAATGTAATAATAAAACAGCCAGAGTGTATCTTGTGATGGGCTTCATGCTTAAGCAGCAAGTGCAAGTAGTATTTCAATTTTTGGAACAAATAATTACTGGTTGCTTTGGTGCAACTGATTCCTTTGAATCTGTGATTCTTGGGAACTATGTAACAGATAATATATGGCCTCTTGCGGTCAGAATGCTCGGTTTAAGAGCAAAGGTTTATAAAACTTTATCGGTTGTCTTGGATTGCTTGTAAGTGACGGAAAGCGCAAGTTTTCCGGTATTGTAAGTTGTAAAAAAAGGGGAATTCCATGAAGGGTTGGTGGGTGCTGCTGTATCTCGTAATATTAGGAGTTATATCTATTTCTACAGTTCTGTTTGTTTCTGCGGGATGTTGTGTGG
The DNA here is from genome assembly GCA_964576505.1 of uncultured Methanosarcinales archaeon. GTDB lineage: Archaea > Nanobdellota > Nanobdellia > Woesearchaeales > WJKV01 > CAZNVD01. The sequence continues at coordinate 20,365 of CAZNVD010000013.1, forward strand.
CTGAGCCTTATAGTAGTGTAACCTCAGATGTGACGTGTAATGCGGCATTTGGACCGGCTGATTGTATTGATCCTAAAAATTATGTTGATACTGAATGTCTTGCAATCAGTTCTTGTGGATGTTGTTTGTGTGATAGTGGTGGAAGTCCTTTTGTTTATGGTGGTGGGGAGACAGTTTCCAGCGGATTTTGTACTGATTTTTGTAAAGCTTCAGCAAAGCCTGCTACATTTTTATCAAAAGTTGGGCCTGCCGCTTGTATGAAACATGAAGAAAAAGTTACGATTACCGGTAAAGTTGTAGATGCAACTGGAAAAGGAGTTGGTGGGGCCCTTGTAAAAGATCTTACTGATGAAGGATCTGTGGTAACTGATGCTGGCGGTTTTTACACTCTTGATGTGTTTACAAAAAGTACACCTATCAAGGCTTCTAAAGGAGGTTTGAGTGCGACTATTGTGGTTGATACTTCGGTGAAAAAAAGCGGATGGGATATTGTTCTAAAAGAAGTTGCCTTGGTGAAGTTAAGCGGAAAAATTAAAGACATGGATAGTGGGCTGGCAATTGTAGGGCTGTCAGTTTATCTTGAAGGAACTGATATTGTAACACGATCAGGAACAGGTGGAGCTTATAGTTTGACTGCTCCTGCTGGAACCTATAAACTTGTTGTTGAACCTGCTGAGGATAGTTGCGGGTATTCGGTTTATAGTTCAACCGTGACTCTTACTACTGATGTTATTCTTGATGTATCAATCAAAAAAGCTGCTCTTGAAACCATAAGTGGAATAATACGAGATACAAGCGGTGTTCCAATTGAAGGGGTTTCCATTATTATGGATCCCCTTTTTGGAACTCCTGTTAAATCAGATAGTACTGGAGCTTATTCTGTAAGTGCAGTTCCTGTGTGTGCATATTCTATTACTGTGAAGAAGAGTCCTACCTATAGCGATGCAGCGAAATCTTTGACAATTTCCTCTGCTGATTCTATTACTGCAAATAAATTAGACTTTGTCATGACTAAAGGTGCAGCGTGCATATTTGATGGAGTAAGTGTTGCCCGTGGAGCTTGTGCGCCTACTAAACCACAATGTTGTGGGACAGATGGAAGTAAGATTGCAAATTGTTGCGCTGGGGCGGATTCGGTTGCTGGAACAAGTGATGATTGTGGTTGCGGATCTGGAGCTAGCTGTGATGTGTCAAGTGGATTTTGTTCTGCCGAGGGTGGAGAAGACTGCTGTGCATATGATTTTCAATGTAGTCCTGCTTCGTCAATAAAGACAGGGGTCTCATCTTGTAGTGCTGGTGAGACTGCCTGTGCAACGAGCTGCCTGAAAATTTTGAGTTGTCCTGTAAATACAAGGCTGAGAGAGCAAACTTCTGATGTGGTGTGCAGTTGTGGTGGAAGTGATGTGACTATTGACACTGAAACATCATCAGAATATGGAATCCCATATGCAGGAGGAAGTTATTGCTGTATGGTTGATGGAGAGGCAGAAATATCAGAATCTCCGTGTGCGGCTATTGATCATGCACTTGTTACTGGAATTATTACAGACAGCAAATCAGGTGAGAAAGTTGATGCTTATGTTGTGCTCGACCCTTCATCAGGGTCAGATGGTTTTGTTACTGATGTTGCTTTCAGAGGAAATTATAGTGTTTATGTGACTCCGGGAAGTTCGCACACTTTGTTGTTTAAGAAAGATCCTTATTATGAATCTGTAACAGTTGTGATTGGATCAGGTGAGTTGATTGCCGGAAAAACCGTAGTCAGAAATGTTGCACTAACTCCGAAGGATGCTTTTTGTGATTATCCGCAGAACCTTAAAGTTCCTTCATTTACTGCTAATCATGTAAAATGCAGCCCTTCTGTAAATCTCACCTGGGATAATGATTATTGTACAAATGAGGAAGGAGTTTCTTTGTTTAGAATTACTAATGGAAAAACCGGAGAGATTACCGATGTTTCAGGAGATAAGTCAAGTGTTGTGATTGAGGATCTTTCCTGGGCTACAGCTTATTCTTTTTCAATACAAGCATATTATGTTGATGCAAACAGTCCTCGATTCAGCAATAAAACTGCGCTTGAATCTTCTTTTAATCCAGGCGATGCTGCTTGTGCTGGTAGATGTGGAAAAGAAGAATTCTGTACTGACAAGACTAATCGCAGAGTCTGTGATGATGAAAATAAAATAAGTGATGAAGTGAGCGCAGGATACTTTGCTGATTGTAAACTGCATAAAGAATTGTTTGGAACTACATATGACTGGTTGTGTGCGGCTGCAGAAGGTGGACTTACAAAATGTGTTCAGAGCTCAAGTTGTGGATTTGATCTGACAAGTCCTTCACCTTTCCTTGGGTTGTTGTATACTGATTTCAGCTGCTCCTTTAATGAGTTGGGGGATAGGGCCTGTTACTTTGATTATTCAAGCACTACAGTTGACTTCTGTTACGCTTGTCCAAGTCCTGCAAATTCAACGTGTTATCAGTATCAGTCCGAATTTGCATGTGATCGGAATAGGTGCGGGGCTGATTCCGAATGTGCGTGGCTGAGCAGCGAGTATGATGAACTTGGAGAAGGAGTTTGTTATGATTCATCTCAGACTTCAGATTATAAATATAACATTAAAAAACAAAAAACAAAAGTAGTAAATAATTGCCAGCTTTGCGCTTCTACTGGAACATTATTCCATAATGCTGAATGTACTCAGGATGTTTGCAGCACGCTTGGATTCTGTACTGAATCTAAAACAGGAGATAGTTGTAAAGCGTGTTCTTCTACTGCACCTAAGTGTACTGATAATCCTTCTGAAGCAAGTTGTATTGGGGCTACAGGCAGAACTGGAAGTCATAGACTAGTTAGTGCTGGAAATCCTGAAGAGAGAGTTATATCTGATGATGCCTGCGGTTTGGGATTATGTTACTGGGATGAGGAGCTTCTTGGTTGTTACAAAGATGGAGATAGTGATGAATCTCCTGAGTGTTTGATTGTTGCCGGTGGTAAGACTATAGTGGATGCATTCTGTGAAAGTGACGTAGAACCGCCTGAAGTGATTGCGCTGTTTGCTGATGAGCGCATAAGTGGAGATTCTCTTGATACAGATAATGTTTTGAAATTTGAGATAAAAGATAATCGCCCAGGATTTGATTCATTTAGTTATTGTGTTTATGGTGAAGGTGCAGAACCTTGTGAAGCTTACATTACTGTTTTGTCATCTGATATTCACAGAGTATCTGGTAAAACAGTTACAGTGTATCCTTTGCTTGACTTTAGTGATGAATTACTGGAAGAGGGAGCTTATGTTGTAAGGTACTTTGCAAAAGATAGCAATAGTAATATTGGGACTGTTGAGGAGACTGTGTTGTTTGCGGATCCAGATCCTCCTGAAATCAGTTATGATTATAGAAGCGAATGTGTGAATTGTCATGAGAAATTGGATTGTACTGAAGGGAAAGAGTATCTATCACACTTAATTGTTCGGGTAAATTCTGATGAACAGGTTACTTGCACTGAAATGCTGGTGGGGCCTGGACAAGATCCAAAGACTGCAGATAAAAAAACATTTACAGTGAAAGTTGATGGAACAATTGAGACAAGCTATCCTTTGAAAGGGAAGGGGCTTGTGGATGGAACATATAAATATAGTTTGACTTGTGAAGATACTGCGGGCAACAAGGTTGAATATCTGGATGTTCCAGTAAAAGTAAATGCGGTTGAGTTGATTGACGAAGCACTTCCTTCGGGAGCAACAAAAGATTCTGCAACTGTGTTTACTGTCAAAACTGGGAGTGCTGCTACTTGTGCGATTGCAATTGATGGGAAGGGCGAACTTCCAATGACTGCTGTTACCAGTGTTGATCACTCCCTTGTTAAATTGTACAGCCGAAATACGTATCATACTTACAGAGTAAGATGTGTTCAGACCGGGGCGATAGTTAACAGGTGTGATGCCCAGACTGAAGCATTCAGTATTGATCAGATTGCTCCTGTAACAACGGCAACAGTGCTTGGAAAATCTTATACTGGAGTAAACTGGAGTTTGTATGTGACAGATCCAGTAACTGTAGTACTTTCTTCTGAAGACCCGTATGTGGATGGTCATGATATTCGTTTTGGAACATTTGAAACTACCTATTGTGTTGCATCAGGTAAGGAGTTTTGTGTACCTGGCGGATTGCAGACTGATACTACTGTTGCAAGTTCGAGTCCTACTCCGGTTACTGTGAGCGGAGATTCAGTTATTTGTTATTCAACTATTGACAAAGGCGGAAATAGAGAAAAACCTGTCTGTGGAAGGGTGTTGCTAGCGCTTGCTTCGCTTGTCGAGATTGAAAGTCCTGAACATGGTGGCATCACCTCTGGTTTGGGTGTTAGTTTGAGAGGGAAGTTTGCAGGAGATTCTGCAGTGTCGGCAGAAGTTGAGATTTCTGATGGATTGCAATCAGTTAAACTTCCTTTGACTGTTGAAGGTCAATCTTTCTCAGGAACTTTACATTTCCTTTATCCCGGTTATAATAAAATTACTGTGTTTGTGACTCCTGAAAGCGGGGTTGTGTCTAGTGCAAGTATTATTTATTATTATGATGAGCAAGGACCTGTTATCGAAAGTTTGACACCATCTGAAGTTTCGTATGGTGATGTGTTTGAGATTAAGGCCAAGATTGTTGACATTAATAGCACAGCAGCTGTGCTTGGTGATGATGTTGGAGAGGTGTCTTCTGCAAGTGCAACATTAAAAAATAAAGATAGTACTCTTGAGATAGTAAAAACACTTAGCACTTCTGGCAGCGGAATGTGGTCTGCAACTGTGACTCCAGTTAAAGCTGCAGATGGATTTATTGATGTAATGCCTGGCGAATATGAGCTTAAGTATTCTGCGTCTGATAGATTTGGGCATGTTAGTTCTTTGATTACGTCTTTGAGGATTGTTGCAGGAGAGCCTGAGACATTCTCTATTGAAGTTATTGAATCAGGATCTGTGGATGCTGGAACTTACTATACTTACGATGAATCTCCTCTTGTACGCATTACAACTGATGAAGCCGGATCTTGCGTTGTTAAAATTGGTGGAATTACTGGTACGGAAGTTCCTACTGAGGATGGATTTGCGCACGATTATGAAAGCAGCTTGCTGCACTTTAGTGAACACGGACAGAGAATTGCTGTCAGGATTGCTTGCGCGCCTCTTGCTACTGGAATTTATGAAGATACATTAATCACTATTCAATTTGATAATGAACCACCAGAATTGTTCCTTGCTGCATCTGGTGAACAAAGGCTTGAGAAAGATGTTGCTTATAGTGTTGTGTCGGACAGGGATGAGCATGGGGCTTTGGTATCAACTCTGGTTGCCCGGGATAGATATCTGGATGAGGAAATTAAATGCAGCTATAGTTGTGTTCATGAAGGTACTGATTGTGGATCAGTTTCTGCAACTGAATTTGGAATATTTGATGAAGATTCATTCAAAGATGAACTTTCTGAGATTGCTACATTTGATTCAACAGGAGGAACTGGAATTTATGAATACGAGTTTCAGTGTGTAGATCGGGCTGGTTTGCAGGCGGTTGGAAAAAATAAACTGGTGATTGATGTCCAGGATAAAGGAGGATTTGAGATTGTTGATTATTCTCCAGTTGGAGTAAGTTTATCGCTGGCACCTAAAATAACTGTGAAGACCAGTACTGCAGCAGATTCTTGTGTGTGTAAAGGATGTGTATCTGGAATTGGCATTAAGATTGATGCCGAGTTTAGTTCAGTAGCTTCTGGAGATGGTTTGAGAGAATTTGAACTTCTGCTTTCTGAACCTTTAGTAGAAGGAGAAAGTGTAGAACTTGATGTTGAATGTAGTCAATATGGATCTGGTAAAATCGGGTCAAAAACAATTTCGTTTGTGGCTGGAAAGGAACTTACTCTTACTTCGGGAGCTGGCGGAGCAGTTGTGAGTCTTCCTTATGTGATTAGTGGTGATACTCTTCCTGGGGCTGTTGTTGAAGCTACACTTGTAGATGATGATGGATTTGAATATTTGAGTGAAAGTGTGAAGGGACCTCATTTTAGTATTGGAGACGTATATCTACCAATTGGGCATTCGACACTGCACATGACGGCTGTGATTGGAAAAGAGACAAAATTGCTTGATAAAGATATATTCTATGAGCCAAGTGTGGTATCCCATGGATTGACTGTTGAGAAAATTTCGCCTGGTGGTTATGAGGACGGGGTGTTTGTGACTACTGTTGATGTGGTTGAGATATCTGGAAGTTATCACAATGATACTGCATCAGTAATTGATGTTTATGTAAATTACCAGCCAGTTGATCTTGTGTTTAAAATGGCAGAAGGCGGGAAGTTCAAGGTAACGGTGCCTTTAAAGTCAGGGAAGCAGCTGGTGTCAATTTATGCAGTTGGTGAAGATGGATCAGTTGATGTTGTGACTATTCCTGTGCTTCTCGGATCGGGTCCACAAATTTTTGATTACTATCCAAGCAGAGTTTCAAGTGGAAGTTTTACACTTTCTGTAGTAACAGATAGTGTGGTGGATTCTTGTATTGTTGAAGATATTTACTGGCATGGTAAAACTGGAGGAGATTTGGGAGATTCAGTTTTGTCTTCTTCAGATGGAGTGCATTTTAGTGGAACAGTAAGTTTAATGATTGCTGATAAAGAGAGAGAATATCTTTTGGCGATACGTTGTGTGTCAAAAGAAGGTGTGAGTGTTAGAAGTTATGCGTCAGTTGCGTATGATTCGAGTGCGCCTGTTGTGACTCTGGCCAGGGCTGAAGGCTACGATGGAATGCGAGGAGTGGTTGGGGAACAGGAGACAAAAACTTATGGCAGCTATGAGATTCTAGATGGAATTTCGGGTGGAATGGTTCCAGTTCAACTTATTGCTGAGACAACTGATCCTTCAACTTGTAAATTTAGTGAGACCGATAAATCGTATGCGGTAATGGATGGATTGTTTAGTTCTGGAAGTAGTAGAGAGTTAAGAACTCACTATTTACTTGTTCCAGATGGAACGGATAAATCATACTTTGTTGGATGTAAGAATGATCTCGGACTTGTAAGTGAGAATTATCGAGTTGATGTTTCAATTGATACTGAAGCTGGCCTTAGAATTATTGAAGCCGGGCCGTCTCCTGTAGCATCTGAAAGTGATGCCGAGTTGTGGGCGATAACTACAAGAAACGGAACTTGCAGTTATGTTGACAAATCTGCTGTGTTTGTGTCCCCAATTTTGATGAGATCAATCCAGGTGGATAATGGTTACAGGTTTACTTCAGCATTGAGCCCGGGAGATATTCTGAGCTTTGCTGATGGGTCTGAGAAAGAATATGGAATAACTTGTGTTTACGGTGGAATTGAGTCTGCTACAACAACTCTTGAATTTGAGGTAGATAAAACAGCGCCAACTCTTAGCATTTCGAGTCCAGCAGATTCATCATCTACAGATAAATCTTGGGTTCTTCTTGAGGGAGAAACTGAAGCAGGTTCTATGTTGTACGTTTATGTAAATGAAGTTTTGAAAGCGGAATTTACTGCGACTGATGCTGAGTTTGCGAAGAAAGTTTACCTCAATAATGCCGGAGACAATGAAGTAACTGTGGTTGCACAGGATTTGGCTGGCCATTCTTCAAGCAGCAGTATTCTGGTGAAGGCAATGGCTGATCTTCCGCGTGCGATTCTGATAACTCCATTGAGATTCTCTGGAAGTAGCATTGAAATGATTGAAGTACGGGTGGCTGGAGCTTTCAGTGAGAGCCTATCATCAATTTCTGTTGTGGGTCCAGGTGGAACAGTTGCTGGTTCGATTGATCAGGTTGAAGATGAAAATGTATTTGTGTTCACTCCTAGCGGCAAGTTAGCACCGGGTGATTATGTGGTTAGTGCGGTGCCTGTGTCTTTGACAGGAGTTGAAGGATATGGATTTGAGAGTATGTTTGAGATTAGTGAGTTATCACCATCTCAGGAATGGAGTGTGCCTTCAAGTTTAGTTTATACATCTAATACTGAGAACCTTTATGTTGAAAGACTTGCAAAAACTGAAGGAGACGCATCTGTTTATTTAGACAATCGTGGAGCTTTCACTTTCTACATACAAGCTTTGCTTGGAAGAGATAATGATGCTTATCATGGAATTGCTGTTCTTGATGGATTGTCGTATGTGCTGGGAACGGTGCAGGATGTTTTAGGAATTCATTCAATTGAGAGATTATTTGTTGAAGACGAAGGAGGACCGTATGCTCTGATTACACCAAGCGGAGTTATCAGTGAGACTTTGCCTAAGATTAAAGCGCAGTTTGCTGAGGAAGCTGAGATTGTGTCGGTATCATTGCATACTTATGGCAGTCCGGAGATTGAATTTGGGTTGAGCGCTGTTGAATCGAGCAGTTTGCATGCAATCTGGGTTCCTTCCAAGGCGCTTGCTTCGGGAAGTTATGAAGTTACAATTGTTGCAGAGGATGCTGCAGGAAATGAAGCTACAAGTGTTGGAAGGTTTACTGTAAGTCTATCGGATGTTATTTTGAGTCTTGTGCATCCACCTTATGGAGTTAGTACAAGCACTTTGTTTGATTTCAGTGTTGAAAGTAATCAAGATGCGGTGTGTGGATATTCGCTGCTACCAAATATCAGTGTGTCATCGTATCCTGCGTTTAGTACTACTGGAAAGATTTCTCACAAAGTAGGAGTTGAGGTTACAAAGCGATATCCGGCTGCTGACATTTACAGAGTGTGGTGTGATGGAAGCGCAAGCGGACCAATGAAGAGCATTAAGATGTTTAGTCTAAGCACAGATTCTACTGCGCCAGTAATTCTTGAAGCTAAAGCTGATCCATCTCTTGTAAGAATGCATCCTCTTAAGACAACTCTGGAAGTCAGAACTGATGATGAAGCTCGTTGTAAGTATAGTTGCACAGGAGAAAGTTCATATGAGAGCATGAAATTCATGTTTAATTCTAACACTAGCGTGTTTAGCAGAATAAATACCATTGAACTGGCAGTTGAAGATAAGAAAACTTATTCGTGCGCGGTTGCATGTGAAAATAAGGCGTTGCTTAAATCTGGAACTTCCCATATTAGAGTTGAAGTTGATACTTCATTGAGTCCGTACATTTCTATTGTTAGTCCTGCCGAGGGAAGCAGTTATGGAAATACAACGATTCCTGTTTTGATTGCTACAGCGAAACTTGCTGAATGTTCGTACAGTCTTGATGGTGGAACTTCGTCTGCATTCCCTGGTGCTGATACTTCTTTTGTTGGCAAAGTTACGGCGGCAGTCGGGACACATACTATTGGAGCATCTTGCGCATTTGAGGATGAAACAAGCGGAAAATCAAAATCTACTTTTGTTGTTGATCTGACACCGCCGTTGAATGTTACAGTTGATGATGGGGATGTGTTCTGTAGTGGAGCAGATGTTATTGCTGCATTTTCGGCGCAGGATTCAGAGTCTGGAATCAGAAGGTTCCATTATGGAGTAAAAACTGCAGGAACAACTGACTTTAATGTTAGGAATTATACTGCGGTTGATGGTTCGACTGCGGCTGGATTTGAGGAATTTGTAGAAGGAATTGCTTACTACTTCGCTGTTAAAGCCGAAAATAATGCTGGCTTGTTGAGTGCCGAGATTGTGAGTGACGGAGTTTATGTTGATAGTGGGCAGCCTGAATGTGAAGTGTTTAATAAAACTGGTCCGCATGCACTTGTGGAAATTTACCAGCAGAGCGGACAGACACTTGTGGGATTGTTCTGTGAGGATACATTTGGATGCAAGCCTGAGCGGTACTATGGATTGAGCAAGCCTGGGGAATCGTGTGTGGCGAGTTTGTTGTATAATGATACTCTGACTTTGATGGAACCAACAACTTTCTGTTACAAAGTTGAGAATATTTTCAATTTGACTGATATGGGTGAAAGGTTGATTGAATTACTTGGTGTGGCAGATCTTGATGGAGATAATGTTACAGATGATAAGGACTTATGCCTTGGAACTCCTGCTGGAATGCCAGTAAATGAATTTGGATGTCCTGATACTGATGCTGACGGATTCTTTGACGATGTTGATAATTGTGACAGTATAGCTAATTTAGATCAGGCTGATCTCGATTCTGATAATATTGGTGATGTGTGTGATACTGATATTGATGGAGACGGGTTGCCTAATGAGTGGGAGCTTAAGTATGGATTTGATCCAAGAAGTAAAGATGACGGGCTTGGTGATTCGGATAAAGATGGATTGACAAATCTGCAAGAGTACCAATATGGAACAGATCCGTTGAATCCAGATACTGATGATGATGGATATAGTGATTATGATGAATTATTTGGTTATGATATAAGATATGATCCGCTTGATCCTGACAGCAGGCCGCCATCTTACTTGTGGTTGTATATTGTAATATTTGTGTTGCTGATCCTGATTGGGGTTGGCGGATACTATGGTTACAAGCATTATCAGGAGTATCAGGAATCTAAGAAACGCGTGGCGCAACAGAGACCAATATCCGGAGCGATTCAACGACGGGTTACGGGTGGTAAACAGGTTATGACTCCTGCTCAAAAGCGGGAGGAATTATTGATCAGGCTTCGAAAGTTGCGGAATCTGGCAAAAGAGCGGGCACGCAAAGAATTGTTTGACAAATTCAAAGGTAAAGGGAAGAAGCTTGATGAAATTGTAAAAGCACGGAAGAAAAAAGTTGATTCGACTTTTGACGCGCTTGATCAATTTGCTCAAGAAGGTGATTTTGATATGTTCCTTCGTGAATCCGAGAGATTGCTTTCAAAGGATGATTTCAGAATGCTTGCTGAACTCTTTGGACAAGAGAAGGATGTTTATTCAGAACTTGAGAAAATCACAACTAAGAAAGGTGGAAAGAATGCTGGGTAGATCACGGAGAAGTACCGGGCAGGTGCAGGCGCAGGTGTTGATTTATGTTCTTGCCATTATCATTGCTTCCGGGCTTTTGCTTTATGGTTACAGAGTGGTAAGTACGTTGCTTAAGACTCAGGATGATATCCTGCTTTTGCAATTTGAGAGAGATCTATCTTCTAAAGTCAGGGAAAAGTCGTATGAATTCAGAAGTGTGGAGAAAATCGAACTCAGGTTGCCGCCTGAGCTGGATGAAGTGTGTTTTGCGGATCTGTCTTTTGCGAGTCTTGCGGCACAGGCTGCTACTAAACAGAATCGCATACTTGTTGGAGACAGTTTAGAGGATAGTGTGAGGAAAAATGTGTTTATTTTGCAAGATAAACAATTGCATGAGCTTTTTGATGGCGGGTCTTTGAGTGTGTCGGTGCCTGATAAATTATTATGCATTCCGGTTGAACAAGGACAGGTGAGGATCCAGCTGACAAGTCTGGGACGGTCAGTGGAAATATCGTCATGGTGACTCATAAAGGAGTTGTTGAAGTTCAAATGAACTGGATCCTTGTGGGGATTATCGGAGCGATAATTATTCTATTTTTTGTAGGGATTGTGGCGAGGCAGAGGGTGATTAGTGAAGAATCTCACATTACACAGATTATTCAGAAGCTTGATGATATTTTTACAAGCAGCAGGGCGGCGTCGGGCGGAGTAACTGAAATTGTGGTGCCGGCTGCTGAAATCAGATTCTTGTGTGACGAATATAGAATTGGCACACAGCGACATTTTCTTGAGTCTGACATATTGTTTGCACCAGAGTGGATTGGGGATTCTGAGCAAAGGCTTATTGTGTGGAGCCTTACCTGGAAGTTGCCGTATCCAGTAACTAATTTTCTTTATGTGACGGCGCCGCAGATTAAATATGTGTTTGTGTATGATGATCCCAAGTTTGATTCTTTTTATGACCTTACTATGACTGACAAAATCAATAAAGAACATCGCAGGTTGCATGGAGATTTACTATTGAAAGATATGGCTGATGAAAATAATTATAAAATTAAATTTGTGATATTTGCGGAACCGCAGACAATTACTATGCCTAGGTTTATTCTTACAAAAGAATATGATGTTGATATTGTGTTTATTGAAGATTTTGATCCTAATGTAAAAATTCCATCTGGAACTGTGAAATACTTTAGTTATGATAAGAAAACTGATACTATTTCTCAGACTGGACAGAGTTCATATATTGGAAACCCTTCGCTGATAGGAGCGATATTTTCAGACGATGCCGAGAATTATGCCTGTGGAATGAAGAAGGCTTTGGGAGCATTGTATGGAGTTTCATCGGTGTATGAAAAGAAGGTTGAGTTGTTAGATAAAACTCAGGTGTGTCCTGTGTTTTATGATGAAGCGGAACAACAGTGGATTAGTGTGCTGAAAGGATTGAGCGGGCAACCTGATTTGTGGGAAGAGCATATTACTGATTTTGTGCGGGGGGCTGAAGAGCTGCAACAGAGGAATAATCTGATTGAATCGCAATCGTGTCCGCTACTGTATTAGTTGCAAAAGAATCAAAAGATGCATTGATGCGGGTTGCGTGTGTTTCAAAAAATGGTAAAAAGGAAGAAAGGGCAAATACAAACATTGGAAACAATAGCTGTGCTGTTTGTGTTTTTTGTTCTTCTTATGTTGGGGGTTGTTTTTTACATAGGATATAGTAGAGGGCGGGCGGATATCAGACTGGTTGAGTTTCATCAAGCGCAGAGTGTGCAGATTGCAGAAAGGGTGATTGACCTAGCTGAGTTGCAGGATACGAGGCAAGGAGTTTCTACTGTAAATTGTTTTGATGCGCTTAAAGTTAGAGCATTGGGTGAAGTGTTGAGTGAAGATGAGGGATTGCGTTTTGGATTGTATAATGACAAATTTGGAAATTCCCTGATTGTGCTGCATCAGATTTATCCCAAGACTGCAGATTTTGTAATTTACAATAATACTAATCCTGATTTCCGTTACTCGTTTCCATTCTTTATTCCAAAGTGCGTGTATGATCCTTTGAAAGGACATAACGGATATGGGGTGGGTTTGTTAGAGGTGAACTATTACGCGAAACAATAAACAGCGAGGACAGATTGAAATTATGGGACTTGTAGTTGTTGTGCTGATACTTGTAGTTGGCTTATTGTTCCTGGTATTTTTCAGTCTTCAGCAGAAGCCTAGTCAAGAACGTAAAGATTTTGATAGCCAGCAACTTGCATTTAATACAGTGAGCGCGGTACTTCAAGCGAGCACATCATGCAATAATCTGCGGATTCAGGAAGTTGTGCAAAACTGCGCGTGGAGAAATGATCTTGTGTGTGACGGGTTGGATGGTTGCAGTTTTGCTGAGCGGGAGATCAGTGAAATGTTGAATGGCACACTTGTGTATGTTCAGCAAGATTTCTTCTTTTATGTGTTTACTTCCGCAGACAAAAATAAGAATGTGCTTGAGATAAAAGATGGAGATTGCAGCGGGGATAGGACGTCGGCTGTTTATCCGCTGAAGTTTGGGGGCGGGGAATTATTTATCGGGCTGGATATTTGCGATGCGCCGTTTGGGATAAAGTAATGTTGCAATTGATACTGGCGTCAAAAGAAACAATAGAAACTGATAAACAAAATTTATTCAGTAGTTAACTCATCCTGCTCTTCATTTTTATTCTTATTTGCTGCGATAAATTCCTCCTTAAATGCCAAGTATTCTTCTAACCTACATTTTGCAACTTTCTGACAGAATTTTGCATCTCCCATTGCAATATATGAAGTAAATGAATAATTACTTACTCTATCTTGCAAGAATGCAACTCTTGGTTTCATTCTTTTTTTCAAAGAATAGCCGAAAAGAGGAGGTGATTTTTCGAAGACTTTGATGTCTAATCTAAGTTCTTTAGTGATGTACTGTATTTTAGGTTTGAGATTTTC
>CAZNVD010000014.1:0-6109 GCA_964576505.1 uncultured Methanosarcinales archaeon
TGAATGATTCTTGAGAGTAACGGATTGGACTTGTAAGCTCGTGCTGTTCCAGGTGAGACTTCTTCATCACTATCTTCATTCTTCTCTGGTTCAACACTTCCTTCGCTTCCCTCGTCAGGTATGATGACACTTTCTCCTGAATCTTCTTGCAGAGGAGCAACGACTGCCCCCCCTGAGATTCCCTGTGCTGCATCTGAGTTACCTCGGGATTCCCCAGCAAGTTCTTTTTTGTCTCGCATTCCCTCAGCATTCCTCTCTGATGCAGTTTCAGATGTTTTTCCCTCTTGTCCATCTTCTACCGTATTATCCTTCCCAGTTTCTCGATGTGAAACTCTTTTCTTAATTTCAATAATATTCAGTCTGTTCTCTTTTCCTTCTTTTATGATCTCATGTAACTTTTCCAGTCCTTCTGATGGTTTGCCCTCTTCCTGTGCAATCCTAAGATCTCGGGCAGCTTCACTCACAGCATGTCCAAAGCTCTCCACTTCAATCATTATATTTTGGGCATCTTGTACATTTCCTTCAGCCAACTCTTCTTTACCTGTAATTAACTGTTCTTCAACCGCTTCTACATGCTGAAGTGCGATTGATACATCTACACCATTCAGACGCTGCTCGTAAAGCTGGGCTTTCGCTCGCTCAATTACGATTTCAGCTCGCTGAACAGATCGCTCAGCTCTCTCAACACGCCCATTATTTAATCCAGAATTTTCCTCTGCTGTTTCTTCAATCTCTTCAACCTCTCCAATAGGCACTTCCTGAATTACAATTAATTTCACTTTGGCGTGTTCTTTCTTAAATTCAGCTTTCTGATCTACAATCTTTGCTTTCTGTTTAATGGAATCAAACACTTCAGTCATATGCTGAATCTGTTCTTCATTCATGCGATCTCTCTGTCTTTCAATAATAGCGTCCTTTATAGCAGCAACTTTTTCTGCATGTCTCTCTGCTTCATTCTGCAATCTGGCAACTTTCTCAAGTGCTTTTTGCACCTTCTCTTGATCTCCTGTAGTATCTATATTTCCTATGCTCTCCTCAACACTATTAAGAGCTTCATCATGAGCATTATTACCTATCTGAGCCTCTTTAATTTTGCCGGCTTCAAGCATGGCAGCTACTTCAGATAAACGCTCGTCCGCAATTAGCAATCCGCGTTCTGCTTTTGCAGCTGGATCAAGTGTGAGCAAAAGCTGAATTTTATCAAGTGCTCTATCTAATGAATAGAGCACAGAGTCTGGCATAATCGCTTCATTACTATTCAATTCTGTTGCCAGTTCCTGTGCACTTCCGATCTGGAGTCCCAGCATCAGGAAAATGGCAAGCAGCAGGGTAAATTTCTTCATCTTAAGTCCCTCCTGGCCGCTTGGCGCAGTAATAGGGAGACGAGAGTTATATTTAGTTGATTCCTGTAACTTGTTGAAACAAGATGAAACTTGATCACGGAGCGCTGCGAACTCAAAGTGAGCAAGTGAAGTGATCACAACCAGACAGCAATTAGAATCAAAAGTAGATCTCATGATATCCCCCGCAACCTGATTTTATTCGTGTTGCCGTACGGAATTTTTTCAATAAGTCCTTTCTGTTCTAAACTTCTGATTTTTCTGGATAATTTTACTTTAGTAATACCTGCTTTTCTTTGAAGCTCTTTCTGCCATAGTTCGTGATCTGGCGCTTTCAACAATATCTGCACCACATCCTTCTCTTCTTCAAACAGGTTCTTAGTATAATCTGATTTACTTCCCTTCTTTCTTTTTAGCACAAACAACAAATAACCAGCTACGAACAACAAAGCAACCCCACCAGCCACATAATACCATCCAAAGTTTTCCACATCATATATGACAAGAATTGCAGGATCATCTTTCAATAATTCATCACTCCAGCTGATCTCAATTTTCCTACCATCTGTTCCCACCATCGCCCCCTGCGGATAAACCGATTGGCGTTCAGAATTCAAAGCATACCGTAAAGGTACGCCCTCAGGTAATTCAAGTTTAATGCTTTTTTGTTCACCTGGAAGTTCTTTTGTTGGCAGAATAAAGTAACCATCTGATGTTTCTTCAACTACTGATGATGTTTTGTATGTTACAGAAAGTTCTGAAAATGGCTCATCACGTATCAGCGCCACAACTGCATTGCCAGTAGGAACAAGAGAATAATATTTACCTTCTATGTCAATGTCCGAAGCATCTCCAGGCAGGATCAAATCATAAGCAGTGACGCTATCAGTAAAACTAAGCTGAGCTTGTACTAAGGCTATGCCTTCTGCAATCTGATATACAGCATTATAACTCTGCACATCAGCTGCAAATACACTGCCGCTCATCACAACTAATAATAAGACTACCCCCAATAGTCTCTTCATAAAAGCTTAAAATCAGCCCTCTGTTTTTAAAATTTTATACATTTTAACAGGATTTTAGAGGATTTCGTAACTATTCTAGAATAGTGAATAAGAACGGATTTTAAAAACTTTTATCTATAACTTTAATGCAAAACAGCTAACAAATAACTACTCAAATTACAAATATCATTATTGTAGTAGACATAATCTAATAAATTACCCGAAAAAAGTGTTAATCAATGGACTTCCAAGAGCAGGTAAACAAACTTTATGAAGAAAAAGAATTCCATCCAGTAGGAGCTATAATTCTCTACAGAAAAACAGATTTGGGTTATGATTATTTAATCATTAAATCCGCAAAAAGTTCTGACTCCTGGCTTTTCCCACAAGGAGGAGTTGAATTAGGCGAAGACATTGAAGAAACTTTGGAAAGAGAAATTTCAGAAGAACTCAACATTAATTTCACCAAAGATGTAAAAGACATGCTTTACTTGTTTTATTATGAAGAATTGCCTGCAGAATCCGCCAGGGCAGATAAAAGAGGCTTCACCAAAGGGAAAGCATATTTCTTCAGTATGGGCGAATACACAGGAAATGGAGAATTTCATCTGCAAAAAGGAGAGGTTTCAGATGCGAGATGGGTTTCCTTTGATGAGGCCGTTAAATTGCTTTCACATGACCGACCAGAGAAAGCAAGATTGTCTATTACCGCCCTCAGACACGCAGAACAGAAGATAAATTAGTTCACGGAGCGCAGCGAGTAATTAGATTTAAATCAAAACTATATCCCAAAACCTAACCTGATAAATCTGATTCCCCATGACAATGTTACCAGCCCAAGTAATGTTGACAATACTTGAAGCGTGATTGGACCTGAAGTTCTGTAAATAACATGTGAATAAAGAAACAACACATAAGCAATTAACAACACAGTAGCCACTGCACTCCCGGTAAGCAGCATTCCATACTCAGTCACAGATAATATAATAGCAGTAATCGCAGCAGGTCCTGTTAAAAGTGGAGTTGCAATTATTGCAGCAATTGCGGCTCCTGAATCCCGCTTCAATTCTTTCATTCTTCTTCCTGTCAATCCTAACACCATCTCAAGTCCCAGCACAAACAACACAATACCACCCGCAATTCTGAAATCTTCAAGTGTTGTATTCAATACAGATAAGACCGAGAATCCAAACACAAGAAACACGCCAGATATA
Source organism: uncultured Methanosarcinales archaeon (assembly GCA_964576505.1). Lineage (GTDB taxonomy): Archaea > Nanobdellota > Nanobdellia > Woesearchaeales > WJKV01 > CAZNVD01. Next base: position 3,559 of record CAZNVD010000014.1, read on the forward strand.
GCTCCAGCAACAAGCACAGAAAGTAATGCAATATGATTTCTTTCCTTTTCTTTCATACCTTTAGTTGATGCAGTAAACACACCTAAACCCACAAAAGGATCAAATATAACAAAGAACAGAATAAAAAGTTTCACAAATTGCCCAATCATAAAGAGAATAGAAAGAAATTTTGTTTATAAGTTTATTGAGGCAGGATATCAAAAGTTATTGTATTGTCCTAATTTGTTTCAATTACATAGGCAAGATCTGCAATTTTAGTTCTTATTATTTTGCATTCTTGCATAAGTCTTAGACCTGATAGACCAAATATTGTGAAAATAAACAGACTAAACAACACTAATTTTTGAGTTAATCCTAAACTTGCAAGAATAGTTACCGCTCCTCCCGTCCCAATACTCAAATGAGCAACTGCAAAGCTAATATTCTCACTATGCTTAAGATCCAGAATGTTCTTTTTGATTTGAAGTAATTTATCATCCATTTTGAAGCGCAAGTAATACAAAATATGCTCCAATCAAGATACCTACCATAGGTATGAGCTCAAATTCAGGAGTATACTTTGTTAATGAATATGCAAAAATTCCTACTCCCATAAGAAACGAAAGCATTTTAGGATTTACGAATTGATTTGTAATAGTAAGATTTGTGCTCATAAGTGTAATATGTTTGTAATATTAATAAACTTTGTCTCCCTAAAATTAGACTGATTCCATAAAATCCTATTCTCAGACTCACACAAATTTTATTAACAAACATTGGATTTGATTTAACATGCAACAGGCCTTGAAAAATACCTTCTTTAATTTATTGAATACTGGCAAAGATATTTGTTATTCAACATATTATGCCTTTTCTCCAGCACTCCCAGAACATGGATATTTATTTGTCTCATTCCCAAAAACAGGAAGAACCTGGGTCAGAAGTTTTTTAGCAAAATATGTTGAACTTATTTACGGAATTCCATTCAATATTGAACTGCAACTTCCAAATAACCTTCCACAAATTTCATTTTCACATATTGTTTATTCTACCATCACAGCAAAGAAGGCTAGTGTTGTAGTGCTTTTGCGCAACCCGCTTGACACTCTTGTATCATATTATCATGAACGTAGCAAAAGACAGAAAAAAAACAATTTTAAACGAAGTCTCTCAAATTTTATCAGAAGCAGATGGGGAGTTTCAAGACTCGTCCATTTTCTGAACAATATTATCAGATATACAAAAAATCATCCTGAAGTGTATTTCATAACTTATGAAGACATGCATCATGATCTAACAAAGGAAATGACCAAGCTTCTTAGCTTTCTTAAGATACATTTGAATCATGAAGCTCTTGAAACATCAGTTGAATTCTGTGGGTTTACTAATATGCAAAACCTGGAAAAGCAGGGAAAATTTGACAACTGGAGATTGCAGCCATTCAATAATCAAAATGTAGATTCCTTCAAAGTTCGAAAGGGAAAAGTAGGCGGATATAAGGAAGAGCTTACTGCTCAAGATATTGACTATGTGAATGCCTATGTATCAAAGTATCTGAACCCAGAGATCAAGAAGCGATTTTTGGCTAAATAGGCTCATTCTATGCTATTTTTTACCCATTTCAACCAAAGCCTTTATAAATACCAGATTTACTGAGCTTGCAGTTAAGGCAGAAATGCCTTAAACAACGTAAAATAGGTAAAACGAACATGAATGGAAAAGTAAAATTTTTTAACGCAACAAAAGGATTTGGATTTATTTTAGGAGACGACGGTAATGATTATTTCGTTCACCAGTCTGGCATTGAAGGCAGTGCAAAATTATACGAAAATGATGCAGTAACTTTCGATGTTGAAGAAGGCGAAAGAGGCCCAAAAGCTGTTCGCGTTCAGAAGAACTAGGTAAACAAATTCCTGGCGGGGAAACTCGCCTTTTTTTCTCTTTTTTTTAATATAACATCTCAATCTGAATAACATAATTTTTCTATATTTTGTCTTATGCAATCGATATTTCAGCCTCAGAAACTTTATATATCAGTTTGTTATATATTATATCAAAACATGGCACAAACACAAGTACTATTAAACGAGCATGAAGATCGAGTCATATCCATTGTTAAAGGTAAATATGGCTTAAAGAGCAAAGAAGCTGCAATTAAATTTGTAATAGACAGATTTGAGGAAGAACTCCTCGAGCCAGAATTAAGACCTGAATACATAGAGAAATTACAGCATAAGGAAAAATCTGGAAAACTCAGAGCATACACAAGCCTTGACAAACTGAGAAGTGAAATCGAGAATGCGTAAATTCTTAATTGATGAGTCACTTCAGAAAATTCTTACAAAATTATACAAAAAAGAAAAAGATATGTATGAATCAGTCATGAAAAAAATGGATGAAATTTTGACATGTTCAGATGTTAATCACTACAAAAATCTACGTCGTCCAATGCAGGAATTTAAGCGTGTACACATAAAAAGCTCATTTGTAATGATTTTCAAATATAATCAAAAAGAGGATAGCATCATATTCTATGATCTAGATCATCATGACAACATATACAAATGAATAA
>CAZNVD010000014.1:6119-8127 GCA_964576505.1 uncultured Methanosarcinales archaeon
GAATAATCACGCATTACTAACAAAACTTAAATAGCTGTTTTCTTTCAATCACCTTAATGCCCTATAAATTTTCCCCGTCCTCATTGTCGCTATTGAAAGACTGCCCGCGCTGTTTCTGGCTTCAGTTCAATAAAGGTATCAAAAGACCAGCTGGTATATTTCCATCACTTCCTTCAGGCATGGACAAAATTATCAAAATTCACTTTGATGATTTCAGGTCTAAAGAATTACTGCCTCCTGAGTTGAAAGAATTAGAGGGAGTAAAATTATTTGATAACCTCGAATTATTATCAAAGTGGAGAAATAACAGGAGTGGTATTTCCTGGGAAGATAAAAATGGCACTATTATCAAAGGCGCAGTAGATGATATCTTAGTTAAAGGAAAAAAGTTGATTGTGCTTGACTTCAAAACCCGTGGCTTCCCATTAAAAGAAGATACTTCTGCACATTATCTTGAGCAATTAAGTTTGTATAATTTCATCTTGCAACAGAATGGATACTCAACAGAGGATTATTCTTATTTATTGTTCTACCATCCAAACAAAATAACTAAAGACGGCCATGTTGACTTCCATATTGAGCTGATTAAAATGAAAACAGATGCAAAAGACGGAGAGAAGTTATTAAAGAATGCAGTTAAAGTTCTTAACTCAGATATACCAAAAGCAAGTGATAAATGTGAATATTGTGTGTATTTTGAAGGAAGAGAGAAGCTTTGATTAGACTCATTCCAATATCTTTCAGAGCTAAATAACTTCTCTTAACTATCCCCATAATCAATATAAATAATGCCTTTCTCTAAAAAGACCATGAAAGGGGGATGGAATGCATTCTTAAGAAAAGTTAGAATGAGCCTTGCATTAGCCAAAGCAAGTATCCAGCTAAAAAACGAAAATACCTGGCTGGGTATCACCTGGTACCTTGTAAACCCTATACTTACTTTCGCTTCACTCTGGTTCATCTTTGCAGACTTACTAAGCAATAACATCTCTGACTACGGACTATACTTATTCATAGGTATCATCCATTACAACTTATTTCAGCAGGCAACCTCACGAGCCACCAACATCTTAAGAACCCACAGCAGAACCATGAAATCTCTCAACTTCCCGAGAGAAATTCTTCCAGCTTCTGTGGTCCTCTCATCCATGTTCTCCCATATCTTCCAGTTAATCCTTTTGACTGCATACTTGCTATTAACAAACAAGCCAATGATCGGCCTATTATTCTATCCAATTATCATCCTTCCATTCGCAGCCTTCCTATATGGCTCATGCTTACTACTCTCATCCATCTACATATTCATCGCAGACATTGAATACATCTGGCCATTCATCTCTAGAATTTTGTTCTTCGTCACTCCGGTTATGTATGCCACCAGCAGCGACCACCTTCTTACCACCATTAATCTCTTCAATCCATTATATTATTTCATTACTTTGGCGCGCCACCTTATTATAGATAGGTCGCTGCCAGCCAGCAGCATAATGATAGGCACACTAGCCACCTCTTTTTTGTTTTTAATCGCAGGCTCATTAATTTTCAATTATCTGAAACCAAGATTTACCGATGTGATGTAATCATGAAACGAATAAACGCAACCAACATTTCAAAATCATTTACCATTGATTACAACAAACCATTAACAGCACCCGGCAAATTGCATTCTTTCTTTTCAATGAAAAAGCATTTTGCCCAGATCAATGTCCTGAAACAAGTATCATTCTCTGTTGACAAAGGCGAACTCCTTGGTCTCATAGGAAACAATGGCAGCGGAAAGAGCACCTTGTTAAGAATCATCGCAGGAATTTATCAAAAAGATTCAGGCAACATAGAAACTCAGGGAACTATTGTTCCATTAATAGGTTTAGGCTCAGGTCTCCATGATCGCCTCACCTGCCGGGACAACATATTCCTTCTTGGATCCCTTTTAGGACTATCTCAAAACCAGATCCACTCAAAATTACCAAGCATACTTGCCTTCGCAGGCATGGAAAAGTTCGCTGAC
>CAZNVD010000014.1:8137-15576 GCA_964576505.1 uncultured Methanosarcinales archaeon
CCTACATATTTCTCCTTGACGAAGTATTCGCTGTAGGAGACCAGGACTTCAGAATTAAGAGCGCAAACCACATCAAAGAGATAATAAAACAAGGCGCCTCGGGAATTTTAGTAAGCCACGAACTGGGAATGATCGAGAAACATTGCGACCGCGTCCTCTGGCTCCAAAATGGATCCATCATCAAGCAAGGTAATCCAAAAGAAGTGGTAGAAGCTTACCAGCTAAGCACAGAAAAATTAAGTACAGAAAAAAAATGAACATTGCTCTCGGCACCCCAGGAAACTTAGAAAAAACAAATCTTTCCGCAAGCGGATTCAAACCATTTCTCGATATGATAATCAAAGGCCTGTCACAACACAATACAACAATCTTTGCTCCCCACGGTGGAGACAAAATCATAAATTTTCATCAATCAGATTCAACTGATTTCTCAGATCAATACACCAACACCATGGCCTGCGCAAACGAATTCGCCAAACAAATGCAAAAAGACAAACCCGATGCAATCATCGCATGCACCAACATGGGCCGCTTTCTAAAAACAAAACACATTTACCTCACCACCACTCTACCATACAAACTCAGTCATCACATGCTCTCGCCTGAATACCCCGACATTCCACATTACAATAAACTAGTCAGTCATCTGAAATTTCTTGGTACCCAGGAAAAACAAAATTATGAGAAGGCAGAACTAATCCTAACTGCATCACCCAAAATAAAGTCTTCAATTATCCAGGAACATGAAATTGATCCTGAAAAAATAATAGTTCTCCCATATCCAATAATGCTTCAATCTCATCACACCAATGCCGAAAAAAGGGATGAGAAAATACAACAACCAGAACATCAACAAAAAGACTCAAGACTAAAGATGATAATCATGCCTCAGGAAGTAAGAATCATGAAAGGTATCAAAGACGCAATTGAAACCATGAAATTAGTCAAAAAGACTCTCCCAAACGCAGTCCTAATAATTTGCGGAAAAGTCAATGAATACGAAAAGCCATTAGTTCTTTCAATGCTAAAAGAAGCAAGACAGCAGGCCAACATAATTCTGGCAGGATTCCTTCCAAGAGATCAATATTACAAATATTTGGCAGTAGCAGATTGCGCTTTCCTTCCAGTACTGTCAGAGGGTCAATGCGGTACCATGAGTGAATGTATCGCATCACAACTTCCAGTTGTCACAAATGAATTCAACCAATATCCTGAAGAGATCATCAAAGAAGTAGGCCACTTCGCGAAACACAGAAACACAGAAGACTATGCCCAAGGCATCCTCAAACTATTAACAGATCAATCATACAACAATAAGAAAAGAGAAGCTGCCAAAGAAGTAGCAAAAATATATTCATTTGAAAAATTTGAACATGCACTCAACAAAACAATCAACTCAGTTTGGCAAATGTGAAATAGTCGCAGGAAACGACATGTTTCCATCCATCATGCCACATGAAAAACTCCTTCTAGATAGAACATCCAATCCAAAACAGGGCGACGTCATCGTCTTCAACAACAGATTTAACATCCCCATCGCCCACAGAGTAATCCACAAATGTGGAAACTACTATTTCACACGTGGAGACAACTGCCCCTGCCTCAACCATCCATGCCACAAAAATTCAGTACTAGGAGTTATCCAGGGTAAAAATAAAAAAATTAAAATTAGTTTTTTCATGAAAGCTCTTCTCAATTTATTTCTCCCTTATTTCTGCATTTACTCGATCTTCAACAATCTTCAAAAGAAAAAGAATTTTCTTTATTTAGAATTAGTCACAAGATTTTTCATTCCACTAGAATCAATCTATTATCCATCATCAAACCATTGCCATCCACTAAACACTCTCATCTTTTCCCCACCATTAGAATCATCCCTTTCCCCTCCTGATTTTTATCTAAGAAAGGCAATAGACAATCAACTTCTTCCCAAAGAAAATCAATCAGCTGAAATCAATCTCAATTCAGTCAATCATCTTAACAAACTTCTAAGTTCAATAAATAGAAAAATAATCATCCCGAAAAACACAATCTATCAAAACAAAATAGTAGTCACAAAACCATATAGAATTCGGTATCAGCAAGATTGGAAAGGCAGAATTATGTATCTCTGCACCACAATCTACAACAAAGGCTCTCTCACCATTGCAGATTTAATTCATCTCTCAGATCTCATTCACAACCAAGACATCAAAAATATTGAATTTGAAAACCAGGGACAATCCGAGCTGCTATGCATCCCATTTACCGTCCTCCGTATATTTGACAAAAAATACAATCAGGAATCAAACAATCCTCTTTCAACTTTCGTAAACAATCACTACCCAGCCCAACTTTCCCAGCTCCAGACCTACTTTGAAAAACACAATTTCAACATGCCTCTCTTTTACTACGATCTCTCAAAAAACAGTTCCATTCCAATTATCAGCTACATTAAACCCGCAAGAGAATTTCTCGCCTCTTCTCCAAAAGTTCCAGCCATCCTGAGCCTATTTGCAATCGCAATCAGCAAATTCAGTAATTTCAGAAGAAAGAGATACATGAAAAAAAGCGCAAACAATTAATCTAACATGACACAAAACCTGAGAAAGCACCAAGTCCATTGGAGCACCACATTTCCTGCAATAGTTGATCAGGAATTTGTGCTTGTAGATACATCAGCCAAGCCTCAGCCAGGCAACATCATTCTCATCAGAGATAAAAGCAATACCTCGACTCCCATTACACCAGCACTAGTAGTCCACTTATTTATTGGAAAACACATAACAAAAAAAGACAACTCTCCCTTAAGTTATCCAATTTCAGCTAAAGAAATAGTGGGAGTTGTCATAGGCAAGTCAGCTACCATCCCACACAATTTCTTAGCCTCGCTCCTGCTGAATTTATTTGTCTTGTACTCTGGCTTTGCATCCATCTTCCGCTTCAAAAAAGGTGAAAGATTTCTCCAGCTCATCGCCCATTACTTCGCCTTCGAAGAATTAATTCAATACAATCACAAACATGACAACACCCGGATTAATCAACTCATTTTCAGCCACCAACAACCTGTTGAAATTAATCCATACACAATAAGAAAAATCAGCCAGAACAGAATTATACTCATTACTAAAACTCTCAGTAATACTGAGTTATATCAGAAAGAACAACATACCAGGCAGGCCTTACTTCATGAACTCACAATCATGAAAAAAGAGCTCAAAAAAAAGAAAATTCAATTTACCATCATCAAAGGCGGTTCTTATCCATTTGAAAGGGACATGTCAGACATAGACCTAGTTACAAATGAGTTTAGCAAAGTTGCAATGATTCTAAAGTCACATGGCTACAAAGAAACAGTAATCATGAAGAATGAATCCCACTTTGAGAAAGGAAATTTGTGCTTCGATGTCCATAAAAGATTTCCCAGTATTAGTTTCAGTTTTGATTTTCCAATAAAAACAAAGCTCAACTTATCTCCAGCAGAACAGCTTTTGCTATCCTGCACTCACGCCTTCAAGCAACGCCAATTCTTTCTAAGAGACATCTACGATGTCATTCAATTAACAAAAAATGTCAACCTCAATCAAATCCGAATTCCAGATCAAGGCACCTATGATCTCCTTGGAGGCCCGTTAATAATCGCCCACCTTCTTGACAAAGCTCACAACAACACCCAATACAAAGATCTCGAATCATTCGTCACAAAGAATTATCAAAAAGAAACAAAGCAAATACACAATTACCTGAAAGAAAGAAATTTTGAGTTCCCGATCTCATTGTATCATTTGTACAAACAACAAGAGATATTCAGATTATATAAATATCTAAAGCGTCCCGCAGAATTCATCCCCCATCCTAAAGACAATTTGATAATAAAACTGTCAAAATCAATCTTAGTTAAAATCAGAACATCCTCAATCAAACATTACGCTCTCAAAAGGCTCAAAATATCCTGAGTAGATTCTGAACAATCTTCTTTGCCTCTTCTTTATCATTCCCAAAGAAAAAGTCATAGCATTTCACTCCATTAAGTTTCTTTTCAATCAGCTTTTCAACATTACACTGATCCTGATCAGGCAGCCGGCAAATCTCCAGCAACTGTTGTTCCCGATATCTATTCATAATTCGTGCCAAATCCACCTTTTCAAATGAACTTTCCTTTGAATTCCTGCATGTCAGCCAGACAAAATTAGAAATTCCAGAATGTTTCCCATCAGTTTTCAGATAACTCCTGAAAAGCAGAGTATCAACTTTCTCAAGCCAGTCATCAGGAGAAACAATAAAAACAGGAAACTGGAACACAAAATTTTTATTATCAAAAATAGCGGGTTCAAGACTTACGCACTTAGCCCCCGCTTCAAGTAATAATTGATACACTGATCCCGGTCCATGATTAATATCTCCGCCAACAGCCAAAAGTTTTCCATTGCATTCAAAGACCATTACAGGAACAAAGCAAAATCCGTTCTTCAATCCCACCGCAATCAACAGATTCCTTAATCCAAGCAGACTCAAGAATTTAAGAGCCTCCGAAATCTGATTATAATAAACATTCATCTTACCACTTCCATAATTCAACACAATCTGACTTCCATCTACAAGTCGAACAAAAAACTCTTCCGCAAATTCATAAATTTCATAGTCTGGACTATACTGAGTACGCACCGCACCCGCAGGAATATCAACTCTCATTTCAACATTGTTCAGAAAAACATCACACGCAACCCGTTTAGGCATTACGCCATGTTTCCATCTCAGACCATTAATACTGAAAAACAAATCATCATTTGCATGTTTTATAGCAACACATCCTAAAGCGCATCCCCGTTTAGAAAACCCTGCAACTTTTGTTTCATTGTTACAATCCGCATCACTCGAATCAATAGGCAATTCAACAACAAATTCTTTGCTATTCTCCGCCCCCTCTCCAGCCCCATCATGACAAATATCCGCTATCAAAGACTCAATCTCCCCAATAACACTCGCAATCTTTAATCGTGCCACATGCGAGCTTCCTTTTTTAATGATCAACACAAGACTCTTCCCCCCAAATGACCCAAATAATTCCCCCTTCACCGCAATTTTCTGTTGTATTACAGATTTTGGCTGATGCAATACCATTCTGTCATTCCTCACCACCGCATCCTCATACTGTCCTTCAACAGCCTCAATCTGCACACTATCGATCTCAGAATTCACAATATCAACCGTAGCCCAATGGGATTCAGTAGAGAAATCAAATCTAAGCTTGAGCATGAAATCCAGAGCCCATTCAGGCATATAAATCTACTGAATAGACAAAATAAATCCTTAAAAATAACATCCACCGCAGCTCTACTCAATGCAAGCTACATATTCCATAGCAAATACCAACTTTGCGGTTCATCATCAAAATGACCATCTTTTTGATAAACTTCATCAGGAACTCAATCAATATCAAACTATCTCAACCCCCTCTCACACAGTAATTCTGCAGAATACCTCTGCCCAATTAGAAATTCCGCAAAACTCAATCCGCACCATCCAGACACTTGGAGAAACACGATATCAAACAAGAGACCAGCTTTATATTACAAGACCATCAAAAATCTCAATTTTAACGGATTTCAAAAATCAAACTCTATCAATAAATTACTCAGATACAGAAAAAGACACAATTGAGTTAGCACGTTCAGCAATAAAATGGTTCATCATTAAAGCAGCAGAATCAAGAGGATACACCTATCTACATGCAAGCGCTGCACAATCAAATGACAACTTATTGATATTCGCAGGCCATTCAGGTTGCGGAAAATCATCCTGTTTAACAAGGATCCATCCACACTCAATCATTCTCAGCGACGACAATCTGATACTAAACAATTTCACCCCATTTTCATTTGTTTTGAAACCAAGTATCAAAGGCGACTTCGAATCTAGATTCTCAGGTAACAACATTGGTAACTCAACAAACTCCTCATTTCAGCAACCATCAAAAATAAATATCATATTTCCAATAGTGCACAATTCACCTCACAGCATCTTCAAACCAATCCCCAAATTAGAAGCACTTTCTCGTCTTATATCAATCTACAATCGCGAACAATACGCAAATTCCACTTTAGACAACCAGAATATAGCCCAATCAAAATACCAAGAGCTACTAAAATCAGCAGAATGTTATGAATTTTACACAGGATCAGATGAACAGGAGGTTACAGGAAAGCTACTAAATTTCCTCCATTCAAAATGATTTACGTTTACTGCCATCCAGCACAATTCATGACTCCGAGTGGCCTTGGAGTATTAGCAAGAGAGTGCCTTCCACTTGGCAAAGTAATTCTCAATCCAGAAGAAATTACCAACCAGATAATTCTAAATGCAGGAATGCCCTGTCCTCTGCCTAAGAAAAACAGAAATTATTTATGGACCACTTTTGAAACAAGCGAAATTCCAATTGAATGGAGAGCTCCATTAAATTCTGATTATCAAGCAATATTTGTCCCCCATGAATATGTAAGACAAGCATTCCTGAACTCAGGCATAACAACTCCAATTCACGTTATTCACATGGGTTTCAAAAAACTTCGGAGAACAAAGCCAATCAATAAAGAAAAAAACAAGCTAAAACTAGGGATCGTCGGATATTTCACCCCAAGAAAAAACCTCCCTCTATTATGCGAAGCTGTCAACCAGCTAAACAACGAAAACATTCAGATAGAACTATCAATTCAAGCCACTTCAAGAATGGAACCACACATAGAATCAGCCCTTGCTCCCTACTCACAATCAGCCCACATTCAGATAAATTACACCCGTCGCATGTCAGACGAAGAATTAGCAGCTTGGTATTCATCAATAGACGCCTACTGTTATCCATCAAGCGCCGAAGGTTGGTCCATGACACCAAGAGAATCCCTTTATCTTGGAATTCCCACCATAATTTCTGATATTGAGGTACACAAAGAACTAACCAATTCTGGATACGTAATACCAATTCACACAAAAGAAAAAGAATATGCAATCTACCGCGGCGATCCAACAAGAATCAGACAGACTATTGGAACCTGGGATAAAATCACAGTAGAAGAAATAAAAAAGAGCATCATCCAGTTATACAAAAATTACGACATCGAGCATCAAAAAGCAATTAAGGGAGCAGCATGGATAAAAGATAAGTGGCCGTGGCACACTGCCCTCGAAAAAATAAAAGAAATAATAGAACAAGATAACAAAAAATGACAACAAAATCTGAAACAACACCCAAGGTATTCCCAGGCCTTCCTCAGGACCTTCCAACTAATCAGATAAAAGTAAACATCTGCATAGCAACCGCAGATTTAATGGGTCCGATAAGAACAGGCGGCATAGGAACAGCATGCTACTTTCTATCAACAACATTAGCAACCCAGGGTCACAACGTAACCGTCCTTTACTCATTTAGAGACATTTGCGAGGACCACAATCTTGACTATTGGATA
>CAZNVD010000014.1:15586-33463 GCA_964576505.1 uncultured Methanosarcinales archaeon
AGAAAGGAGTCACCCTTGTCCCATTACCTGCATTAGACTATCCTCTTGAGTCAAACATATCTGGCCAGAAATCATATGAAGCATGCGAATGGCTCAAGCATAATCATTTTGATATTGTCCATTTCCCTGAGATGGGTGGCCTGGGCTATTATTCCATTATTGAAAAAAATTTAAATCGTTCATTTCACAACACAATTTTATGCATTGGCACTCACTCTCCTACTCTGTGGCACAAAATCAACAACAATGAAAACCCTAAACCTCACGATTTCGAACTTGACTTCATGGAACGTTATTGCGTAGAACATGCAGATATCGTGATAGCCCAATGTCAATACATTATCCAATGGATGTTAGAAAACAACTGGAAGATGCCAGAAAAAACTTATGTCCAGCCAAATATAATAACACCTTTAACCAGCAATGCACAATTGCAATATGTGGCATCTGCCAACCCAATCCATCCAGAAGAAATTGTCTTTTTTGGCAGAATCGAACCACGAAAAGGGCTCATCCTATTTTGTGACGCCCTCGACATACTTGCCAATCAACAAATTCCAGCCATAAAAGTAACCTTCATGGGCCGTCCCACTTACACATCAATAGGAGACTCAATTGATTACATAAAAAAGCGGGCTGAAACTTGGCCTTTCAAATTAGATTTCATTACCGACTTCAATCAATTAAAGGCAAATGAATATTTGAAGTCAGGCAATAAACTGGCAATCATTCCTTCATTAATAGATTTGACAACCTACACCCTGCTCGAATGCCTTAATTTACAAATTCCCCTGATCGCAAGCAACATAGGAGGAATTCCAGATGGTATTCATCCAGACGATCGCGAAAAAGTTTTATTCAATCTTGATCCAAAAGAAATAGCAAACAAAATACAACAGGCAATCAAAGAAGGTATTTCTCCCGCCCGTCCCGCCATTGACTTTGCGGCAAACATAGAATCATGGATCACCTGGCATAATGGGGTCATTTCATATCTCTCACAAGAAAAAGCAACACACCCGCCCAAAGAAGAGCCATTGGTCAGTATCTGCATGCTTCATAGAAACCGCCCTGCATTACTCAAACAAGCTCTTGAATCAATTGAACATCAAACCTACAAAAATTACGAAGTCATTCTGGTAGATGACGGAAGCGATCAACCTGAAGCAGTCAGCTACATCCAGGAACTCAAACCATTTTTTCAGAAAAAGGATTGGATTCTTCAAACTGTTCAACAAAAGTATCCACGCGCAGCAAGAAATTACGCAGTCAAATTTGCAAAAGGAAAATATATTTTGTTTATGGATGACGACAACTACGCAAAATCCCATGAATTAGCTACAATGGTATCAGTTGCAACACAAACATCAAGCGACATAGTTACATGTTTCATAGATAAATTCTCAGGAACTGATGCACCAAAAAAAGATCAAAAACCATTGACAAGGAATCTCATTCTAGGTGCTGCACCAATAGTTGGTATGTTTTGGAATTGCTTCGGCGACACAAACTCACTCATAAAAAAAGATGTGTTCACATCATTAGGAGGCTTCCCTGAAAACCAAACTAGTCAGGAAGATTGGGAATTATTCGCCACAGCCGTACTAAAGGGCCATTCTCTTGTTGTAATTCCTGAAGCTCTCTTTTGGTACCGTCTTTCAGAAGATTCATTTTGCAATGCAACCAAACAGATTTCAAAATACAGAATTTTAGAACCTTACAAAAAGCTATTGCCTGAATCATTAGCTCCATTATTGTTACTGGCAACTTCCATGCACCAGGAATATTGGAATACGAGAATAGCTCATGAAAATCTCAAACATCGCGCAAGAGCAATGAAAAGCGGCTATGAGATGATTCATAAAATGTGGATGCAGGAAAAAGAGAAAAATAAGTGATTTAATTTTTATTTAGTATTTTTATATTATTTATTTTATTTTTTATTATCTATTTTATTTTTTTATTCTTTATTTTATTATTTGTTTTATCTTTATTTTTTCTATTTTTTAATTTTATTTTTTCTATTTTATTTTAGACTGATAACCAGCCTTTCCAACAATTCCCAATTTCAAGCGAAACAATCCTCCAGCATACACTCCCTCGCCTTTTTTATCATCTCCACCAGCAGAAGTAACATACAATTCATCATTATTATTTCCGCCAAAAGCACAACTGGACACCTTTCGAATTGGCAAATACACAACTCGATCCTTCTTCCCACATAAATCAAATCTGACAACACTTCTTCCACCCCAAAGAGCAGACCACACAAATCCATCCACATCAACAGCAAGACCATCAGGCACACCCATATACTTAGCCATCTTCACAAAAACAGCTTTGTCTCCCAACATACCTTTTTCTTGATCATAAGAATACTTGAAAATTATACCTTGATTAGAATCTGTGTGATAAAAAATCAACCCATCAGGAGAAAACCCCATCCCATTTGAAAATCCCGCATCATCAGCAATCTTACGAACTTTTCCATCTTTCTCAATCAAAAACAAGCTACCTGACTCACCATTATTTCCTACTGTTCCACAAATGACTCTACCGACTGGATCAACAATAGCATCATTGAATCTAAACTTCCCTTTGAAAGAAATCTTCACAATCTGTCTGATTTTTCCTTGCTCTGTTCCAATTACAGACCCATCATTCAGAAACACGATCAATTCACCTGACTCTTGTATTGTAATTCCTCCAATTCCAGCACTCTCATTTTCATATATTACTGAAGAGTTTCCAGTATCAGAATTATAACAATACACCTTTCCCTTCCCCATATCAACCCAATACAATTTAGAATCAATAGCATTCCACACTGGCTGTTCCCCTACCACGCATCCACAATCCACCACAAGTTCAGCTTGCGATTTTCTTTGTCCTATCGAAACCCTCAATCCATAACCCTTATTCTTCAAAAGCCAATGAACCTTCCTCCCAAGCTTTTCAAGGAAAAACATTTTGTTAATCTCAACTCCATCTTGTGGTTCGTACCCAAGCATCTCTCGAGATTTAGCAAGAGAAAAATAATTATCATCATTATCAGAAACCGCATTAAATATTTCAAAATGGAATTTACCCTCAATAGTTTTAAGTATCATTTGCACCATATCTCTCTCAGATATCCAAATCTTCCGCCCGACATCATCTCCTGGTACAAGCACCGAAAATGCCCCAATCCTTAAACTCACGCAATCAATCCCATAAGCATCACTGTAAAGTCTACAAAGATTCTCTCCAAAAACTTTCCCAGCACCATAAAAACTGTCTGGCCTCACTTCCATATCCTCAGTAATCTTCCCACCACGAAACTCTGGATCTTCATAATAGTTGCCCATTACATGATTAGTAGAAGCAAAAATAATTTTAGAAACCTTCGACAATCTTGCCGCTTCAAACACTCTCTGCGTCAACACAATAGTCTTTTCAAGTACGTCCTCCCAGCCTTGCTCAACAGCAGCATTTGCCGCAAGGTGGATCACCACATCAACTCCCTTGTAATAAGGTAACTGCTTCTCAAGATCAAGTAGATCAACCTGAATAACGCCCTGAGACTTTCTTATGTCAAGAAGAACAAGATCATAATCATTTGCCAATGCATGACTAAGGCTACTTCCAATTCTCCCAGCAGCCCCAGTAATAAGAATTCTTTTCTTTGTCATTAAACAATTATGCAACTACATTTCAAGTAGATAAACACCTGTAGCACCAACATCTTCGCTCCAGATTTCTTTTATCTCTGGTTTAACATATTCAATTTTTTTCATCTTTTAGTTGTTTAATTTTCTTCGTTTTTAGTAATAAGTGCCAATTTCTGTGCATCATGAACAAATGATTCTATGTCTTGCACAATTTCCCCAAAACCAGTGCAATTTGTTTCAATAATAAGTTTAAGATCTTGATGTGTGAATGTTTGTCCTGTTTTCTGCCAGAGAAGAGCCGCTGTTTTATTGAGTTCAACCATACTTCCTGAATCAGTATTAAAAAGAATTATCCCTTGATCAGTCTCTTTATCAATAATCCCTAGATTTTTTATGAACCCCATCACCACAATTGCGGCTGAGAATTAAAGATATATAAAGATTTCTGCCAGTACTTGTTTTTTTTGTTCAATTATAAAGGCAGCAACTAGAACCTCACAGTCCTTAAATAAGACATCTGCCTTCCACATTATAATACTCTGTGGACGCAATAAGTAAAGTATAAGAAAAAAAAACTAAAAAGGAATCTCTGGCTCCTTTTTACCCTGAGCAACATTACTAATACGCTCTCCAAATTCCCGCAAATACTTTTCATAACTATCTTCTTCAGGAACATCCCAGTTAGACACAAGGAAATATCCATCATGCATCAAACCATGATAATGCATTATCAGTAAAGGGTCAGGGTCTGGCAGGTCAACAACTTTAATACGATAATCTTGGTTTCTAGGTTTCCAGCAGATTTTATAATCAGTCTCAGGCAGGGGAATTCTTCCAAGTCCAATCATCTGTCCAACCACTGGATTCTTCAACATTCCATTCAAAATATCATTGTATCTGATACGCGCTCGTACTATATCTTTGACAACATCTTCAGGCACATTTGGTGCTGCCACACTAATTTCCACCCGCTGACGATTATAGTTGATATAAGTCTCATAACTTCCTTTCCAAGTCGCCTGTCCTACCAGAACTCCCGCAAATACTGGAACAGTTACTTTATTCTTGTTGATCTCAATCTCCCTAGTCAGCCTGAACATGCTTGAATGAATCGAGTCATAGTGTGCCCCAAGCCGTGAATGAAAGTAAGTATCTATTCTATCTTTAAGCGCCTCTTGACTAATTTTCCGTTTTTCTGGATTCGCATACGGATCATATAGCTCAGCCAGAATACGTGGTACATGGCCCAATGCATCTTTTCCACGCTCAATAGATACTTGACCTTTCTTGTGTTTGCATACAATTTCTTGAAGAGACAAATTTCCAACAGCAGTTTCCGTCATCTTACCTCACCTCAATTAATGTGCCATAAGGAGTAATCTTCTTAACAATCTGATAACGAGGCCAGATTTTGACAAATTGTTCAAGCATCCTCAAGGAATTTCCTTGAATATCAGCAATCTCATTACTACCTACATCATAATGCAACATAGCAAGCGCCGGCAAATCCCACATCAGTTGTTTTTTCATTTTCATCACCTAAATATAATATAGACTTGTAGTTTATTTCTAGATTACTCACAAAAAAGTGTCATCATACTTGTACAGATTAGAAATGAATAAATAAATAGAAAACAGAGAAATCACATGCTCGATCAGGAGATATCCAAAAAGATTCTTTCATACATTTTCGTAAAGCCAAGATCGGTTGATGAAGTTGCAAAACACATTAACAAAAACTGGAGAACTGCAGATAGATACATAGACAAGATCAGCAAAGAAACCGGTCAGATCAGTTATACAATATTCAGGTCAGGCACCCGTGGAGCATTGAAAGTAGTATTCTGGAATAACATTGAAAAGGTAAGTGTCAGCTCAGCCCAGGAAAAGCTGTTCAAAGAAATTGAACGAGGTCGCACAAAATACGACTTTGCGCCCTTCGACATATATCAGCACATAAGTACAGATAAAGCTGAAGCATTCATAGAATTTGAATCAAAAAATAAGGAAACTCAGAATGAAAGGCTTCTGGATACATTACGCAAATCAACTCAACAGATCCTTTGTTTTTCAGGAAACATGTCCTGGACAAACATATCATACAATAATGAAAAGATTATTGACATTCTTGAAATCTTAGGACAGAAAGGTATCAATATCAAAGTGATGACCAGAGTTAATCTTCCCGCAATGGACAATATAAAAAAACTTTTAGCCATCAATCAGCGAAATGGGAAAGACATCATTGAAATAAGGCATTGTGAACATCCTCTCAGGGGATTTATAGTTGATGATCACACTGCAACATTGAAAGAAATCAAAGAGCCTTTGGCAGAAGATGGTTTCCCAGACAGGGCATTTGTTCATTATTATATACATGATAAAGAATACGTCAATTGGCTCACAAAAGTTTTCTGGAATTTATTTAGCACATCATTACCTGCAAAAATCAGAATTGATGCGTTGAACAGAATTAGACTAACTTAATGAATGTGCATCTTCCCCAGCAATGTTCCAGACGAATTCCTCGCATACGCAAGGATAAGTAAAGGAGGAACATTTTTTCTTGTAATGGAGTAAATATAAGCCGCAATTTGTTCTATGAAATGAGATTCTGATTTTGCTCTGAATAGAGTATTATCTATCTGCTCTTCCCCACTTCCATAACGAATTACAAGTTCTAATGACCACACACTTGTATCCTGTTCCTTCAGATTTTTTGCGGTTTCATTATCCATACTTTCACCTAATATAAAGCACAAAGAACATCACCAAAAATTAAACAAAAAAGTCCCCGCTCCCTGATCGTTGAACGAAGCGAGCACAGAGCCATAGAAATTTTGATTTTCTTTGTAATTCAAAATTTCTAGGGTCCAAAAAAGCCAACGACTTTTTTAGGACGAGCAACGTGAAACGATCACAACAAGCAAGGGGATTCTATAATAAAAATTAAAAAATAATCCCCGCTCCCTGATCGTCGAGGGAAGTGAACACAGAGTGAACGAACCGAGACGATCACAACAAGAAAGGGACTTCACGGAACAAACAATCAATATACCTGAAATAAAATAAAAAGTCCCCGCTCCCAGACTCGAACTGGGGATCCTCCGGGCTCTGCTTCATGAACAAGGACTGTCTGCTCTTCATTCCAATGTGCCATGCACAGCGTCTGAGCAGAAGTTACAGCCAGATGCTCTAGCCGCTAAGCTAAGCGGGGGTCATAACCACATGTGACCCTCAACCATTTATATAGTTTTTGGCGTAGATATTCATTTTAGACTGATTCCAAAAAGCAGGTAATAAACTTAATAAAGATTAAATGAACCTTAACTAATATGACCAAATTCATAAATCAGAGTTTAATGCTCATTGTGTCAGGTATAGGTCTTGTTGCCATAGCTTTGGGCTACCTCCAGCAGCATGATTTTTTGTTAACTACATTTGTATTAGCAGGAACCTACATCCTACTATTAGGTATTCAAAATGAACTCAATCCTATTCACTAAGAAGAAAAATATTCTCGACTTAAAACACAGCGAGTGTATCGCATTTTCAACTGCCTATGTTGGAATCGGACTGACCATCTCAGCAGCCATTCTTTCCACCATGGGATTAAACAAACCTGGAATCATTCTAAGTATTATACCATCAGTCATATTCATCATGTTCGCATTCATTCTTCTATCCCATTGTCAGAAAATTAGAAATCAAATTGAAGCCTTGGATGAAGCATAGATACAAAGCAACTCTTGAATCTATTGCTTCCTAAACCCTAACACAAGATCAAGCTGCTTCTCAATCTCTTTAAAGAATCCTTCAAAATAATGATCTGCCTTCTCAAGCACCACACAATCCAACAACTTCTCAACCATCTTCTCTCCACCTTTAATATGATCTTTACTTAATATCATTACCTTATTCAGCTCAAGATCATTCCATCCATCGCAGTGTTCAAGAGATGGATCAAACAAAATCACAAATTCAACATTAGGATACCATTTTTCTTCAAAACGGGATACAATCCATGATGCTCCCTTTGAATGCCCAATCAAAATGGAACAATTCTTTGGAACAACTTCATCAAGTCTATGCTGACCCAAAGGAGGAATCCGTTCAAAATGAACCTTATGTTTTTCAAAATACTGATGTAAAAAAGTATAAAACTCTTCAGCCTGTTTTTTGAATTGAGGCATGGAAATGATTTCAGGATTTCCTTCAAAAAGAATCGCATGTTGCATATAATAAAATTCCAGGTATCAGATTTTAAGTATTGTTAATGTACAATATAGAATCGATTGAAACTATTGAATCAAAGATTCTGTATGCATTCAGTCTTTCCATTATCTGCTGCATAGTCGAAGTCACAATCTACATTTAAAAACCAAAAACAATCTCTCTGCACATGAATAAAGAGCTTAAAACATTGCAATCTGTAAAATCATATAAAAATTTTCTTAATAGTGATGAATTGAACACTGCTCTTCTGCACATCTGCACTTCAAAGGAAATTTTTCTCTTAGGCAAAAGCAATCAAGGTAAAAAAATCTTAGGAGCAAAAATCGGAATCGGCAAACAATCAGCATTAGTCTTCGGTTTCCCTCATCCAAATGAACCCATCGGCTCACTGACTTGCTTAGAACTAATCAAACAAATTAAAAATAGCAAAGTTCTTCAAAATAGATTCACCTGGTACATCATCCCATGTCCAGACCCGGATGGTTCGCAATTAAATGGAAAATGGTTCAAAGGAAAGCGCACAATAAACAAATACCTCTATAATTTTTACAGACCACAAATCAATAAGCAGATAGATTGGACATTTCCAGTAAAGTACAAAAAATATAGCTTCAATAAATATCATCAAGGCACAAGGCTTCTTGCAAATTTAATTAAAAAGACCAAACCAGATTTAGTCTGCCCTCTTCATAGTACAGATATAGGTGGTGCATATTTCCTTCTCTCAGAAAAAATTCAAAACAAAAAATACTACAAAGATGTATTCAGCTTGTGCAACCATCTCTCCATCCCATTAGACTTAGGAGAAGCAGAAGAAGAACTGATGATACCCATAGTTAAACCAGTGTACAAAAATTACGGCTTAAACTACCTCTACGATTATTACACAAAAGAAAAAGTAGACCCACTCAAGGCAATCAATCATGGTACAGACAGCATTAATTATGCTCAAAAAATAAACCCAAAATGTTTTGGGTTAATCCCAGAAGTTCCTCTTTTCATTGATCCAAGAATCAACAACACAAAAAAAGTAAAAGTAACACGACGCACTATTCTGAAAACAAAGTACAAGGACTGGAAATCAGTAATAGGATATATTGACACAATTGTGAAAACAAAATCAATCAACAAGAGTCATATATTCTACAAACTTCTCAAAAACTTCGCCGCAGCTGAGACTGAATATTTTGCTGCCGACACAACCGAATTAAGAGAAAAGGAATATGACGCAAAAGCAACCCTCGCACAAAAAACAACCACAGAGATCATGTGGAGATTTCATGCAGCCGCCTACCTTGGCAACTGCTTACACTTACTGAAAAGTTCTCCTCAAACTCCCACAATAAAAAATCTGGTAAAAACCACTGATGAGAAAATCAAAAACCTTATCTCTTATTTCACACAAAACGCTAAAATATCGTCTCCAGAAATAAAGAAGCTTGTCCAGGCTCAACTTGGCTTCATCTTGATCTCATTAAAATACCTGAAATAGAGCAATAAACCAGCATTCTACCTAAAATCAACACAAACCTTTTTAAACATTTATAATGGAGGACCATATTAGATAATATTATCTGTCCGACATTATATTCGGGGAACATACTAAATTACCATTAAAACATATGTTCTCCGATAAAAAGCAGAAAAACAAAAGATGACCAAATTCCTCCCTACCTCAATTCAAGAAGGAAAGCAGTACTACAAAGACTTATCTCAATTCGACGTAATTTTCGTTACTGGTGATCCCTACTACGACCACCCTTTAAGCGGCGTAGCCCTTCTTTCGCGACTTTTAGATAAAAAAGGATTCAAAGTAGGCATTATTCCACAACCCGAGAAAAACTCAGAATTCCAGCTATGTGGCACACCTAAATACTTCTTTTGCATCACCTCAGGACTATTAGACTCCTCATTGGCAAACTACACTCCAATGCTCAGAAAGAGAGAAAACGTCTTAGTTCCGGAAAAAGCATTAATATTATACACACAAAAAATCAAACAATTATTCCCTAACTCAATGACTGTTTTAGGCGGAGTCGAAGCTACCATTAGAAGGTTCACTCACTTTGATTACCGAGAAAACAAACTTAGAAGAGGCATCTTAAACGACACAAAAGCAGATCTATTAATTCATGGTAACGCAGAACGCCCGCTTCTAAATCTATTAAACAAAATGAAGTCAATGAGTGCAACCAGTTTCAAAGAATCCCAGAAACTTTTGCAACTTGAAACTATTGACGGCGTCTCATTCAGAATTAAGAAGGACGAAATTCCAAAAGAAATCAGAGTTCTTCCAAGTTATGAAGAATGCACAGAAAACAAAGAAAAATTCAATCTATTGACAAGAGTTCATTACCTGCTTCCGGATGATCCATTTATTGAACCAACTGGCTTAGGCTTCATCAGACACAATCGCCCAGCACATCCATTAAGAGAAGAAGAAATGGATTTCATCTACGAACAGCCTTTCACAAGAGAGCTTCATCCTGAATCAAAGAACCTTGAATTCACTAAGAGTATGATCCAGAAAATAGAAACTTCAGTTGTTCTTGGAAGAGGTTGCTGGGGATCCTGTTCTTTCTGCGTTATCCCATTAGTCCAGGGAAAAGAAGTTGCTCAAAGAAGCAAAGAAAGTATTCTGAAAGAAATCGAAACAATCTACAAATCAGGAAACAAAGACATTAACGACCTAACATTAGCGACATTAAACATGTATGGTTCACATTGCGAACTCTACGACAGCCCTGAAACCATCTATTCACCAATTATTGAGAAAGACATCACTGTTTACAACAAAACAAAATATTGCAATCAACAATGTGTCGGCTGCCCAAAAAGAGCCATCTCAGATAAATTAATCCCGCTTTTAGAAGGCGTTGAAAAGCTCAACAAAAAATACAACGGCCACCTGGAGTTACGAAGTGCAATCAGACACGACATCATTCTCGACCAAAAAGAATTATTTAGAAAGATCATGCAATTCGTCACAAGACTCAAAATCGCTCCCGAACACATTTCAGATTTAGCTCTAAAGCACATGAACAAATCAAACAAAAAAGCGTTTGAAGAATTTTTAGAAGAATACAAAAAAGTCAACGAAGAACAAGGCACAAATAAAGCATTAGTTCCATACTTCATCGCTGCCCACCCTGGAACTACAGACAAAGACATGGAAATCTTAAAAGAATTCTGCGATGAACACAAAATTTACAAAAATCTCACTCAAGTATTTACCCCAACTCCAGGTACATTGTCAACATCAATGTATTACACTGGAGAAAACCCGATAACAAGAGAAAAAGTCCACGTTCCACGAGCATTCAAAGATAAAAAGCAGCAAAAAGCAACCTTGATTCCAAAAGAGGAGCACAAAAAAAATCTGAGGATGAAAGGAGTAAGATACCACACACGTAAAGACATGCCAGACAAGAAAAAGCCAGCTAAAAACATGAAACCTAAAGGCGCACCAAGGAATAACAATTGGAAAACAAAGTAAATTAGTCTCTTGCAAAATTCTTACTTTTTAGACTCAGTCCAAAATTCTCACCACCAAAAATATAAACACTAAATACATTTACAGATTATGAGTGAAACAAAATACTGGACCATTCCTGAATTAGCCGGTATTACAGGGAACATAATGCTCATCCTCTTCATACTCTATGCAATCTCAAAAAGTTTTGGCTGGATATAAAAAAGAAATCTGGACGATCACAACTCTAATTGTGACTTGGATACTCACATTTCTAAATTTAGGGCAAACACTTCAACTACTGGAAGTGACTTTTTCAATTTCATATCTTATTCTATATTCAGCCCTGCTGGTGTCTTTTTACTTTTGTTATTTTACAGAGGTATTCATATGATTAAAATCAAGGTAAACCATCCATTAACAATGTCAGAAATAGTGGGCATCGTTTCATTTATCCTTCTTGCCTTGTTTATTATTGTCTTAGTTGTAGATTACTTAAATTAAACAAAAATGAAAAAAGAATTAGCTACATTCGCAGCCGGATGCTTCTGGGGCATCGAAGAAACCTTCAGAAAAATAGAAGGAGTTCTCAATACTACTGTTGGTTATACTGGCGGAACTATAAAGAAACCAACCTATGAACAAGTTTGCTCAGGCAAAACAGGCCATGCAGAAGCGATTCTGATTGAATTCAACCCATCAATTGTTTCATTCAAGCAACTACTCAACACCTTCTGGTCCATCCATGATCCAACTCAGCATAACAGACAAGGCCCAGATATCGGCTCCCAATATAGGTCCGCAATCTTCTATCATTCTGACCTGCAAAAGAAAGAAGCAGAATTATCAAAGCAAGAGTTACAAAAGAAACTTAAGAAACCAATTGCAACTGAGATTCTAAAAGCAACTGAATTCTACAAAGCAGAAGAATATCATCAAAAATATATCATGAAAACAGGAAGAAAAATTTGTTAAAAGAAATAAAAAATTAATTATTGGACTTTCTCAGTATTGTTGTATTGATTGGTTCAATCAATTCACACACAGGCGAAAGTCTGGTCATCAATTGTTGAAACTCGATTTGAGATTTAACAAAATCTTCTCGAGCAGCATTAGTAATATGTTCCATGAGCCTGATAACCTGGTTAACATGCATTGCATGATGCTCAAGCTTATCCATGCTTGATTTATCAAGACTGTATCCATGTTGGTGAAGCGCCATGAGTCGGATTCCTTCGCGATATTGATCAGGCATACGAGAGTATTCAATCAACTCAACATTTACTGAACCATTTATTCCTCTAATCGCAATCGGCAATTCCTCATTCTTATAATCTTCTCCATATAATCTCTGATACAAATGTCCAACTGATGTTCGGAAATCATCAATACTTGTTCCCCTATTCTGCACAGCCATCTTCAAAGCATTCTTCAAAACACTTTCATGTGGAAAAGCAGGAGCAACTTCAAACAGAAGACAAAGTTCAGTCAAATAGGTTTCATCTTGCAACCAGTCATCAAGACTTTGTTGATCCACCCGAAGATCTTCACGTTCTGACTTCAACATTTCAGCAGACATTCCAGCCTTTTCAAGCCTTAAAAAAGTAATATTTGCATAAGCTTCATTCATTACATCAGCTCTGCCTTGATGAACTCCAGCCCCAACAAGCGCAAGTAAATCTAATTCTTCCCGAGTTTGATCAAGAAGTGTAAATAATTCAACTGCATCTAAATTTTTGTAAGCTTCAAGTTTTTGAGCCAAAGTATTCATTGTTGCTGTCATATTTCCCACCTGCATTGTTATAAGAGCCTCTCGCTCACTCTTCATTAATAAACATTACTACTGAATAATACTAAAAGATACCTAGATTCTTAGGTAACTCTTAATTCCGCACTTGATCACTTATTTTTAAATACTCAATAACTTTCTTTCTTCTGTGGTAAACGTCCTCCTTACTATCTTGGTTGCCTTATCTTTAACATATATCTTAGGAGAAATAGCAAAATCATTCAGTCTTCCCAGAGTTGTTGGCCAGCTATCCGCCGGCCTGATTCTCAGTCATCCAGTATTAAAGCAATCCCTATTCTCTCAGCCAAACCAGATTGTGTTTTCATTCCTTGCTAACCTGGGAATAATTCTATTATTCTATTACGCTGGAATGACCATGAACATTTCAACCATCACTTCAAATGTAAAACGTTCAGTCCTCATTTCAGTTTTCAACACTTTGATACCATTCGGACTTGGCTTTGCCACACTTTACTATGGATTAGATTTCTCACTCAATGCAAGCTTAATCATGGGATCAGTCCTGGCAGTTACCTCACAAGCCGTCTCATTAGACGTCTTGGACGAATTAAAAATTTTGAGAACAAAATTAGCAAACATAATAATAACAACAGGAGCAGTCGATGACACAATAGAACTTTTATTTATCACAGCTCTCTTATCCTTCATTCATATTTCAATCAGCCACGTTGCTGCCGCAGAATACATCAGAGACATCATCCTTTTCATTGGAGTCCTTTACATAAGCCGTGCCCTTGCAGTTCCCGCAATTCTGAAAATATTCAACAGAGAACATTCCCACACCGCACGCTTCACTGCATCATTAATTATTTTATTAATCATCATCCAACTTGCAGAATTTCTAAAAGTAGGTGCCCACATTGGAGCCCTATTCTCGGGTGTCATCGTCCGCCAAACTATACTAAAAGACACCGACATCCCAAACTGGCATGAACAGGACATAGCAAGTTCTTTGCACACCATGGCATTTGGATTCCTTGCCCCATTATTCTTTGTTTGGACTGGCATCAATACAGACTTAACAACAATTTCAGCAAACATACCTCTTATCTCATTGCTATTTTTCCTTGCAACAATTGGAACAATTACAGGAAGTATGCTCGCAGTCTACTTAACAAAAGGTACCCTTTTGGAAGGCTGGATTATTGGCTGGGGATTAAACCCTAAAGGAGACATAGATCTCATCATAAGTTTCCTTGCATTAAGCACAGGTATCATTTCACAATCCACTTACACAGCACTTGTCATTATGTCAATTTTAACTGCAACAATTTCCCCAATAGTATTCAAGAGCATGCTCTCAAGCAAAACAATTCAGAAAAAAGCAGCTTCTAAACCACCACACCATTCACATTCAAAACCTCTTCATCACAGAGTAAGCGAAAGATAATATAATTTCAATAAATTTATATAGATTCTTGCTACATTCTAAATCATGTCCATAGTATCAAATTATCTTAAGACTGCGCTTCTTCTAGGCTTACTAACTGGCTTGGCATTAGTAATCGGCCAGATTATAGGCGGAAGATCAGGACTAATAATAGCATTAATTATTGCACTATGCGTAAATTTTTTCTCGTTTTGGTTTAGCGACAAAATTGCGATCATGGCCTATGGAGCAAAATTAGTTTCCAAAACTCAAAATCCAAAACTTCATGAAATTGTGGAAGAAATTGCTTCAAAAGCACACATCCCAAAACCAAAAATCTACATTATTAACTCTGCAACACCAAACGCATTTGCAACCGGCCGCTCCCCAAAACATAGCGCAGTAGCAGCAACAACTGGAATACTGAATTTACTCAATGAAAGAGAACTAAAAGGTGTAATTGCTCACGAAATCGCCCACATCAAAAACAGAGACATCCTCATCAGCAGCATCGCAGCTGCAATGGCAGGAATTATCGCAACCGTTGCATCAATGGCACGCTGGGCAGCAATATTCGGAGGATTCAGAGATGACCGCAACGGATCAAACATTCTTGAACTTCTAGTTTTAGCAATCGTCACCCCAATAATAGCTCTCCTCATTCAGATGGCAATTTCAAGAAGCAGAGAATTTAGTGCTGACGCAACCGGTGCCTCATTCACAAAGGATCCGCACGCATTAGCTGAAGCCCTTGCAAAATTAGAATCTGGTATTTCAGCCCATCCAATGCAAGCCAACGGTACAACTCAAGCTACTGCCCACATGTTCATCGCAAATCCATTCTCTGCAAAATCAATCATGGGCATCTTCTCAACTCATCCACCTTTAGAACTAAGAATCCAGAAACTAAGAAGAATGAGATTCTAATATTCTATTTTTTCTACTTAAACTCACGATTCAATAGATCAATAATCATCTTAGCTTTCTTCTCACCTAAATTTGGAATTTCTCTCAATTCATCTTCAGTAGCGCTCATAAACCTTTGAATGTTTCCAAACTTCTTCAATATTTCGGTTGCAAGTGTAAGCGAAATCATAGGAAAACTTGAAACAATGAAAAGTTGCTGCTCTTCGAATCTTTTAGGTTTAACAGGATGCGGTGAAAAGTAAGATTTGCCTTCATCTTGCTCACGACTAGCCAGACTCATGATATACGCCACCGTTTCATCTGAATTTTTAGTCCATATCAACGGCACTCTATAATCAATAATGATAGTCGAAATCATTCCACGAATCGCTGCCCCCTGAACATTTCTTTGATTATAAATATCTTCTTCTCCCTCAACAATTATTACAGGTTTAGAATAAGTTTCAACAAGAGTTCTCAATTGTTCAAGTAATCGTCCGTCAACAAGACTATCCACAAAATCCTTTACACTCTTCCTTTCAATTGCCACATCATCTGAAACTAAATAATCTGCAACATCAAGTCTTTTTACTTCCAGCTTAGTAGTCAGACTAAACAATTTTTTCAACACATCAGAATGCTTTTCACGTGAATCTGCATAAATAACAAGCTCCTTTTTTTCCTTCTGTTCAAATTGATTAAGTTGGCGCTGCTCCTTCTTTGGCATAAACTTCTGCAATTCCTCGAGATTGCGATGCATTCTTTTTTCCTTATTCTTCGCCGACCACAGCATCCGCTCATCTCTCGTACCTTCCCCAATCAACACAATTACCTCTCCTTTCTCAAGCCGTCCAGTTCTCCCGCGTCTCTGAACAGACCGTATTGCACTAGGCACGGGCTCATAAAAAACAACCAGATCAACCTGGGGAATATCTAACCCTTCTTCACCAACAGATGTCATAAGTAGCACATTATACTCCCCATTCTTGAAAGCCTCCAAAGTCGCCATCTGCTCCTTCTGACTCATACCATTTCCCTTTTTCGTTGCTTGACCAAAGAACACTCGTGCTCTAACCCCTTCATTTTTATTGAGTAGCTCTTCAAGCTGGAGTGCAGTATCGCGATACTGAGTAAAAACAATCATTTTGTTAAGATTTTTAATTCGTAAATTAACAATTTCAATCAATCGCACCATCTTTGGGTGCAGCACATCAGCGAAATTCTTACATTTAAGATATGCAGCCCTCCAGTTTGGATCATTTACAAGATTCTTAACTGCCTTAACTGTGCTCGAAAATGCCAGCTGCTCCAGATTCTCCATATAAGCAAGGCATTGTTTCACTCCCTGACATTCAATCATATCAAGAGCGTGCTCAATTTTCATAACCTCAGCCACAAGACTGATTGATTTCAGCACCGCAAAATCCTTTTCACCTGTAGCAATCTGCTGCTGAAAACTCGCTTGCATTCCAAGAAGTTGACTTTTAGAATATTGTTTCACTTCCTTAAGGAGTCCATGTTGTTTAATCTGCTGAAGTTTGCTCGCAGTGCAAAATTCAAGAAACTTTTTTATGACTTTATACTCATCTGGCAATGCTACATAGTCATGATGTACCCGCACATCTTGCACATAACTCTTCACATCTGGATCTTCCTCAGACCTCGCCTCGATTTTCTCAATTCCAAGATTTCCAATTACTTCATGAATAGTCTCAAGGTCACCTCCAGGTGAAGCTGTCAATCCAAGAACCCTTGGATATGTTCCTTCATGCAGATAATTTCTTGTCAAAAAAACATAAGAATAATCTCCAACAGCCCGATGTGCTTCATCCACGCACAATAAGCTCACATCAGCCATACTTATGCGTTTGTTTAGCACATCATTTTCAATTGTCTGCGGTGTACTAAAAAAATATGATCCCTTCTCCCATAACTCTTTTCGTTTCTCTGGCAGCACGCTTCCACTCAGCACTACACATTCTTCTTTTCCGACTTCAAGAAGGTCAACAAATGTTTTGTAATGCTGATCAAGAAGTGGTTTAGTAGGCGCGACCACCAGAATTTTGCTCTTTGGATACACTTGCTTGCGATGAGCTGCAAGCATCACACAAATCGCAGTCTTTCCAAGACCAGTAGGCAGCACTACAAGAGTATTATGTTTTGTGCAGGTATGAAAAATAGTTTGTTGATACAACCTCGGCTCAAATTCTTTTACCAGCATATTCTATCCCGAAAAGTCAGTTACGTGCAAGATTATTAATGTTATGCTCGCCCATGTCCAGTCCAAAAAGGCGCTCAGTTTCAAAAGTTTCTTTAGATACTAAATTCTACAAATCTTTGTTCAAAAAGTAGAAAAACGCTGTTCCACCTGCAATTATCCAAGATCCAATTATTGCCCATAAATCTCCGGTAGAAATAGCCATACTGGCAAAAA
>CAZNVD010000015.1:0-12535 GCA_964576505.1 uncultured Methanosarcinales archaeon
TGATTGATGTAGATACTGTCGAAGATGTTGAAGAAACAGATCAGCCAATAGTGATACCTGAAGAACCAGCAACTATACCAACTGTTTCTGAAGATGAAAGCGAAGGACTCACAAGACTTGAAGTCACAGAAGGCGATTTGGTAAATCTGCAAATTACTGCAAATGACCCAGATGAAGATTCAATTGATTACACATTCTCCAAACCACTAAGTGAGGAAGGAAAATGGCAAACTACATTTGGCGACATGGGTGAGTACGTGGTAACTGTTACCGCATCCGATGGTCTGCTTCAGACAAGCAGAGACATTTTGCTTGTTGTAACAAAGAATAATGTAGCGCCAGACATAGGTATCCTTCAAGACATCACAATATTCGAAGGAGAAACTGTTACTATTGATCCAACCGTTGCTGACAAAAACAACGACGAAATCACAAT
Organism: uncultured Methanosarcinales archaeon; assembly: GCA_964576505.1. GTDB lineage: Archaea > Nanobdellota > Nanobdellia > Woesearchaeales > WJKV01 > CAZNVD01. Next base: position 437 of record CAZNVD010000015.1, read on the forward strand.
AACAATTTCAGATCCTCTAGGCAACGATGGCATGTGGGTTACTGACCACACCAGTGCAGGAACCTACCCAATGGAAATCCGCGCTTCAGATGGAGTATTGGAGAGCATTGTAAGGTTTACTGTAACTGTTATGAACAAAAACTTCCCTCCAACATTAACTGGCCTTCCGACAAGTCTTAATGTCAAAGAAGGGGAAACTGTCACACTAACTCCAGTTGTTGAAGATGTTGACACACCTGATGTAGATGTTGCAATCAGTGATCCTGTTGGAAACGATGGAATCTGGGCAACTGAATACACAAGTAAGGGAAGATACGACATCGCAGTTACTGCAGATGATGGAGACACAATCGTGACTCACAACATTGACTTAACAATTGAGGACGTAAACATGCCTCCAGTAATTTTGTCAATCCAGCTCATCTAAGAGCTTTTTATTTTTTTATTTTTAGTTGTATTATTTTTTAATTTTGGTTTGTCATTTATTTGTATTAAAAAAGGGGAAATTTGATACATGGACAACCGCAATGAAGCGACTAATATGTTACACAATATTGATTTTGATGCTTTTCTCTAGTGTGAACAGTTCAGGTCAGCTCATAGCATACGAAGGCCAGAAAATCACCCTGGATATTAAAGCAGAAGATCCAGATAATGATTCTCTAAGCTACATTTACAGTCATCCTTTCGACGAAAATGGCTCATGGACTCCATCATACACTTCTGCAGGAAAAATCAATGCAACAATAAATGTCTCTGATAGCCACAACATGGTATCCCAGGTATTTGAAATACTTGTTCAAGATATGGAAGCTATCCCAGATCTCAGCTACATCCCATCCAGAATAACTGCAAAAGAAGGTGAAACATTATTATTGAATCTTCCAAAATTTGACCCGGATGGAGATCTGATTACTTATGAAGGAGATTCACAATTAGAAAAAACAGGAATCTGGGACATCGCATTCAATCAATCAGGCCCATACTCAGTTAACATCAAAGCAACTGATGCAAAAGGTAACGAAGTTTCTAAAATCATCTCAATAATTGTAGAAGACAAAGCAATTGACCTTCAATTATCCCAAACAACCTTTACAATTGAAGAAGGAAGCACTCTCACCATCCCATTGCCAGCATTCCCTGGAATATCAGCAGAATACAAAATAATTCGGGGCCCTAAATCTATTCAATTGTCCAACAATTCAATAATCTACACCCCTGAATTCTCAACTGTCTCATCCAACTCACTAATCAGCAGAATTCAACATCAATTCTCAAAATCAAATGCAGACATCAAAAGCATCTCAATTCCAGTCATTATTCGCCTCGAAGAAGAATCAAAAAACATTCACACTCTAAGCCTTAACATAATTGTAACAGATAAGAATCTTGCCCCACAATTAGAAGTTCCAGAAACAATCTCTCTTTCAGAGAACGAAATTACAAGAATCACCCCTCAAGTATCAGACCCAGATGGTGATCCTGTGACTCTGACATACAGCGGATACTTCAACAGTCCTCTTATCCGCACACAATCAGGAGATTCAGGAATCCACACGATGCTAATATCAGCCTCAGATGGTATTTCTACTACATACAAAGAAGTAGAAATAACAGTAGAAAAGCTCAATCACCTTCCTGAATTAAAGAGCAAAAGATTCGCAATTTGGGAAATGAACAATCAACCTATCAACATTAAAGTTGAAGACAAAGATCAGGATCCAGTAACAATTAAAGCTACCAACGTTCCATCTGAATTCAGTATCCAGGATTCAACTGTTTCATGGTCACCGGACTATGACACAATAACCCATCCAACATCAGCATTAGGAAATTTCTATTTCTCACTAGGCCTCCCTCTGTTTAAGACATACAAGATTCCAGTTCAAGTTTCAGACAGCAAAGTTACCATCCTCGACACAATTACAATTACAGTTCTTGACTCAAACAGAGAACCAATGGCCACCTCAACCAACATAACAGAACAGGAAGGTAACATCTTAAACATTCCAAAAACAGGATTTGACTTCGACAGTGACCCGCTCACCTACAAATTTTCAGACATTGGAAGATTTGATCAAAAACAAATTCCATACAACAAAGCAGGCAATCAATCTTACAAAATGATAGTCTCAGACGGTCCATCAGAAATATCTTTGGAAGGATCCATTAATGTTATCAACACTAACCGTCCACCAACCCTCAAAGTAATTGACAGAACAGTATACGAAGATTCCACAATATTCATAGATCTTCAAGGAAAAGATCCTGACGGAGACAATGTAACTTATGAAATCATCTCAGCCCCCTCAGGAGTTATACTTGGAGAAAACAAAATTATTTACACTCCATCACTCAGCACAACAAATGCGCAAGAAAAACAAAAAGAATTTGAAATAATCATTCGCACAAGCGATGGAGATCTTTCAACAGACTCATCTTTCAAAATACGAGTGCTAAACACCAACAGACTACCTCAGATTATTGCTACCACGCCTCAAGATAACTTCGCTACTGACTCACCAACAACTGTAAGATTTACAGTTTCAGCAATAGATCCTGACAATGATCCTCTCACCTACACCTGGCATCCTGATGTATTAACTGCAATGGAAGGAACCAACACACATATCCGAAAGCTTCTAAGTCCTGGTATTAAATCGATGAAAGTTGTCGTATCCGACGGCCAAGACAGTACATCATACACATGGCAATACAAAGTCCGATAAAAATCCCAACATACTTGATTTTAGCATACTGAACAAGATCAAACTTCAATATTTCTGGCGATGTTCTTCCTCCATCATAAACCACACTCACATGAGCAGTCAGCTCCCGACCACTCAATCCTGGAATCACAACTACATGCACAATCTCTTTTCCTGGTTGCACAAATCCTGATTGAGATTGATATGTGCCAACATACTCATCATCCACAAAAACTACAGCTTCAAGATACACGTTAGAAGCAATAAAGCCACTATTTCTAATGATCCCTCGAATTTCAACCTGGACCCCATTATCAATAGAAAGATTTGAAACAGACAATTCCCTGGTAAAGCTTCCAAATGGATAAATTTTAATTGACTGATTCATACTGGCAATGGCTGAACCATTTAACAAAAGCAATTCAGTAACAAGATCATAATTTCCTGCAGCCAAGGCAGCTCCTTCAAACCACGTCTTATTTATCACCACAGAATAAGGTTGAATCAAGGCATCTTGAGTAACACTCGCAACCAAAGTTCCAGACCGCAACAAATTATATCTAATTTTAACTTCAGCTGCCACATTCCCTCGATTCTCAATCCTGGCACTAACAGGAAATCCATATTGTGCCTCTCCCTGCCCCACAAATATCTCTCCAAGTTTCACATCAAAAATTTCAGTATCATTTACATTAAATGAAACAGGAATCACAAACCCAGGCGACACCAATCCTGCAGAGGTGGTAAGCACAAGTTCTCCCTTGTAGTTACCATTGGCAAGATCCCTTTGAGCAAAAACAGTTACAGGAATCATTTGTTTTGATTGCTTCGCAACAAATACAGAATCCTGACTCTGTAGCCATGAATAATCTGATTGAATCCGCACAATTGCATCCTCTGCACCAGAATTAAAAACAAAAAGTTGTTTTACATAACTAACCTCTTTCTTCCCCTCAAATTTCAGCGACCCGGGACTTACCCCAAGCGCAGCTGCCTGAACTACTGGAACAAACATGAAAAAAACAAATAAAGAAAAGAAAATAAAAAAATAAAAAGAGTTTGGCAATTTTCTAATCATGGTCTGAAACCTCCTACCAAAGCAACAGTTCCATTATATTTCCCTGAAGGAAGAGTCCCAGACATACCCGCACGTATTCCAAATTCAAGATTTATACCTGCGCCAACATCAAGAATGCTTCCATCAAACAATCCATTATATTGGTAAGGAATTTTAGACTCATTTCCATCTCCAAGCCAGTAATAGAGTTCAGACACTGCTCCACCTGATCCAGTCAAAGGCCCACCATAAGCTGAAAATGAAACACCTGTGTTTCCAAGATTTTCAATTCTGGTTTTCGCAGACAATCCTGCACCCGAAAGCACAAGTGTTTTTTCCTCAAGCTCAAATGCCACAAGTGTGGCCAGCGGGAAATACAATCTTTCGAATGAGGCAGTTTCTTTATCTTTTGCAGTAATCAAAACAGATTGATTTCCAGCGGGCAGATAATAAGGAATCCTTATTGTTCCCTCAAACAAAGATGTAGTTTCATTTACAACTTGGCTCTTATTCAGCACACTGCTTTCCTCTCCAAACAAAGCAGTAACTTCCACAATATCACCAGCTCCATTAACATCCTCCACCATTACAGACAAACTCACATGAGTAAAAGCGCCTGGTGTAAGTACAACCTGATCTCCCTCATATTGTAAAACCGCATTGATCCGAGGCGCACTATTCGACAACTCCAGCACAACATCAATGCGTTCTTCAGTTTCAGTAGTCTGCTGCGCGCCCAGTCCAACTTTCCATGAAGGGACATCAATTACAAAGTCAGCTGAATTATTTCCTGAATCCTTAACTCTTTGCAACGATTTTCCACTTGCAGGAACAGAACTAGGTTGACCCTCGTACAACCCAGAATCACTCACACTTCCCCACCCAACTGCATCCTCAATAACACTTCCATGCATCACACTTACTCCGCCAGCAGCATTTCCAAGTGTTATCTCCTCTTCATGATCAGCTAACGGCCAGCTCAGATTATCCCGCCCAGTACTCCATCCACCATCAGCAACCAGAAACAGTTGTCCTGGTGCAAGAATCACACCAGGAAGTACCGCATCTGTAGCCGCAGTCTGAGTTTTTATTACATATCCACTGAGATTTATTCCCACACTTCCGCTATTAACAATCAATACTCCCTCTCCATCACTCTCAGATCCAATAGGATCTGGATACACTTCCTGAATTAAGATACTAGCTTCTGCACACACTACACATACACTCAACACCAAAAAATATATTGCAGTTCTCATAGATATCACCCCAGAAGTACTACAATTTTAGTCTTTAAATGCGTAGCTGAGTCAAAATTGGACTGATTCCAATCAGTGTCAATTCTATACTCCAATCGAAATGTAGCAAATTCATTAATTAATTGAGCAATTGAATGAATTTGCTAATAGCGAATTCATTTTAGATATATTGAATTCGCTATGTTTGAGCCACTATACGCTTAAAAATCAGCAAATTTTCCGACGACTAATGATTACTACAAAATTTATTTTTGTAACAGGCGGAGTTCTTTCAGGCTTGGGAAAAGGAATTGTAGTCGCATCAATTGGCAGATTATTAACTCCTCAATACAAAGTGGTTCCAGTAAAATGTGACGGCTATCTCAATATTGATCCCGGTACCATGAACCCGGTAGAACATGGAGAAGTATTTGTTCTTGATGATGGAACTGAAGTTGATTTAGACTTCGGCCACTACGAACGATTCATGGGAATCACATGCAAAGGTGACTGGAATCTAACCTCGGGAAAGATTCTCCAATCATTGATTGAGCAAGAAAGAGAAGGTAAATTTTTAGGAAAAACAATTCAGGTTATCCCTCATGTCACAGGCGAAATTACAAGGCGCTGGCAGGAAATAGCTGAACAAGAAAAAGCAGACATTATGCTTATCGAAATCGGAGGAACTGTAGGAGATTTAGAAAATATGTGGTTCCTTGAAGCAGTAAGAGAAATGAAAATGAAACTGCCAGACAATCACTCAGTTCTTGTCCATCTTGGACTCATTCCAGTTATTGACGAACAGGGAGAGCAGAAAACAAAGCCTCTTCAGCAGTCCACAATATTTCTCAGAGAGCGTGGATTATTCCCTGACATTTTCATAGGAAGGTCCAAACAAAAACTAACTGAGAAAACAAAGTCTAAAATTCATTGGCTCACTGGAGTCAGGCCTGAATACATCATCTCTGATCCAGACGTAGAAAGCGTATATGAATTACCAATGATATTCGAATCTGAAGGATTGCTGGAAGCAGTAGGAAAAAAGCTTCAGTTAGAAACCCAAAAAGACCTCACTCTATGGAAACAATATGTGAATCAACTTAAGTCAGCAAACAAATCAATATCAATTGCCATCTGTGGCAAATATACTGATTTAGCAGATTCTTACAAAAGCATAATCGAAGCTCTCCAACACTCAGGCAGCCACGAAAATACCAAAGTTAAGATCAAGCTTCTTGATACTTCAAAAATAGAAGATGGAGCAATAAAAGTTGAGGATGTTCTTCAAGGTATTGATGGAATAATTATTCCAGGCGGATTCGGGAAAAGAGGATGCGAAGGAAAAATCACACTCATCAAATATGTGAGAGAACACAAAATTCCATTCTTAGGAATTTGCCTTGGATTCCAGCTTGCGGTAATCGAATTTGCCCGCAACATGTGCGGGCTAAAAGACGCACATTCAAGTGAGCTTTCGCCTGACACAACCCACCCTGTAATTGACCTGATGAAATCTCAGCGATCAATTTCGAAAATGGGAGGAACAATGCGCCTCGGTACTTATCCCGCACAGGTTTCAGAAAAGAGTTTACTTGCAGAATTATACAGCAATGCAGCAATTATTAACGAGCGCCACAGACATCGCTACGAAGTAAATCCAGAATACATCCGGCTTTTAGAAGATGCTGGATTATTATTCAGCGGAAAAAGCAAAGATGGAACCTTAATGGAATTCCTTGAATTAAAATCACACCCTTATTTCATAGCATCCCAGGGTCATAATGAATTGACATCCTCTCTGCTTAAGCCAAATCCATTATTCCATGGTCTGGTCAAAGCCGCAAACAAAGAGATTGAAAAGACATTCGTTCAACCGAATCTTAACTCTGTTTCTCAGCAATCTTCTTTAAAAGAAGTAGCAGTATAAAAGATTCAGGAATCTTAAGAAACTATTGAATCAAATGCATCACTGAAGAGAAAACTTTGTTCAAATCTCTATTGTAATACCGGAGAAATAAAAGGTGGGGCTGCCCGGATTCCCTAAAAAGTCATCTATCAAATAAAAATTGGATGACTTTTGGGGCCCAAAAACGCAAAGCGTTTTTCGGGTGAACCGGTTCCGGTTCAAATCTCTATTGTAATACCGGAGAAATAAAAGGTGGGGCTGCCCGGATTTGAACCGGGGTTACCAGGTCCCAAACCTGGAGTGATGGACCAAGCTACACTACAACCCCAAATAAGTTGTTTGTACTTGGTTTTTAGTAGGGTGACTTTTAAATGTTGTGGAATTACTTAGGTATAGTTTCTAAAAATCAGAGCATAATTCCACAACTTAAAAATCGCTATGTGCTAGCAGAAATTGATCTAATTAAAATGGTACCGAGAATACTGCTCTTTTCCCCGCTTTAAAGCTTCATCAAAAAGCTCTTCTGCATCAACAAATAAATCAACAACAAGACCTAAAAGACCAAAATTTGCAAGGGTAATTTTTTTGTTAATATTATTCTGATTTAGAAGAACATAAACTTTTTCACCGTTCTGAACTAGACCTTCAATTGAAGAACAGCACACAAAATAATCATGCTCCAGGTTACCTGGACCTTCATATTTAACATAAACATCTGCATACATTTGATTTTTTTCTGTAAATAACTCAAAAGTAGACAAATAAAAAAATCCATTTGATGAATTTGAATTTGCCATTTCAAAGTTCTGCAACTCCCAGATATAAATATTTTACCTTCCAAAAACCCTCAAAAGCCATAAATTGTCTTAACTGGCCAGTTTTACTCTATCTGCACCTAAAACGCAAAACTTATAAAGAAACCCTCTCAAATACCTATGTATTTACATAAAATGGCTAAAAGAACACATGCGCGGACTCTTAGATTTGGGCCAAGATATGGTAGAACCATCAAAGTAAGGCTTGAGAAAGTCGAAAGAGAACAGAAAGCAAAGCATATTTGCCCATTCTGTAAGGCTCCAAAGGTTACTCGTGTCGCAGCAGGCATTTGGGCATGCAAAAAGTGCGAAAAACAATTTACTGGCCGTGCTTACGTACCAGCTTAATAATCATCAAATGGCAGACTACAAATGCTTTACGTGCGAAAAAGAAGTGAGACCTGAATACTCACAAAGAAAAATGCGTTGCCCTTATTGCGGCGGACGTATGTTTTACAAAACACAAACAAAAGCAACTGTCTTTAAAGCACGATGAGCTATCATGTCTCAATAAAAATTGACGACCCAAAATTGCAGAGACTTCTTGAAACAGAATATAAAAATTTGAAACTAAAGAGATTCAAAGTTTCAATGCAGGACGATTGCTTACATATTATTGCTGAGGACGCAAAAGCGTTGAAAGCTATTACTTTTTCAGTGGTTAACGCTGCTGAAACATACGAGAAAACAAAAGAGATTGTAGACAATGGATGAAAAAGAACAACTTCAGCAACTCCAACTTTTGGAGCAAAGTATGCAGAACCTCGCCCAACAGCGTCAGCGATTTCAGATGACACTCAGCGAAATAGAATCAGCTCTAGCTGAAATCAAGGACAAAAAAGACGCCTATAAAATTGTGGGCAACATCATGGTCAAAAAAACTAAAGCTGAATTAGAAGATGAGTTAAAAGAAAAGCAGAAAACCACAGAGATCAGAATCAACAGTCTTGAAAAACAGGAAGAAAAGCTGAAAGAAAAACTCAAGAAAACTCAGGAAGAAGTCATGAAAAAAATGAAAAAGGACAAGGAGTGATGAGCAATGGAAGCAACACAACAAATTCAAGATATCGTAGGTATCCTTGAAGAGATCAAGGAAGACCAGGAAACACCTAAAAAAGTAAAAGAAAAAGTTGAAAAAGTCATTCACGAATTGACATCAAACAAGGAAGTTTCTCTCGCAGCGCATAATGCAATCAATGAACTTGATGGCATCGCTGAAAATTCAAATATGCAATCATACACCAGAAGTCAAATCTGGCACGTTGTAAGCATGTTAGAATCATTATAATAAATTCAAATTTTTTTATTAATTTTTTTTACTTTAATTATTCTTTTTATTTTTCAATTCACTAACTCTCTTTTTCTCTTTAAACAACATTACATTAGGAATAATCATTTTCTCTCCTTTTCGGATTTCAATAACAATATACAAAATATCAAGTGTCTCAACCACTCCCTTAATCCCTTGTATTTCAATAACAGTCCCGGGCTTAAATTCTGGACGCCTGAACAAAAGCAGACCACACACAACATTAGGAACAATATCTTTGACAGCTAGTAACAAAGAAAATACTACAAAGGCAGCAAGTGCATAAAACATAATATTAAGTACAAAGGAAGCTATCTGAAACTGTGAAAGCACCGCAATAAAAGCCATAAAATAAATGACATATGAAATAAGCCTTCCCAAAAATCTTTCAACTGAAAAGTGAATATGAATTTTTGATAAAATTTTGTCGGCCTCCAATTGATGCAATAATTTTTGTGCCAGACTTCCAGCCAATAATCCCAGAATAAGTCCAAGAATAAGTATGACTATCGCAGTCACAATGTGACCAAGAGGACCATTAAGCAAATCCGAAGTTAATGTAATAAAATAGTCAAATACAGTCATGTTACACCCAATATAGTTTTTTCAAAACTTCCTCTTCAGCAAAATGTAAATTGCCGGGGATAATTAAACAGTGTGGAGTCTTTCCATAATCAGCCCGCTTCACACTACCCCATTTACCGGCAGCAATCGCCTGATCTTCTCTTCCAAGCCTGCTGCACCCGACAACAATAGCCCCAGGACCAACTACTTCCATCTTCTGCTGCTTTTCCATAGCTTCAAGAGTTGTCATAGCTTCTTTTATAGTCATAAATTTTCCTTCATCTGCACGAATATCAAGCAGAATAAGCGTATGCATTCCCATCTCTTTATTCAGCCTGATTGATTCATACACAGATAATGCCATTTCCTGCTCAAATTGATAAGGCAATGATGTCGTCTTCCCGAATTTGTAAAGTTGCAGCCCGGTAATACCCACTGCAGTAAAAATTGATGCATTATGAACAACAGTAATAGGCACTTTCTTATCTCTCGCAAGAATCACAAGACTCATATGAGTAGTTGCAGCAAAAGGATCTCCTCCAACAAGCAGAACTATTTCAGAGTTCTTTGCATTATCTACAACTGCTTCAGCATCATCTTCCAGCAACTTGCGATCAGCAACCACAACATCTTTTATTCCAAGCGCTTGTTGCAAATCTTTAGGAGTAAAACCTAACTGTGCTGTGTATCCATCAACATAAACAATGTCAGCCTTCTGCAATAGATCAACACCACGTGTAGGAATATCACTCACCTGACCTAATCCCGCTCCGATAAAAGCTAATCCCATTTCATCACCACGTTACCATCCGATTTGATTTTTTATAAACATTATACAAAGTCCACAATTTTTTAGCTGCATCTTCCCTTGCATCTTTTTTGTCTTTCTCATCATCACTTTTAGCTGCGTCCTTCTTATCAGCACCGCTTTTTATGTCAGGAATAAACACTTTTCCTATATCTCGGAATCCTCTGAAAATTTCAACAAATGGTTCATATGCCTTACCCGAAGGCTTTTCCTTTTTCTCTTCCTTCTTCGGCTCTTTATCACTTTTTTCTTTCTCAGCCTCAGTAATATAAGTCCACATATCTTTGGCCATATCATTCAAGTTATCTTCCGAAATCTCAAGATATCCAGTCAACAAATCAACATCATCTTTTTCTTGCCATACTTTATACGCTGCAATTTGGTCATCAGTCATTATCCGCGATCTAAGCACAAGTTCAATTCTGCCGGAATGAGTTATAACATTACTCTGAGATCTCTGATCATATCGCGCCTCAGGAAATGTCCTGAATCTAAGACTCACATCAACAATACCATTATACTTTCCGTTTTTTGCAGCCTTTCCAAATAACCGCACTTCAATAATACTCTGTTCAATTGCAGCCAGAATATCTGCCGAATCCTTCATATCAGAATCCATTTGCATTCTTTTAAGAGTTCGAAGAAGAGGCTTTAACCATTCAATATAAGTCTTAATACTGTAATATATCTGTTTAATATTCGCAAGCAAAATATTCTTACGATGAATGTAAGCAGTATATGTATCTTCTCTCCAATGCATGTATTCTTTCAGTTTTCTGATCAATATGTCACGAACCATCTGAGGCATTTCTTTTTCATAATTCTTAACTGCATCAGCAACATCTTCCGGTTTGCGAACATGAGTATGGAAAAATAATTGAGGCAAGGTACCAAATCCAACCTGCTGCGCCAAACCCAGGACCGATCCTTTATTCTGGGTACCGCCTTCAACTACATCAATCCATCGCGCCTTAAGAGCAATTTCAGCAGCATTCTTGAAATCACTGTGAAGATCAATCACGAATTTACGATCTCCCATTATTTTGTTAGATTCTTCAATAAGAGTTAGAAAACTTTTCAGAATTTTCATTTCACGCATATACTTAAAGAAATTCTTCAACAAATTGCCAACAGTACCCATGTAATTTCCTACGCGATCCTGCAATCCGCCGATACCAGCTCCCATTTTCTGGTAAAATCCAGAGGCTTCAGAAGCAGAATATGTATCAAGAATCTTCAAAATTTCTTTCATCCCAAGATCATCGCGCATAAACCCGATAATCCAGAAATATTTTGGCTCAATTTTGCCATCATAATCTTCTTCAATAAGAGTTAATTCTTTTTCATGGCCACCATAGAATTTTTCAAGCTCTTTCTTATCAACCTTGCGAAGCACCGCGATCTTTTCTTTCTCTGTTTTAAGATCTTTCAAACTATCAGAAATAAGGTCATTAACTTTTTTTACTTTAGCATCATCATCAAGTTTCTTATCATCCTTGATTTTATCCTTAAGCTCTTTTATCTGCTTATCAATCTCTTTTTTTTCTTCAGCCATGAATATGACGCATTAACACCAATACTATTTTACCATTTAGCGGGTAATTTTCTGTGCTTTCAAACCTTCGTAGAGCGCATTTGCCTTTTTATTCTTTTCAAAGTATTTTTATAATTTTCCTTTTGTGGGGACAGGTCCT
>CAZNVD010000015.1:12545-31119 GCA_964576505.1 uncultured Methanosarcinales archaeon
TTTTCAAAGTATTCTCTAAATGGCTTAATGAGTCTGTCAAGTTCTGCAGTAACCCCATTCTTCAGGTCAACTGGATGTAATTTTCCCTCAACAAATGCCTTCTCAATTTCAGCATATGATGCAAACGAAATATCTCCCCCGAACTTTGCATTTCTTTCAATAGTAATATCATTAGTCGCTTTGAAAATAATATGTTTACAATATTCAAGTAAAGGATTTCCTTCAACTTGCTTCTCAGGACAAAATGCAGTAGACACTTTCTTTTTGATTTCATCAAATGAGTCATGCATGTAAATACAAGATTTAGGATCAGATTTTGACATCTTCGATGCCATCAAAGTTTCTTCATCAGTTCCTTTCTTCTGAACACCCTGCAATCCAAGTAGAATATGATGATGCACAGCCACCGGCACTTTCCATTTCAGCTTTTGTGCAATATCCCGGGCTAGCATATTTGCCCTGCGCTGGTCCATTCCAAGCTGGCAAATATCAATATCCATGTGGAAAATATCAGTAACCTGCATTGTAGGATAAAACAACTGAGCCATGCTCAAGCTTTCTCCTTGTTTTCGACCCATAATCGTAACTGCTCTCATAGTTCTCTCAAGGGAAACTTGTTTAGCAATAGTAAGAGTTCTATCCCAGTACTCAATACCATCCATGATATCCTTTGCCCACACAATATCAACATTATCAATGTCCACTCCACATGCCTTCCAGACTTCAACAAAATATTTTCCTGCGTTCCTGATCGCATCCATATCTCCGCCAAGTTTGTTATTTACATAAGCAAAATAATCTGCTAGGTAGAGTTTAAACTTTACTCCAGCTTTCATCATGTTAGCCAGATTTACTGCCCTAAGAAGCCCAAAGTGGATTGGAGCAATACCAGAAGGCTCAAATCCATCATAAGCTACAGGATGTTTCTTAGTCTCAAACAGATTCCGTAATTCATCTTCTGTTACAATTTCTTCTGCAAATCCCTTTATAAGTTCAATCTTCGCGTCTGTGTTCATGACCTAAAAAGAGATTACAGATATTTAAAGCCTTTGTGGCGCAGATTCATAGTTTCTTGATTCAGATTATTTATTCTAGAAATGCTTAAAATCTAATTCAAACATAAAATCCAAACATAAGTGATACCTAAAACTATTCACAAACACGGAAATCATCTCATTGTAGGAGGAAACAGTGAACCCCCCACAAAAAGAGATAAAAGGTATCTCGAAGAAATCCTTCTCAATCTTGTTGACATTATCAATATGCGCAAAATTGCTGGTCCGTGGACAGTAGCATACAAATCTACCCGGACATCCTCCCTTGTTGTGGCAGAAAGTCACATTGCAATCCGCACAAACAGATCATATGCAGCAGTTGACATTTTCTCATGCAATGAATTTGACTACGAAGCAGCTTTGAATTATCTTATCAATGAATTAAGAATCGAAAGAGTATCCTTGCAATCCCACATAATTTCACGAAACTCGCAGGAAGTCAAAAGTAAGTGTGACACAAAACGCTATCTACCTAGCATAAGACCAACGGATTTAGAAGGTACACACTATTGTCTGGACGCAATATGTCCATCTGATCTTCTCAAAGATCAAAACTCAATAGATGAATTGATCAGACTTCACACTCCCGCAGTAATTGGAGACATTATTAATGGACCAAACAGTTTTTACTATTCACCAAAAGAAAAAGATGAATCTGGAATTACAGCAATAGCTACAGGAAAAAAAGGATTTGCAGCTATCCACACATATCCAAATAGAAGTTTTGCAGCATTGGAAATTGTATCCGACAAGCCGATAAACTTCCGAATAACTGCAATTGACATCTGCAGGTACTTGAAGATTGAAACTTCAAATGAAAGAAGGACTACTGTCATAAATCTGAAGTCTTCTGATTCAGCTGAACAAGAAGCTTCCTCAGACCCGCATTATAGTAAAATATAAATCAACAGAATCAGTCAGAAACTCTTTCTTTTTCAATACAAACAGAGTAATTTTATAAATGCAGGAAAATTGCTACCACCATGCATAAAGTACACATGGGAGATCGGTTATTATTTGGTAATCCCGCCAGCCCGGTTGGAATTCTTACTCTGTGGACAAAAAAAGAGCGCATTGCAGACTCATTACAAAAAGATGATTACTGCATTCTTGGAAATCTATATTCAAGATCAGAAGGCATCTCAACAATCATAAGAAATTGTCTGCGACACAAAACAGTTAGATACATAATTGTTTGCGGTGTTGATCTAAACAATAGCGGAGCAGCCCTCATTTCCCTATCATCAAATGGAGTTGACAAAAAACATAGAATTGTAGGATTCGAAGACTCAATCATTGACAAAAATATTCCAATTGATGCAATTGAAAGATTCTGCGCTTCTGTCCAGATTATAGATTACAGAAAAAAGGATACTTCTAAGCTTCACGATTTCATCGCAGGCCTTGAACCACATGAATCCTGGGGTGAACCTGAGGAATTTCCATACGGCCAGTCAAAACCTGAAGTCTTCCCTACAGATCTCTCAGGATTCAAAGTTACTGGACACGAAGTAGATGACATTATCTACCGTAATCTTCATCTGATAAAAAGGTTTGGAGTTGTACAAAACGAAATCAAAGAAGTCCTCAACGTAGTCAGCGTCTACTTCCCAAACAATCCGACTGCAATTCATGACAATCACTACAAGTTTGATGGAAGCCAGATAATCGGCCCTAAAGACGAGCACCTTGAAATTGTAGAAGCTGGCGATAATTGGTATGTACTATGTCACATAAAACAACTAGACATTTTCAGAAAGCTCAAACATATTCTAATGAACCTTGCATCTATTGTTTCTCAAGAAGCAATGAAACAAAAGAAACATCTTGTCAGCATTACAGTTAGTTGTATCCACGCATTCCACAATGTGAAAGACACAGATGAAGTAAATGCATTGGTATCCCAAGGACCAGCTCACCAGCCAAAAATCAGCGATCCTAGAGGCAATCTTGTAATCTCAGTAGAAGATAAACAAATTAAAGTCCTTCACCTGGATATTGCAGGAAACCTAATGGATATATACTTTGGTAAATCAGCAATGGAAGTCTACAAAAAACTCGCAGCAGAGCAGACAATCTCAGACATGAGCCACACCTTTGATATTGGATGCGAATTGCAGAAAGCAGAAATTGCACTAGAACTTAACATTCCTTATGAGCAGGATCAAAAATTAAAATTTAAATAAATAAGAATAAAATTAAAAATAAAAAGAAAAAAAGAAAAAAAATCTAAAAATAAATAAAAAAAATAAAAATTAAAAGAAACATGAAAAACACAACATGCAGTTTTTGCAGAATACTTGAGACAAAATCAGAACCAATTATTGCAGAAAACGATTACGCATTTGCTATTTATGATCAAACACCTGCAACCGAAGGTCACACCTTAATAATTCCTAAAGATCACATCGTAAGTCTGTTTGACTGCCCATCAAAAACAATTCAGGAAATGTTCAACCTGATGTTTGCCGTAAAAGATAAAATTTCCAAATCTCACAAGCCACGTGGCTACACAATAGGCATCAATGAAGGCGAAGCCGCAGGCCGAGCTATTGATCATCTTCACATTCATCTTATTCCAAGATACGAAAAAGGTAAAGGCAAAGGAATCAGAGCTATTGCAAAACTTCTTGTTGATGAAGAAAAGAAGTAATAGTCAAGCTTCAGGAGTTTTCTTTCTATCTTTACTCTCCTTAATTTTAGCCAAAAGTTGTTCAGGAGAATACCCAATCGCACGGGCATTCTCACGCATATTTGGATAGTGTGTAAGTTCTCTGATTCTATTATTGTGGTCAACAAAGCGAATCTGTTGAGTCAATGGAAGAAATTTGACATACATGTTACTTACATTTCCAATTAATCCTGTTTGTGCCAAATCAGCAAAAAGTTCTAAAAATCGTACAAATCGAGGTTGCATGTATTCATCATCAAAAAAAAATCTTCGGGAATACAATGAATAAAATGTATAAAAGAATTGTTCAGTTGCCAAAAGCACTTGACCTACTGGATTTGTAGCTGCGTCTTTAAAGTCTCCAGTTTTGGTTTCCAGAAGATTATCAAAACCATCCTGAGTTTGCTGAAACAAAGATTCAAAGCCTGGACAAATATCATCCAGATTTCTTACTTCATTCCGGATATCAGGAAGATAAACAGGTACAGATTTTTGAGTCTTTGCACAATGAAGAGAACCCATTGCAAACAGAGCCCTTTCGCAATTGTGAAGCACAGGTAGAGGATCATCAAGTCTTAGATAAGCTGAAAAAGCCTTTGTCAATCGTTCACCAAGGCAATGATGCGTTCGTCTCACCAGATCATCAGCATCAGCTTTCAATTCTCCTGATTTCATTTTAGAAAATAAATCTTTCAATTCATAATGAGCTTGAGACATCTGCAATACTTTACCTGCACAGACTACATTAAAAAGAATTGTACTGCCGTGATTAACCCCTTGAAAAAAATCACTTATACCACAAAGAGTAGTTTGTATTCCCTGATCTGATTTGACCTCAACACCATGTCCTTCAAGAATCAGAAACAAATCTAAAGTACTGATCCCAGGTCTGTAATTATCAGGCTGTGACCCAAGACTTCCATGAACTATTGCAGCAATCAGTTGTTCAGGAGGACAGTTTTTTGCAATATATTGAGAAACGCATCTATGAGCTTCATTCCAATTCATTTCTGCCATTTTAATCACTTTATGTATCTTTATGTATTCAAACACTAATTTCAGATTTCATCTCTTTAAAATACATTCGGTTTATTCATAGTCAATTTATAAGAAACCTTTAATCAAAAGGACTAACTACCTTCTTTAATTGTTCACGTGAAACTTTAGTATAAACCTGAGTTGTCTGCAAATTCGCATGACCGAGTAATTCCTGAATCACCCGGATATCAGTTCCCCGTTCAAGCAAATGCGTTGCAAACGAACTCCGCAATGCATGACAGAACACCCGTTTCGTAATTCCCGCCCGCTTGCTTGCCCGTTTTACAAGAATCTGCACATTTCGAACAGTCATCAACCCACCATCTCTACCAGGAAATAAATAATCAAGATCAGGATGTTCTTCAAAATAAGTTCTAAGATCACTTATCAAATTTTTAGGAAGAATAAACAACCGATCTTTTTGTCCTTTACCACTTAAGACAGAACCAAACGCATCATTAAGTTCAAAATTTCCTTTTCTCAGATTTACAACTTCACTTACCCGAAGACCTGAGCCATACATAAATCCAAGTAGAAGTTTTTGCTTCATTGTTTTGCATTGCCCAAACAAAGCAGCAATTTCATCCTTTGTTAACACCGTTGGCACCTTCTGAGGCCTTTTAGGTTTCTTAATATCACGGAAAAAAGGAGTCTCATTTACTTCCTCAAAAAAGAAACGAAGTGCAGACAACGCAAGATTCACACTTGTAGCTTTATATTCACGATCCTCCATTAAGTATCCCATGTATGATTTAACATCATTTTTATCAACTGAAGCTATATTTTTTTTACAGCGGCTAAAAAAATCTCCAACAAAATATTCATATATCTTAGAAGTCTTTGGACTATAATTGCGCAGCCTCAGCTCAGTCTTCAACCCACCTAAATCCATAAGTGATTAAACGAAACACTTGTTTATATAGTTATTTTCGTAAATAAAAAAGTTTATTAACTTATAACTATAACTATAGTTATGGCAACAACAATTCAAATATCAGAAGAAACAAAGCAACTTCTAGATGTGCTTAAAACAAGACATCAGGCGCCCAGCTACGAAGTCGTGCTGAAAATTCTAATAGAGCCGAATCTAAAAGTTCCAAAATCAATGTATGGCAAACTCCCAAGAGTCATCAAAATGACTAAAGCGGATAAAAAGCACATCTCACATGAAATACGATCACCTGATAGATAGCTCCGCCTGGATGGAGAATTTCAGCGGAACTAAAATAGGACTGCAAGTAGAAGAAATAATTCAAAATACTAAAAATTGCACTACAATTATGGTAGTTGCCGAATTAGCAGATAAATTCTGCCGCGAAAGCCTGGAATTTCAGCCATTCTTCGACTACATGAAAAGCAAATCATCGATACTTGCAATTTCAGAATCCATTGCACTAAGATCAGCAGAAATTAAAAAACAATTAAGAAAATCAGCCCCAGATACCAGCCTTATAGACGCAATCAACTTGGCAGCCGCAAGAGAAGTTAAAGCCAAATTAGTGACATGTGATTCTGATTTTAGCCACAGTGAAGATGTAATTCTCATTCAAAAATCTTGATTCTATTAAGGCAAAAAAATCCAAAATCAACGAAATCAGCCTTCCAAGCCTTCATTAAGTCAAAAAACGGAACATTTATAAATATCATAACTCATATTTAAGCTATCGCTCAACAAATAGCGAATAGAACGTTTATTATTCAATATACGAAAATTTGCCTGTTTTTTTAGCTGGCAAATTTTTGGATTTGAAAACTTTGAAAAAAGTTTTCAATATGTTTCATCACATTCATTGAATCCCGTGGTCATAACCGCATTCACTTTTGAGTACAAGGAACGACCACCTGTTAGTTCTATTCTCTATTACCGTTAAGCATGGAAAAGGTGATTAACCATGGGAAAAATCAGTTTAGTATCAGCAAAATACATTATTCATGCTTCGATTGAAATCAAAGGAAATGTTGAAAGACCAGATGTCATTGGCGCTATTTTCGGACAAACTGAAGGTCTTTTAGGTACAGATCTTGAATTAAGAGAACTTCAAAGAAGTGGACGCATCGGAAGAATTGAAGTAAACGTAGACACAAAAAGCGGGGTTACTAAAGGCGAAATCATTATTCCTTCTTCATTAGATAAAGCAGAAACATCCATTATCGGAGCTGCAATCGAAATTATCCAGAGAATCGGTCCTTGCGAATCTAAGATTCAAGTTGAAAGAATTGAAGACGTCAGAATCTCAAAAAGAAAATTCGTTCTTGACAGAGCAAAAGCGCTTCTTAAAGAACTTGAAGAACGCGTTCTTCCAGATTCACACGAAATTGCAGATGAAGTTGCTCAATCAGTAAGAGAACTTGAAATTACCAGTTACGGAAAAGACAAACTTCCAGCTGGTCCTGCTATTGAAGAATCAGAAGAAATTATTCTTGTTGAAGGTAGAGCAGATGTTCTCAACCTATTGAAACATGGTATGAAAAATGCCATTGCCATGAACGGAACATCAGTTCCACCAACCATTAAAGACTTGTGTAAACGTAAAGTGTGCATCGCATTCGTTGACGGAGACCGTGGTGGAGATTTAATTCTAAAAGAATTAGCATCAACAACAGAAGCAGACTTTGCAACAAAAGCTCCTGATGGAAGAGAAGTAGAAGAGATCACTAAGAAAGAGATCATGTACGCTCTTGCAGCCAAGAAACCAATTCAGGAAATTGCAAAGAACGTAGCTACAAAAAGAACCAGAATTTCTGAAGCGCCAGTTCCACGAGTGTCTGCTAAAGATAAGAAAGATAAAGACAAGAAAGTCGAATCAAAACCTGCTGAAAGAACAGAAAGATCTGAAAGACCACAAGCCCCTGCTTCAAAAAGCGCTGTAACAAAAAGTCAGAAAGCCCAATTAAAAGATATGGCTGAAGACCTAGTAGGCTCACGGGCAGCACTCTGCTTAGACAAAGACTTCAAAATGCTTGGCCGGGTTCCATTAACTGAACTTGTGCTGACAATTAAGAATCTTACAAATGTCGAAGCAATTATTCTCGATGGCGAAGCTGATAAAAAGCTTGTTGAAGCTGCAGAAAAAAGCAACATCAATGTCATTGTTTGTAATAATGCTAAAGATGTAACCAGCAAGAAAATCAAGATCTGGACTGTGGATATGCTGGAAGAGTAATTATTTTTTATCACTTTTCTTTTTTTCAATTTTTGTTTCATTTGCAACCCAGAATCTTAGATCCACACGCAACTGGAAACATAGAATATACACCAGCACAACCTTTAAGTATCCTTTTTCTTTCTTCATAATTATGAAATCAGACGACATAATCATTCCAGCAGATGTTCCATCTGCAAAAAGAGCACAATTTGCAAAAAACATGCAAACAATATGCAAATTCACAAAAAACATTGCAATTTTCTCTGGTGACCAGAAAATAGAACACTTGAATGACGATTTCTATGGTAAGTCAGACATTGGTCAGATTCCAATAGAACATAGCAACCCTGATCATTTATTCAAATTAGCTAGAAGCTGCCAGCTTGGCGCATTCTCTACCCACTACGGAACAATCACAAGATACGGGCCAGCATATCCCACATTACCATACATTGTCAAGGCAAACGGAAAATCAAATCTCGTTCACACAAAGCAAAAAGATCCAATATCATTACAGCATGTTCCCACTGAGCAGATTATTGCATTACAATCAAAATTCAATATTGTAGGAGTAGGCTACACAATATACCTTGGCTCAGAATTTGAATCTGATATGCTGAGTGAAGCCGGTGAATTGATTGCCGACGCTCATGCAGCAGGAATCCCTGCAATGATTTGGATGTATCCGCGCGGAAAAGCAGTCAGCAATGAAACTGACGTTCACCTTGTAGCAGGAGGCGCAGGCGTAGCAACCAGCTTAGGCGCAGACATAGTGAAAGTTAACTATGGAAGCTCCGGAAACAGATTCGCAGAATCATTTAAAGAAGTAGTTGCCGCCGCAGGCAACACAAAAGTAATTTGTTCTGGTGGTGAAAGCAAGAATGTAAAAACATTCCTTCAAATTCTCAATGAACAAATTAACATAGCAGGTTGCGCTGGATGCGCAGTCGGTAGAAACCTTCACCAGCGCGATCTGAAAGAAGCTATGAAACTATCAAATGCAATTTCAGCAATTGTTTACCAGGGCAAGAACAGCCAGGAAGCATTCTCCATATACAATAATTCATAATTAGAATTTTCTAAGGAATTATAGCACCATATATCTCAAAGTAAACTGACATTCCTTCATCTGGAAACTCGTCAAGAACATCATCTGCAAGCATCTTTCCATGCACTTTTTCCTCAGGTTTCTCAAGAAACTTCTCTTCCCCAATCTTAAGTCCTTTAATCACAACAGTATAAAAAACAGAAGCACCTTCAAGTGCAAAAGTATCAACAATTCCTTTCCAGAATTCAACATCACAAAGAAGCTCTCCATCAATTCCACGGTCTTCCAGGACAGGAAGCAGCCTATCAGGAATTACAAATTCAAAATCAACTTCTTGATCCATAAAAAAGAAGTGCTTAAACCATTTAAAAAACTACTGTTTCAACCCTGACTCAAGATTCCAGCAACAATTATCATGACTAATATCAGCCCCAAAAGCACCAGTATTATCTCCACAAGATCAGAAAGCACCATCCCCTTATTGTTCATGAAATCAAGAAACTTAACAGCCATTTAAATATTTGTAATGCAATAACACCAACAGGCAAAGCTTAAAAATACCCAGCGCCATCATAATCAGCATGGATTGCGAAATGTGTGGAAGATCTGGAGAATTAACAGTCACCAAAATTGAAGGCACTGAACTTAGAGTATGCAAAAACTGCACCAAATACGGCAGAGTCATAAGATCAGCCAGCCCAACAGCACCTAAACAACCAAGGCAATTAGTAAGATCAATTGAACCAGCTGAAGAATATGTTGTAGAAGATATAGGTGCTATTCTCAAAATGGAACGCATTTCGCGCAACATGGATCAGCCAACTTTCGCTCAATTTATCAATGTAAAAGAATCAATTTTGCACAAAGTAGAAAACAGCAGGTTTATCCCATCGCTTGACACCGCTCGCGCCATTGGAAAAAAGCTAAACAAAAAGTTAGTCCATCAAGAGGCAGCTAACCCAATAATGACTAAAGATAAGTTAAGTAAAGACACAACACCTACTCTTGGTGATATTATTAAAATTAAGAAGGAGTAATTGTTTCTTCGACTCACAACATTTATATAAAGCATAATCAACTCTTTTTACATGAGAGAGTCATACCTTTTGCTTAGTTTCATTGTAGGTTTCATTCTGTTTCTCGTTGTAGGCTCAATCACAGAAACAAAAGAATCTACTGATACAATTGTTACTGGAGCAGCAACCGCACCACAAGCCGGAGAAAGCAGACAGTTTCTTCAATCTATTGCATTTATGTTGATGACTGCAAGCCTGGCTCTAATTTCAGCCTCAGTCATTTCAATTTTTTCTAAACAGAACTAAAAATCCAATCAAATACCTTTTATATTCAAACTATTTCTCATCACCATGCAAAAAAGAGGGATTGCTGTTTCAATTGAATTTCTTGTTACTGTAATTCTTATACTAATATTTGCAATTGCAGTCTTTGTCTGGTTCGGCCAATTACCAGGAACATTTGCCCCAATCAAATATCAGAGTTCATGCAGGCTATCTGTTGAATCAAGAGACCGCACCATCCAGTTTACCCCATCATTAATGAGCACAGAAGACGCACTCGCCAGAAACCCGCTGCAGTGCACTCAAAACTTCATCACATTCCAAAAGGGAAGCAAAACTGGAATTACAAAAGGCTCAGGCTCTAATATTTTAACAATCGAAGCAGAAAATGAAGAAGCTCTCAAAAAGCTGTTAGCAGACGAACTTGTATCTTGTTTCTGGAGAATGGGAGAAGGCAAGAAAAAATTCACAACAAGCAGCAACTTAGTATGTGTTCCTTGTGCTGAAATTACTTTTAATGGATTCAACAACCAGCAAGACACATTAGACATCAATAGTTACATGAGCACAGAATTCAAACCTCCTCAGACAACCTCTAACACCACATATACCAAATATTTACCAAAATCAACACTTCAATTATTCACCTGGGAAGAAGGTGCAACAGGTGGTCCTGACGGAAACGTAATAGAAACATCAACACGAATTCCATACACAACAAAACCTTACACTTTCTCAAAAAGCAAAAGGAACTCAGTTTTCTTCATCATTAATGCTGATACTGGTCTTGCTCCAGAAATTACCGAAAAATTGATAGCAAACAACATTGTTGCAGCCTCAATTGAAGAAAACACAGAAAAAGGGTTCACCTACGGCTTAGTCATCGGAGAAACCGCCTCTATCTACAACATATGCGATCAATACATTACTAAAAACTAATTAATAATAGCTAACAACAAACAACTAAAAGCAAATGATCAATAAAAGAGCAGAATTACAATTCACCACAGGCTTCATTGTTTCAGCAATTTTAATAGTATTCTTTCTCATTGTAATGATTTTAGGATTGTATCAAATTGTAAACTCAGGCAAGGAAAAAGCAAATTTAGCCTCATGTTCTGCTAGCATTGATTCCCTTAGCAGAAGCAAACAGCAATGGCTTCTTGACCAAAACAGTTTTGCAAATCTTTTGAGTTGCCCGACTAGTTTCGAAACATTCAAAGGTCGTGACGAAGAAAAGGCTAAAGCACTCATCGCCAAAAAGATGTCTGAATGCTGGAGAAAACTGGGGTCGGGAAAAAAGGACTTTTTCAGGCAGGAAAATGCAATATTCTGCATAGTCTGCGATGTAATAGAATTCCCTGAATTGAAAAATATCAACAATTTCCCGGAATACATCAGGAATCACAACGACACATTCTCTGGAAAGTCATATTCATCAATATTCCAGTTCCCACCTGAGCAAAACAAAATAGACATAGATAAAAAACTGGCTATAGTATATACGCATGCAAAAGAGACTACATTTAACGCAAGATACCAAGCCTATCAAGCTATCCACGCTTCAAACACCATAGCATCCATTTGGTACACCACCCAAACAGCAGGAGCATACTTCCGAGGTTCATCTGAATCTGAAACCTACGAAGCCCGCCTCAACCTTGTAACATATTCATCAGAATCTCTCACCGGCACTACCATGTGTGATTTTATTGAAGGCTGAGAAACACACGTTTCTAGAAACTAAGTAACAAGAAAACTTATAAAGTTCTCTCTATTCAGCCAGTATGTGGTGCTTATTAAAAAAAAGGGAGATCTTGAACTGCAAACAGTTATTATTCTTATTATTCTGGCATTGTTTCTTATTGTTGGAATCATAATTATTGCCAAATACTCAACTCAGGGTCAAAGTCTCATGTCAAAATTAGGGGGTCTTATTTACTAAGATGGGAGAACTTACAATACAAAAGATCGTTGTCATAGTTCTTGCAGTCATCGTTCTCATCACAATAATCGCTTTATTATTTGGAAAATTATTCCCACAAACACTGGGAAAAATTGACTCGTTTTTCAAGGGAGCTGGAGTCTCAACGCATCATAGCACTTCAAGTTTATCCGGCAACCAGCCTGAGACATTAGAATTACACATTACTACATCAGAGGTGAAAAGCATTGTCTAAAAGAAGACACAAATCAAAAGGTATCCAAATAAGAAAGCAAGGAGTCGCTATGTCAATGGAAATAGTAGTAGCCGCAGCATTGCTTATTATTGTACTCATAGTTATGGCTGTATGGTTTACTAACAAAACCTCACAAGAGGCAAAGAGGATTGAAGAAATCTCTGCACTAGACATAAGACAATTCTGCCTTCAACAGTCATCAGAGTTTACAGAATACAACAAATGCGTAGAAGATTGTAAAAAAGCACCTGCAAACTGCAAACTTCCACCAACCCCTCCCAAGTAAGGTTCAGAAATAATTATAATTAAATGGCTGGCACAGAAGACACAATTAAGTCTCTCATTGGAACAATTTTCGCAGTTATAGTACTCATAGTTCTCGTCTCAGTAGGTTTAACAATATACAACGCATTCTTTGGCCAATCAAATCCATCTCCAGGAACCATGAGTACCTTTGATACAATTGCGTCATTAGCAACATTTGCAGCAAATAAAGACTTAAACATTCCACCATGCATACTCCCAATAGAAATCAGTAGTGGTCTGGGAATCGTCGCACTTTCAAAAAATGGGCAAAAATTAGAGATCCAAAGATCAGGAACTGACCACCTGCTCAATCGACCAGAAAGCTGCTCAAAAGAATCAACCTGCCTTCTTCTCTGCGATATTACAGAATATTCAAACGACATTGTAAACAAAGAAGACTGTCAACCGAAGGCAATAAAACGGAGAGAAGAATTCAATCATGTAGGAAGAATAATAATGACTGATTCTGATGGAATTCATGAACTTGTCATAACCTCCCTTGCCGGAAGAGCCGGAAGAATGCAAGCCAAACTTGAAGTAAAAGGTATTAATCCCGATAGATCAATATATTTCACAGAACTAAAAAACAACGAAAACCTTCCAACCTGCTTCGAAGTAATCACCCAACTTGAGCAGCAAACGAAACCAAAGATTCTGGAATCAAAAGATTCAGGTAACACAGCATGATTTTCAGAAACAAAAAAGGAATTTCATCAGATGTCCTCTGGACAATATCCAGATTGCTAATTCCAATTATCGTGTTTCTTGCATTGCTTGCCATGACCTCTAGAAATCTGAGTGAAGACCCCTACAAAGTTCAATGGAAAGTCCAGGAGCTTCGCCTGGTAACTGAGCTCATGCAATCAGCTCAATCCCCATTTATCACCATTTTCCCGAACAGAGGAGACACAACTTCAATAAAAGAAGGAGCAATCGAATTTACTCCTGAGTCAAAAGATAAAAAATCTCCCGCTCCAATCAAGCTATCTTTTCTAAAATCTGACTACACAACTCAAAACGAACATACTACAAAAGAGTATCTCACCTATCAGAAATTAGGAGATCAACTCACAATCTCAAGTAAACTCCCAACCGCAGATGAATTTGCAAATTCAAGATGCTATACCACAAAGAAACCAGAGCAACTTAAGAATCCAAGAATCTTGATTCTTAGCAGCAATTCAGAAGCTGACAAAACTACAGCAGACCAATTAACTAACTTATTGTCAAAAACAGGCTTAGAAATCATCAAAACCCAAGACCAAAAACCAGACATCCTTATCTCAATTCAATGTTCAGCAGAATTAACAAAGACTATCATCATCCCATCCCCGAAACATTGGCCATTTGCATGCATCATAAAAAAAGAGTTTCCAGGTTTCACAATTCAGCAAGACAACTTAGAAATATTCAACAATCCTCCAGCAAACACAATCCAGATAAGCTATCAATGCAAAGAGCCAATTGACCCAACCAACATATTCGCAGCAATCCAACAACTTACAAATAACTAACAATTAAAGTAAACAATCAAAATGGACATAAGCTTCAACTTCATAACTGAAATCGGAAGACTCATCTTCCTTGCAATAATTGTAATTCTTGTAGCAATAATAATCAAAGGAACCTCTTTAATTCTCCTAGACACTACACCATATGATGCATCAGTCGACATCCACAGAATTTTGTTTGATAAAAACGGAATCACATTTTACGATGAAACTCTCAATTTAGTATACCCAAATATCATCATACCTGAAAAAATGTCTGAGGACAGACTCAACAAACTCCTTTCCCTAACCGGCGCACAATACAAGCCAAGCGGTAAATTTATTCTAAAGTCAAAAGACAACAAAGTAGTCAAAGAAGCAAGCTGGAATTCAGAAGATTTCGCAAGGAACGAACCCCGGGCCTCTGAAATCCAGGGAAGATCCAGACTAAGAAGATACATCAAAATTCTCCCAGTCCACTATCGTGAATCAAACAAAGAGTTAGAAGGAACTCTATACATCACTCTAGTAATACCTGAACAAACATGAAATCAAAAAAAGGAATCCTTATGCTAGCAGAGATCTGGCCAGACATAATAGCCTTAGTTTTGACATTTATCACCATATTTGGATTCTCACTATTATTCTCCACAACTCACAGAAGCAGCGTTGAAACAATTGAATCACAAGTTTCCAGCCATCTTATTGACGTATTCATTGCAGATCTGCTTGAAACTGATATCGAATACAAAAACACAAATGTGCCAATTGCTCAAGCTTTAGGAATTTATTTTGAAAACAAAGATGAAGAAATAGTAACAAAAATAGATGAAGTAATAAAAAGAGATCAATTCAAACAATCTTTGTTTCTTGTAGGTGCAAGACAGCAACATTGCTGGTCTGCCTATATTGGAAAAAAAGGTGAACTGACAAGTGGATTTACTGGAAGAGTTCCACTCACAATACTGTTCCAGTGCGGGATAATGTCTGCAAGAGTCTCAGTAGATAAGCCAATGACAGACCCCAATACCAAAGAAGATTTTAGAGATAAAGTATTTACTATTCCAAGCTATGAAGAAGGAAAAGTTCTGGAAGTAATAGTAGATTAATAGTAGATTCAGGTTACCAAAAATGACACTAAAAAACAAAAAAGGATTCGTGTATCTCGCATTCATCTTCGTAGCAGTATTCATAACTCTCCTGTATGCGTATTCGATTGTTACAAACACAGGCGAAAAACGCACTACTGGAGACATTGCAGGAAAAATTATGGACATTCAAACACAAACATTCAGAAATCAGGTAACAGTTAGAATCGCCGCACAAAACACAGAAACAATTGTCAGACCCGTATACGAACTTGGCGGACACCTCACAGATTGCGGAACATTGGGCCCTATTTTCTACTGGAAGAACAAAGAAAAAGCCTGTCTTCCACCACACCACAATTATTGGTATCAAACAATGTTTGCAGGCAAATTAAACCAATTTCTTGAAACTGCTAATATGAAAGAATATGAATTATCTCCATCAGATATTTACTTAGACACCACAGACAATCAAATAAAAGCTCGCTCAGACTCAGAAATAACCATCTCATCATCCACTACAGAACAATCTTTTGCCCACACCTACAATCCAGCATTTGCAATCCCTGCTCTCATCGATCTAAGTTACAAAGAAATCAAAGAAACTATTGCATCTATTGATTCTAGTTGCTCTGCATCACAGGAATCTGAAGTAACAAACTGCGTCCAATCTATTTTATCCAAAAATTCAAAGTGGTCAACCTTTTGCGGCACAGAAGAAGACAAATTGAAATTCAAAGATGAAATCTGCAAACTCAGCCCAGACAAAGACTGCTCAAGAAAAGACAACAGAATTCAAGTATTCTGCTATACTCACCTTAAGAATATATTCTCAGGCACATCCCAAACTGATGTAACCTCACGTTTCGCATATGAAATCGATGACAAATCACCTCCAGCTATCATCACCCCAGACCTCAACTCTCAAGATTCTATTGAATGGCAACACTCGCCTGATCCTGATATCAAGCAATATCAAATCTGCATCAAAAGCAAATTACCTAATGCTCAATGGACTCTTCTTGATACTGTTTCAGAGTCAGATTACAATTCAGGAAGCTTCTCATTCAAAAATTCAGCTATCCAAGGAAAAGATATCACAATCATTCCAATTGATGACAATAACAATCAGGCAATAACCTGTCTCATTTCTCCGTAATTTCAGTTCCAGAAAAGCAATACCACATCACCAACATATTTAAATACATAATCAGACTTTAAATGTACAGTAGTGCTGAGCAAAGGTGATTATGAATTGTTCAAAGAAGAGGTGGTGACTGCTTCTGCATCACCACAAAAAGGGAAAGAACAAAACAGTTGGAAAAAAATCCTCGTTGTAGACGATGAGCCTAATATTTGTCAGCTTGCGCGCTACTGCTTGGAAGACAGTTTTCAGGTCTTCACAACTTCCAAAAGTTCAGAAGTTGTATCCACAGCAGCAAGAGAACACCCTGACCTCATCCTGCTTGATATTATGATGCCTCAAATGTCCGGAATTGAGTGCGCAAGACAATTGAAATTGCATCCTACAACCAAAAACATACCTATAATATTTTTATCAGCAAAAGACAGATTACAAGATGTTACTGAAGCTATGGCAGCTGGGGGAATTGATTATATCACTAAACCATTCGAACCAGAGGAATTGTCAAAAAGAATTCAAAAACACCTTGTAAAATAAAAAACAAAAAAAGTAAAAAAACGAAAAAAAAAGAAAAAATGTGATACAACCATGGAAAACTTAGACTCTAAAATCGTAAACAAAATATTGGAATTTCTTGATAAGCAAGAGATAGGTGCAACCACTCAGGAAACCGCAAAAGAAACCCAGCATAATCGCACCACAGTTGCAAAGTACCTTGAAGTAATGCGTTCTTCTAAATTAGTAGACGTAAAGACAATAGGCCAGGCAAAATTATGGTCGCGAACTGCAGATCAAAATAGAAGTAAAATTCTTGTAGTAGACGACGATCCTAATATCAGGGAGCTAGTCAAACTCAGTCTTTCAAATAGTAACTACACATTCATTGAAGCAAGCAACGGTATTGAAGCTCTCCAAAAGGCAAAAGCAGAACAGCCAAACTTAATTGTATTAGATTTAATGATGCCTCATATGGATGGTATCGAAGCATGTACTTTAATTAAGAAAGACGAAAGGACAAAGGACATTCCTGTTATCATGCTCACTGCAAAATCAGCCGACATGGATAAAGTTAAAGGTCTAAAATGTGGAGCAAATGATTACATAACCAAACCATTCTACCCTCTTGAATTGGAAGCCAGAGTAGAATCAGTCCTCCGCCAGCAGAACGAAATATTAGAAAAATCAGTTACTGGTCTTCCGACATTTTCCACATTCTTTACAAAAGCAGCATCAACAGAAGGAAACATGTTTTTTGTAAAAATTGAAGCATTTAATGATTTCATCCAAACATATGGAATGAAGCAGGGAAAAGATTTGCTTGAAATTATCTCCCGCCTCCTCAAAAAAGCTACCACCGATCACGGCACCCCTGAAGACTTCTGCGCCCACCTGAACGAAGGAGAATTTGCTCTTGTAACTTATGGTAATTACCACAAGATGATTGAACTTGTTAAAAATCAGTTTGAAGCTATGAGCAAAACCGGAGACGAGAATGATGCAGTCCTGAGTCTCACAGTTTCAAAGATTGACTCATTGACCATTCCAGAAAGCGTATTTGCTGAGGAAGACGTGGAAAAAATAAAAGCAATGGCCAAACCTTACCAACCTCCAGCTCCCGAAGATGAAGGCTCAGACTAATTCCAATCACACTAAACAAGAGAAGAATCAGCATCCAAATAAATTATTTCTAATCGACAATCAGAATGTAGTATTATTTGCAACTGATAATTCATGCATAGGCAAACCAATAATTTCTCTTTTCTCCCCCCTGCATCAACCAGTAATCAGGGAACTTGTAAATAACGCATACTTGAAGCAATCCTCTCAAGATGAAACCATTGAGGAAAACGAACACCCATTCAAATTAAACTGCCATCCCATCCAGATTGAAGGGAAAAAATATGTAATACTCTACCAGGAAAGCTTCAAACAAATTCATGAACTTGAAGAGGAAATTCAGAAAACCCAGAAAAATATCAAAATAATCGAAGAAATGTCTGAGTCTCTGCACAATGTACAAGAACTCATGGATTTTCTCACAAAAGTACTGGAAGGAGTAAGCAACATAGGTTACAAAGCATCCAGCATATTTGTTACCACACTGGATGAA
>CAZNVD010000015.1:31129-32553 GCA_964576505.1 uncultured Methanosarcinales archaeon
GATGAAAGCGCTCTTGAATGCTGTCTGAGTACCACATTAACAAAAGAGCAGGTAAAAGAACTAAGAATTCAGATTAAAAATAATAAAGGGGTTCTTGGAACAACTGTGCACACAAAAAAACCTGTCTTCATTCAGGACATCACAGATCCAAATAACAATTTATTTGTGGAAGAAGAACTCATTTCCCTCACATCTGGCAAAGGGATTCTAAGTCTCCCCTTAATAATGGAGGACGAGGTTATTGGCATTCTTCTGATTCACAGCGATCTTGAAGAAACCCTTGAAAAAAATGAAATGGACATTCTAGAATTGTGCGCTCACAACGCAGCCGTTGCCATAAACCGAGCCCTTTTATACGACGAATTAACAAAGCTCACCAAAAAACTGAAAGGAAAAGTGAAAGAAGGTTTTCTAAAGCTGAGAGCACAAAACGCGAGATTGAAAGAAGTAGACAATATGAAAACACAACTTCTTTCAATTATCTCGCACGAATTGCGAACTCCATTAACAAACATTAAAGGTTACATCTCTCTATTGCAAAGAGGAAAATTCGGGCAATTAAACAAAGAGCAGGAAAAACCTCTGGCAGTAATCCATTCAGAAGCAGATGAATTGGACAAACTTATCAAAGATGTCCTTGATTTAAACCGGCTTGTATCAAAAAAAGAATCTCTGGTAATTAGCCAGGCAAAAATAAAAAATGTGATTCTTGATACAATAAAGGAATTCGAAAAAAAAGCTGCAGACAGAAAAATCACAATATCGTGCGATCTTGACAAAATCACAGGCACCACCTACTTTGACAAAGAGAAAATTCAACAGGCTTTATCCAATCTACTGTCAAATGCTATCAAATTCAATCGTGAAGGCGGAACAATCACAGTATACCTGAAAAACAGCCCAGATCACATGATTCTTCAGGTTTCTGACACCGGCGTGGGTATTAGAGAAGAAGAACTCGACAAAATATTCGACAAATTCTATCAGCCTCCAGATCACATGACACGCATTGCAGACGGAGCTGGAGTTGGATTATCAATAGTAAAAGAAATAGTTGACCTTCATCAGGGCGAAATCTGGGCCACCAGCCGGCTCAACCAGTTCACCACAATTTCATTTTCACTTCCAAAGAAAGCAAAACCAGAGAAGGAAATAAGTGACGAAGTTTCATTGAATAAAATGATTATGATGATGGACGCAATGCAGGCCATCGCAGTCGCAATGCACCAGCAGCAGGACACAGACGGTCTTCTAAACAAAATTATAGAAATAATTCATGATCTTTTCGGCTACGACAGAATTAGACTTTACTTAATCAGTGATGAAGGTGATTCAGCCCAGGGAATGGCTGCCATTGGAGTTCCAAACTTTGAAAAATTAACCATTCTTCTCAAAGAAAGTCAACCCCTTCGCAAAGTCATAGA
>CAZNVD010000016.1:0-29489 GCA_964576505.1 uncultured Methanosarcinales archaeon
AACAAAACACATACCAAGATCTGCTTAAGTAAAGAATGTGAAGTCCAGTCAAAGTTGCAGCAGATTTCTGCGGTTTCAAAACTTTATCCATCTGTGGAACTTGCAAGGAAAAGGGATCATAATCAAAGATTTTCTCGAGCTGAGGAAAAGGCAGGACAGATCCAACCGCAAGTAATATGCTCGCAACCATGCCTTGTTGTAGCAGCAAACTAGGAGAAAAGGAAAACAAAAACGCAATCGCTAGGGACACTAGAATCCCTCTGAATCCAATCTTGGCCCTGTCATCAAGTTGTGGAAGTATTTTTTTCTTATCATATCTCAACATTTCAATTGTGCTCAAAGTTATTCCTCCTGGAAGGAAAAAGTAAATGTAGCCATTTGAAACAAAGCAGATAAACAATCCAATAAAAAAACCAAGATACCATACATGATAATCAACACTATAGCCCAATTTCAGCCCATAAATCTTCAAACTCACTACATGAATCACAAACACCAAAAGCATGACAAGAAAAGAATCAACAAAATTCCCAAAACCAATTGAGAAATTAAAATTTTCTCCTCCCCACTGACGGAATGAGAGCATAAACCCTCCAAATAAGCTGCAGATCAGAATTGAAGTGATCTCTTGAATAGAAACAGGAAAAAATTTGAATATTCTATGAACGATTTCCACAAAGGGAAAATAGATTCTTGACTTATAAATTATGTGGCTCCTGAGTGCAACCATGAAACAATTGAATCTTTTGATTCCAGAATCAAAAGCTAAAGACTGATCTCCTGCCCTATCATCTCCCACATTGCATCCTCATGACCCAACCCAACCACCGCAACTACTAAGTCATCCGGATATTCTCTCATAAGGTGAATAATTCTTTTTGCCATTATAACATTTCGCTCATCAACAAGCACCCGGTAAACTGAAGGAAATATTCGTTTTAGCTCTTCCATAAGCTCATCTACTACTTCTTTAGATGGTACCTGGGCAATATTGAAAGTAAGCCGCGATTTTCCAAACATTCCTTTCACAAGTTCCCAGCCAAAACGGCACATTTCTCTAAATGTTATCTGCTTTCCAAGTTTGGCAAGTGTCACACGAATTGGTTGATCAATAAGCACAATTTTACTTGTACATTCAAGCCCGCACAAGTAAGCAGTTTTCATTTCCTCACCAGGCACCACCCCGGTATATTTAGCAACCATATTTTGAACAAATGATCCAATCCTAAGAAACACATAACCACGAATCCCTACAGCTCGCAGGATGGTAAAAAATGATTCCTTACGATAATTATTTCCTTTCATTAATCCCGCTAACCGCTCAGGATCTAATTCAATGCAAACAAATGCAGGTCTTTTAAGTTGAATAACTGTCTTTACAGCCTGAACACTTTCTTTAGAAACATGACTTGTACCAATAATTATCAATTTCTCTGCAGCGTACATGAAAACAGGAGGTTATTGTAGTTTAAATAGTCAACGGAAATAGCAAAAAAGACATGTTCAATTAGAACTTGTTTCAAATTTGTGTCTTTTCCTATTTCCGAGGACCCCGAAAATCCCCTAGGGGATTTTCGGTGTGATCTGCAAAACATTATTTCTTTTCATTTTTTATTACTAACTGCCAACAACTAACAACCAATGTCCTCCTGACGTACCACAATCTTTAAATATTCATTTTTGGTTCAACACATTGGTGATGAATAGGTGAAATTAAAACGCATCAATGAAACGTACGACATGCGTGTATTTACGGATTCTGGAGATTACTTTGGCAATGTTGAAGAATCAATTCTAACCAAGAATAAAATCTACGGCTGGAGAATAAAAGCTGGAAAAAATTCATTTTTATCAAAGATTCTGGGCTCAGCAAAAGGAGTCATAGTTCCACATCAGCTTGTAAAGAGCATAGGAGATATAATGATCATAAGTAAAGCCGCTGTTCCATCTGGTGAAAGTGGAGAATCTCAATCAGAATCTGATGAGTTCTAATTTTATTTTTTAGTTATATTTCTTTTGCTGCAATTGTTTCTTCAATTTCATGAAACACTAAAGCTAATGCCTAAGCAGAATCCCGATTCATTAAAGCAAGCAAACTTTTTTCCAGGTGATCTCTTTCACATACCTTATCATGCAATGCGGGTTTCACCATCCACTTATCATCTTGTGCAACATCTACAAACATTACAACAAGACATGGAATTGCAACAGCTTCATCCCAGACAGGCACCAGAGACAAAACATTCTTCTCAACACTCTCTTGCACAATTACTACCCGAGTTACCGACGACTGAGAACACAACTTCGCTATCTGAGTTAAAAGATGTTTGGATACTTCACCCAAAAAATAATACTCTACTGCACCATCTGACGCATTCTTTAAACACCATCCATTTTCAGTCTGCTCTGCCTTGGTGCCAGTAGCTCCTGCTCTATATTTTGCATAATCTGCTAACCATTGATGAACTTCATCCATGATTTCTCTCCCTCAAACATACTGACCAAAGCTGAACTCGCAACCAGAAAATAAGGATATACATAAACACAATTGTAAAACCTTGCATAAAAGACTCATACCAGGATTGAAGTCCAAATGAAAAATAATCTACTCCATATAGCACACCTGCGCCAATCAGATTTACAACTACAAAACCAAGAGTTACACCCAACCACACAAAGAATAGCTCTTTTTTCTGCAAGTTAAAAACAGCCAGTCCTTGCGAAAGAGGATTATTAACACCCTGTGCAAACAACCCATGACAGATCATAAGATAAGTATAATACAGCAGACTCAAAGGAACCATACATAACAGTGCAAATATTGCCTGATATTCATACTTTAATCCCTGTTGCACTGCAGCCAGTGCAAATGCCACTATTCCGAACATTACAAGATGCATAAGATTATGGAAGAAAAAACTCCTGAAATTACTAATTGGTTTAAATGAAATTCCCCATATTTTTCCCAAAGATCTAATTGTATATAATTTGAAAATACTATAAATTGCAAGAATAAAACCATGATAAATCACCAGCGTCAGCACCACAAACAGGACAAAAAACCAGCGTGGTTGAAAAGGTGAAGTTGGAGTCAACATTTGCATTAAATAAATGCCCAAAGCTATACTCAAAACACACAAAATATCAGCAATAAATATATTTCCAAAAGATCTTAAATTATTCCTAACCAGATCTAGAAAATTTCTCAAAGACAAAACACCCGGCTGCAATCCACGAGATGATCTCATTATCAAAACAGTCTCAGACAAATATTTAAATATAGTGGAAGAACTTTAATATTTAAGAAACATATTCAAATACTTATTTTTAATTAGGTTCAATTATGCAAACAAAAAACAAATCACCAAAGCGCCATCACTTAAAGAAAGTCACAATCTGCTCATCAGTTATTTCCCAATCAATAGGAGCCATCGGCAGATTCAGACTCAATCGTCCACTCGTTTTTAAATTCAATAAAACTAGGAACATCACCCTCCATTCATTTTTCGTTTTCTGTTCTCTAAAAATTATTTATCTTGATGCCAACAACAATGTCACACACATTGCAATCCTTAAACCATTCCACATCATTAAAGCAAGACAATGCTCATCAATAATTGAGTGCAATCCTGAAACCCTCCCAAATATTGCCATTGGCGACACTATAACATACTGAATTCACTAGTCAATTCTCGAAACACTTAAATCAATAATACACTTCCCAAGTATAAAATGGACAAAAAACAGATTCTTGAAGACCTGAAAACATTCATTAGCATGAAAAGTGTCAGCGCAGATCCTGATGCAAAAGACAATCTCTCCCTATGTCAGCAATTTCTCAAACTAGTTTTCGAAAGTCACGGATTGTCAGCCAGACTTCTTCCAACAAGTGGAGTTTCAGGAGTATTCGCAGAAACTCCATTTGATCCAAAAAAGAAAACAGTATTGATCTACGGCCATTATGATGTTCAACCTGCTGAAATGTCAGATGGCTGGAAAACTGATCCTTTCGTTCTGGTTGAAGATGGTCACAATCTATTTGGTCGTGGCACAACTGATGATAAATCTCCAGTTATGGCGCTCATGCACAGTACATTCATTCTGCACGAATCAAATAGTCTACCTGTCAATGTTAAATTCATCATCGAAGGAGAGGAAGAAATGGGTTCATTGCATTTCAAAGAACTGGTCCACAATCACAAAGATATTCTGCATCACGACTGCGTTCTGATTTCAGATGGAGATTGGTTAGCTGAGAACAAACCAAGCATAATTTATGGTCTCAGAGGCATTGTGTACTGTTACATTAGAGTAGATGGACCTGCTACAGACATTCATTCAGGGGGTCACGGTGGTCCAGTCATTAATCCAATGATGTCTGTCGCCCACATACTCGCTTCATGCCAGGATCAGAAAACAGGCAAAGTTCTAATTTCAAAATTTTATGACAAAGTCAATCCAATAAGTGAAAAAGAAATTGAAGCATTCAAAGAAATTCCATTTGATGCTGAAAAATACAAAAAAGATATCGGTGTAAAGCAACTAAGATCAGATGAAAATTGGAAAATTTTAGCAATGCGCATGGCCGAACCAACATTCGAAGTGCATGGGATAAGAGGGGGATTTACAGGGGAAGGTGCAAAAACTATAATTCCAGCATACGCTGAAGCAAAGGTAAGTATGCGTTTAGTTCCAAACCAGAACCCATTAGAAATTTTGGAATTATTCAAGGCTCATGTCCACAAAGTATGCCCAGAAGCAAAAGTAAGAAGCGATGCACAGGCTTCACCATTTATGATGACTTTAGACTCTCCTGTAATCAAAGTGGCGGAATCCGCTTTGCTTCATGGTTTCAACTTAAAACCCATTTTTTTGAGAGAAGGAGGCAGCATTCCAGCTTTAACAGCCCTTACTGAACAGTACAACAAACCAATAATGTTCATTCCAATAGGTCTTCCGGGCGACAATCCTCATGCACCCAATGAAAAATTCCCTAAAGAGCATATCTTCAAAGGCATCGAGACATTCAAATACTTCTTACAACATGTGCATGAAGTACTATAAATGGGATTATGAGCCACCCCGTAACTCATGCAAAACCTTTATAAAGAGGTCATAGCCCCCGATATTCACATGGTTGAAAAATCTAACATTAAAGAAATTTTACGTATCGCAAGCGTTGATCTTGACGGTTACAAGCCAGTAGTTTATGCTCTCCATGCAATAAAAGGTGTTTCATTCTCATTTTCAAATGCTCTGTGCCGTTTACTGAACATTCCTCCTGAAACAATCACTGGAGCTCTCACAGAAACTCAGATTCAGCAAATTAATGGCGCTTTGAAAGATCCATTATCAATTAAAATGCCAAAATTCATGCTTAATCGTCGCAAAGATAATAATACTGGTGAAAATAAGCATTTCATCACAAATGAACTTGATCTTACAACAATGAACGACATTGGTCGTTTGAAGAAAATCAAGAGTTACAGAGGATTCAGACACGCCTTCCATTTACCAAGTCGTGGCCAGAGAACAAAAGCACACTTCAGATCAGGAAAATCAATAGGCGTATCGAGGAAGAGAAAATAAAATGGGAGATCCACGAAAAGTCAAAAAGCAGTATCAAACACCTAGTCATCCATGGAATAGAGGACGCCTGGAGACTGAATCAGTCCTGAGAAAACAGCACGCTACTAAAAACAAAAAAGAAATCTGGAAAATGGATACTATTCTTATGAACTTGCAAGCCAGAGCTCAAACTGCAATTTCCGCTCAGACTGCACAAGGATTCTTGGAAAAAGACCATCTCCTTCAAAAAGTATTTCAGATGGGTTTGCTCTCAGCAGATGCTAAATTGGATGATATTCTTAATCTTAAAACAGAAGACGTATTCAATAGACGTCTGTCCACCATTATGATTCTACAAAAAATGGCCAACACAACAAAGCAGGCAAGACAAATGGTTGTGCACGGACACATTGCAATTAACGGAGTTAAAATTACTTCACCATCATATTTAGTTCCTCGTGATGAAGAAGATAAAATAGCATTCATCGGAAGATCAACATTCCTTTCTGCAGAACATCCAGAAATGATGAAAATTGCTGCAAAACAAACAGCAAGAGAAAAAGCCGAAGCTACTGAAGCCGGTGCAACAGACAAGGATAAAAAAGCAGCAACAGAAAAGAAAGCATTCTCAAAACCAAAAGGTAGATTCGGATCAAGAAAGCCTCAAAATAGAAATACTCCAAGTAAACCTAAACAACCAGAAAAAAAACAGGAAGCACCTGCTAAAGCACAATAAACATGGAAGAAAAAACAACTACAAAAGCTCCTCACACTGCTCCAAAAGAAGCTGAAGCTACAAGTACTGCAACTGAGAAACCTCAGCAAAGCCAGCGCCCACAAAGATACGCACCGTCACACGGTCCTGAGAAACTTGGAATCGCACACATTTACTCTTCATATAATAATACTATAATCCATGTAACAGACATCACTGGAAGTGTTACATTTTCTCGAGCAACAGGCGGAATGGTTGTAAAAGCGGACCGTTTGAAATCTTCGCCAACTGCCGCATTATCTGCTGCAAGACGTGTTGCTGAAGAGCTAAGAGAAAAGGGCATTACCACAATTGACGTTCGCATCAGAGGTCCTGGCGGCCACAATGGTCCAAATACACCAGGTCCAGGCGCCCAAGCTGCAGTAAGAGGCTTATCAAGAAGCGGCTTGAGAGTTGGAAACGTAAGAGAAGTTACTGCTTTACCTCACGACGGTTGTCGAAAGAAAGGCGGTAAAAGAGGACGAAGGGTATAAAATGAACATCAAAGTCTTAAGAGACAAAGATTTGTTCCTGTCATTCTTAGTTGAAGGCACAGATGATTTCTATATGAACGCAATAAGACGATTGATCCAGGACGAAGTTCCTACCATGGCAATCGAAGAAGTAGAATTCAAAAAAAATGATTCTGCATTGTACGATGAAATTATCGCATTGAGACTTGGTCTTCTGTCTTTGAAAACTGATCTCAAAGGATACACACTACCTGCAGACTGCACTTGTCAAGGAGCAGGTTGTGCTAAATGTACTCTTGACTTAACACTCAAAACAACTGCTTCAGGTTACATTAAAGCTGACAAAATGAAGTCAAAAGATCCAGCTGTTGTTCCTGTTTATCCTGAAACTCCTATTGCATATTTAACTGAAAATCAGATTTTAGAATTTAGTGCAAAAGCAGTTCTTGGAAAAGGTAAAGTACATGCTAAATGGTCACCAGGTCTTGCATCATACAGACACAAACCTGAAATCAAGATTGACAAAACAAAATCAAAAGGACATATTTCAATCGTTAATGTATGCTCAAAAAAAGTTCTCGAAGAGAAGAATGGAGCAATTTCCATTGCACACGACAAACTCATGGACTGTGATTTAAACATGGCTTGTGTAGCAGCTGGTCCTAAAGGAGCAATCGAAGTTACCGGTGTTCCAGACGCATTCATTTTCACTCTTGAATCATGGGGCCAACTCTCAACCAAGGAAATTTTCGAAACTGCAATTGCAGAGTTCGACAAAAAACTTGATGAGTTCACAACACACCTGAAAGCTCTGTAAGTAAACATATTTGCGGGGGTGTCAGAGCATGGTCAAATGAACAGGATTGAGGTTCCTGTGCCTTAGTGGCTGCGCGGGTTCAAATCTGATTTTGGAAATTTTCATCCAGAATAGTGAATGTCCCGTCTCCCGCATTAAAAACATGTCTAAAACAAAAAAAGCTCGGATTGTAACATCAAAAAAATCCTCAACCAAAATTGCCAAAGATATTATTGTTCAGGCAAACAAAATCAAAGCTTTTTTCGGTGTTTGTGCAACTGAAGCTGTTGGCCCCCTTATTATCATTCTCGCACTCAATCTAATTCAGTACACTCAATTAACTCAATTCATCATAGAAATTGCCAATGCCATAGACATCACAATTACCGCAGCACAAATTATCACAGTTATTAATTCAGTTAGCATCATTTTAGCCATATTGGCAGCAATATTCGTCATTTTCAATTATATTTCAATAATTCGTCCAAAAATTGCTTACAATCCGGTTTTTATTGCCTGGGGCAAGGAAAAAATACCCTATATGGAGATCATAAGGGTAAACTTTAAAAATGACCGCTTTTACCACAAAATATTAAGGACATCAGGCTTATATATTTCCTTCACTGGCAGAAGTTTACTGCCTTTGTACATGGAATATGTAGATAACGCCGATATCCATGCACAACGGATACTTGATTTCGTTGAAGCAGACAAAGCGAAAAGATACAGAAAATGAAAAATCCACTACTTGAACAATTAATTAAGGAATTAAAAACCTTGAGTATCAAACAAAACGTTAATATCTGGAAGACCATTGCTACAGAACTAGAGTCTTCATCCAGAAGAAGACGTTCTGTGAGTGTCGAGCATATCCAAAAGCACGCTAAAAAAGGGGAAATCGCAGTTGTCCCAGGTAAAGTATTGGGAGCTGACAAAGCAGATGTTCAAATTGCAGCATTTCAGTGGAGTGCTTCAGCAGGTGCATCAAACAACATATTCTCGCTTCAAGAACTCATGAAAAAACACCCGAAAGGCGAAAAATGCCGGATTATAGGATAAAATGATAGTAATAGACGCAAAAGACATAATTGTTGGCCGCCTTGGAACAGTAGCTGCCAAAAAGGCACTTCTTGGCGAAACAGTAGCAATCATAAATGCAGAAAAAGCAGTAATTTCTGGTAAAAGAAATGTTACATTATCAAAATACAAAGTTCTAGATGATAAAGGAGAACCATTCCACGGTCCTTTTATCCCTAAGAGAGCAGATTTCTTGTTAAGACGGATGCTTAGAGGAATGGTCCCTTGGAAAACAAACAGAGGCCGTGAAGCTTATAAAAGAATAAAGTGTTACATCGGTGTACCAAGAGAATTTGCATCAGCTGAAAAAACAGTTATCAAAAATGCTTCATCTGAGAAACTTCCAAACTTCCATTATACTACAATTGAAGATATATCATTCTTCTTAAAGGCACAATAAAATGAAACAGATAAAAACAGTCGGAAAAAGGAAAAGAGCAGTCGCCCGGGCTACCGCAAGCGAAGGCACAGGTATCATCAGGGTAAACAAACTTCCAATTTCATCATACTTTAGTTCAGCTTACCGTCAGCTTAGAGTTGAAGAACCAAGCATCATCGCACCTGACGCTGCAAAGAAAATCGATATAGATATTTTAGTAAGAGGCGGCGGTTCCATGGGTCAGGCAGACGCAGTTCGCCTTGCAATTGCAAACGCAATCGTCAAATTCACAAAGGACAAGAAAATCGAAAGCGCATTCCTACAATACGACAGACACATGCTTATCGCAGATGTTAGACGCAAGGAAATGCGTAAACCGAATGATTCTAAAGCTCGTGCAGCAAGACAGAAGTCGTACAGATAGAAATTTTTCTTTTTTCTCACTTTTGTTTCTAAGATTCTAGCAACAAAAGTAACTTAGGTATCTTTACTCTCAAAGGTTAGTTAGCCTTTTTATCGAGATTACAGCCATCCACATACAAACACATATAAAGGAGTTACTCCTCACCAATAGCAAACAGTTGGGGGATAACTTATGGCAGAAACTCAAAAAAATACTCTATGTTCATTTATAAATAGACTTACTCAAAGAGCTAAAAAAATCACTAGTGCAGCTATTCTTTCGTCAGCTATCTATCTAGGTGGCTGTACTTCATCCGAGATAGACAAAGACCTGAATCCAGAAACCACACCAATCGCTGATGCAGCCTTCAATGTTACAAGCGCCCAACTGCTCATTGATCAAGATTTATACTTAACCACTCCAAACTTCAACGGAGCTGAGTACCAAGTAGATGTCAGCATGAGTGGTCTGCAAAAAGAAATACAGAAAATCAATCCA
This sequence comes from uncultured Methanosarcinales archaeon, assembly GCA_964576505.1. Taxonomy (GTDB): domain Archaea; phylum Nanobdellota; class Nanobdellia; order Woesearchaeales; family WJKV01; genus CAZNVD01. The sequence goes on from CAZNVD010000016.1 coordinate 9,949, forward strand.
ATAAAACATGATGTAAAAATCGCAGGCCAGCTTGAATTCTACCAGGCCAAATTACTTGAGCATCGCGCTTTATGTAATTTGGACGAACAGATTATTTTTTACCAAAAAGCCAGAGAAACATTCACTCATATCAAAAGCAGCTATGATATTAATTCTGTAACCAAACAAGCTGAAGGGTCAAGCCAGAGTATTTGTGACTTTAGTATCGACGTCATCACAAAAATGATTAGTATTCTAAATTCAAACCCACCCGAAGGAAGCAGTCCTGTTGATAGAGTTGCTTTTTACAATAGTCAAAAATCAAAAATTGAGGAAATACGCAGCACACTCAGAAAACCAACAGAAGAAAAAAGCAAAGAAGATAAAAAAGAAGCATCAGAAGTGAAACCTGAAGATGACAATCTGTTCACTTACCGAGATGATCTTAACTCATTGGAATACATAAGTGATCTTAGACAGATCAACGATGCTTACTCCAACCAAAATAAACTCTCCCAGGTCTGGTATGATTCAAAATTCTACAGGACTGGCTCCGAATTAGTAGAAGCTTTAATCATAAATGCAATAGGCAAACACACAGGGAGCAGGTACGCCGGAGAACTCACAATAATTGCAGCTAATCTATCCTGGCGTAAAGCTGAAGAATATGTAAGAAAGGCAGGCAATTCATTTGATCCTGAACACTTTGACAGATTGGCTTTAATTGCTCAAACATTGTACGCAAAAGCCATCCAGGAAGGTGGCTCACTTTCTGCCCCGCAAAAATTGTCAGACACAACAACTGTCACACGTGATTCAATTACCCTTGCACAAGATTCCCTTACCTACATAGGTCAATTAAAATTGCAATACATGAAGAAAACTGAATAGAAAAAATAGCGCGCAATTGACCAATTGTAGTAAAACAATTATTGTCAATTGCGCGAGATTAAAAATTAAACAAAATTTAATTTTTAACTTTAATTTTTAATAACAGGAGGATAAAATGACAAAAACACTTGGTGAAAGAGTAGTGCAATTATTCAGTGGATTAGTCATAGCTGCAACATTATCCGCATCAAGCGGTTGCAAAAGCATTGAGAATGATCCAAGTTTTAATGAATCAAAGAGTCAGGCAACTCTACTTACTGACGCATTCTCAGACACTGCAGATTTGAATCCTGCTTTCGACGACTACCTCAGTGAACCGCAAAAGAGGCGAGGCGCTTCTAAATCATCACTCGAAGAACAGGCAATGTCATTTGAAAAAGCAGATAAAAAAACACCTGAGATCGTCCACAGTACAGCAAGAGTAAAAGCTGAACTAGCAACAAAGTATCGAGCAGATGCGCAATCATTGTATCAGGAAGCATCTAATCTATTTAATCGGGCATTAGCAGCAGAACCTCAATTCGCAAGTATGATCCCGACAGATCAGAAATACTGTGGAAAGATGCTGGAAATTTTGGATCTCCGAAAACCAATCATGGCAACACGCAATCTGATTGCAGCCATGCAGGAGCAGAAAAAAAGAGCACGTGAACTTTACGAAGAAATTAAGAAAGATCCAAATGCAAAAAGATGGGAAGACAATGCAAGAGTGTTAATTTACAGCCTTGACACTCAACTCATGTATGAAGTACAGCGCAGAGAGCATACTTTATCTCTGGAAGTTGGACAGATTTTTGACAATGGAAAATTTTTCCCTTCAGGTTCCCACTATCTTCTTCACTTGATAGGTCAAGCTGCAGAAGATCACAAAGATTGTTGGAGAGCAGGTGAATTATACCTATTCGCAGCCGAATGCTTCACCAAAAAACTCAAGAACTACGCAAGAAGCCATCTTGGCCCAAAAGCATTTGACAAATCAACCTACAACAATTTGTTGAACACAGCACAATCTTACTACAGCAGAGGCATGGAAGGAAGAGTAGGAACAAGTGTATTCCCAATTCTTGAATCAGGATTAAAAGACCTGGGATTATTCAATGAATGGGTTTCCCGTGAATTTGCATTCAGAGAAGAGTAAGAATAGAAATGTCAGCAAGAGCAGGAAACATAGCAGTATTTGCAAGTGCATTAGCATTAGGCATAGCTGCTGCTCCTGCTTACACTGCACATGCTGACAACAAAAAAGCAGAATCAGCAAACCAAAGTGCAGAACAGATTAAAAGAAATAGTGAACAATTTTCAAAATTTCTTGAAAACCACATTGCCGCAAAATATGCCCCAGGCCTGAATAAAGAAGCCAAAAATAAACTTATTCAAGATAACTACAAAATAGTTGAATCCTGGCAGGATCAGAGAAAAACTGAAGTTGCAGCCGGCATAGAACAAAGAGAATCTCCAAGTGACACTTTTCTCAAAGCAGGAGAGCAGTCTTTAGCTTCACTTGGAAGAAGTCAAGAAAGAGACTTGGTGCATGAAAGTCTTATGACTTTTATTTTGAACGTAGACACCATCGACCAGACTAAAAGAAAAGAAGCCCAGGAAAAAATTGACAACATAACATCACATCTGATTAAAATTGACAATGAAAGAGTAAATGCTGAACAGGGAATGACTGGCCTGGCTCCATATGTAAAATATGGATCTGTACTTTTGGAAACAAAAAGAGACAGTATTCAAGATGGATTGGAAGAATTGGCAGACAATGATTTAGAAGAAAGTTTAGGATTGATCGTAAAGGAAAGAATGTCTCGCGACCCATTATTCCAGGCAAACCATCTAAAATGGCAAAGCAGAGTTTTCAAAGGGAGCGAAACATTCAATGCAATTGCAAGTGGAGCAGCCAAAACTCTATTTGGTGCAGCAGCAGGTCCTGCTGGACTTGCAGCAGCAGGAATTTCAGCAGCAGGAAACCTCGCATTAAAGTATGACGAACTCACAAAAATAAACAAATGGGAGTTTGACGAAATTCGTTTTAGAAGAACATTTGCAAAGCAATCTCCGGACAGCCGCGAAGCTGCAACAAATCTGGAACGCCTTAAAGAACTTGAAGAAAAATACAATGATTACATGGCAGACCGGGAAATCGGCCGTGGCCTGAGATTATTGGATGGTAATTACACTCCACCATCTGCAGCCAAATTCTACTTTGACTCAGCAGAAACATTCAAAGCTGGCTCAAGCGAAGGCAGCCGTCAATTGATGCAGCAAAAAATTACTGATAGACACCAGGAACAAGAAAACGCCACAAATTATCAGGACGATTCTTCTTCACAATCTCCGGAAGAAAACCTCGCCATGCAGAAAATAATTCGCTCATGGGCAAAAGGAAATCCTGCTGAAATAAAAACTGAAATTGAATCAGTAAAAGCCAATTCATCTCTTCAGCGAATTCACGAATTCACAACATACTCTGACGCTTTGTTAACAGGAACCACTAACCACGACAAACAAATAGAAATTCTGCAACAAATGCAAAACACAACCACAGAGTGGGGTAAAGCAGCCAGACGCCGAATTTTAAACCCAGATTTCAATCCTATGCTCAGAGTTGAAGATGCCCAAAGCGACTACAGTAAAGATTGGTGGAGTTTCCTGTTGCTTGGATCCGACCCAAAGCGTACTCTGGGTGCAACCGGAATTCACACTGCCTCAAACTTCTTTTTAGGTGGAGATCCTTTGACAACCGGAGGAGTATCATACGGTCTGGGACTACTCAGCAGAGGAATAATGCTGGCAACTGGAGATCCGGTTCCCAACAACCAACTCATTACAGAATTAGAACGTGCTGTAAGAAGACTACCATCAAATTCTAAACATCATAAAGAAATACATACAGAACTTGGTGAGTTGCTGGAAGAAAAGAACAGTTTAGGTATGAAATTCAGAGCAGTAGACCACTTCGATGCCGCAAAAGACTCAGAAGGAGTTTCACGAATTGAAACCGACTTGAAAAAGCGTTTCGAGCAATCTTCAGATACAACAACTGGATTAAGAGTGCTTTTCGATCATTACAAAACCGCCAGAAATTTAGAAGCTATGAAACGAATTGAAGAAGAGTTTAAAGAAAAAATTCAAAATTCATCCACCTCAACAGAAATATTAAGTTTTGCTGACAAAATTGAAAATACACAAAAAATACTTGGTCTTGGTCCACAAACATTCGATCTAGATACAGTAAAATCCCTTCGTTCAGCAGTTCACTTATTGGGTATTCCAGTAAATAAGGAAATTTATGTAAAGAAAATTGGCGAAGCTGGCAGGGAATATTATTTAGTTAATTCATCAGTTCCATCTGACGCAATTCTTACTAAAGTAAACTGGCTTGAATCTGACGACATAAATAAAGACAATGATAAAGACAAAAAAGTAGTATACGACGAACACGGTCAACTGGAAAAGTTAGTTGTATATGACAATGTTGCCATCGCATATGTAAGAACAGGTCCTCCACGTTCTTTGACTGAAAAATTATTCAGTATTAAGCGCGATTATCCAATACAGAAAATAGTACTTCCTGCTGATCGCGACAAAATAGAAAAATTCATGAGAATAGCAGAGCTCTCACTTACCAATTCCCACATGACACAAGTATTGAATCTAAACTTTTTTGTAGCAGGAGACATTCGCCCAAGCGCATCTGCAACCATTGAAGGTAGACTGGGTGCAGGTTTAGCATTCGGCGATACTGATGGTGGAGTCTTTTTAACAGCCTCTTCTAAGGATGTAGGCATTTACCTTGAATTTACACAAAGAGACTTAAAATCTCTTAGCTCAAGAGGATTCCAAGAATACGACCCTCATCACACTAGGACATCTTTCTCGGACTCAAAACTTAATTACACTGATTATAGTCAATCTCACACATTCGGCACCACAGAATCATTCGAAAAATACGCTCTCCACACTAAAGCATCAATTAAAATCAAGGATGGAGAATACACATTCATTCCTCGGCTTGCATCTACCATCGATCTTGGCCGCTTTGGTTTCACTCATGAAGTCAATTTCAGGGAAGGGAATTTAGGTGGTAAATCTACATTATACTGGCTTACAACAGATACCCCGCAAGGTTACTCAGTGCTAAGAATGAACGAAGAATACAGACAGAACATTCCCAATAACAAAGGCTCCCACGCATACTTAGCTATTGATATTGATCAGGTATATGGTGCAGATACACCAGCATCAGGTCCATTCGGCCTTTCGTCTGTAGGTCTGAGGGTGTACACAAATCCATTTGTTTCCCAGAATAATTGGACTTACGCTCTCGGAAATCTGGCATTTGGAATAGGAACAACAGAAACTGGTCCATATGTTGAAGTCACAACTCCGATAGTTCCATTCTTCAGGTCAATCTCAGATTCAATTCCATTTGACATAAGACTAAGATACAATTGGGAAACAGGTGGACTGGACTGGTCTCCAATCATGAGAGGTCCAGAGTATCTCAGAAGAACCCTGGGATTCCAACCACTATCAGAGTAGACTTAATTTTCTTTGATTATTGAATCTCTGCAGCAAGGAAACCAGAACCTTTTAAAACAAAGCCTTCAGGAAACCATTTATGTACTGCATAAAACAATTACCAGAAGACTTCATTGTTGAAGAGATTGCCTCTTTTACAATGAGTGAGCAGGGACATTTTGAAGTATACAGTGTTACAAAACGTAATCTCACCACATTACAAATAGTTCAAAGTATAAGCCGCATGCTAAAAACACCTGTTAAATACATCGGTTTCTGTGGATCAAAAGACAAGAAAGCAGTTACAACTCAATTCATAAGCATCAAAGGTCCAATATCCTCTCAATCTAAGCAGAAAATTCTTCAGCATAATGAAACTCACTACTCTCACAAAAGAGATAGTTGGTTCACCCTGGAATTTAGGGGATATCGCCGGGATCCATTATCACTTGGAGATCACTCTTCAAACAAATTTACAATTACAGTAAGAAATCTGAATGATCAGGAATCTAATGCTTTGTTAAAACTAAAAAACAAAAAAGAATGGAACTTCATAAACTACTTTGGAGAGCAAAGATTCGGTTCAAAAAATGAGGTTATAGGAGTTTCTCTGTTAAAAAAGGATTACAAAACTGCAATTAAAACAATTCTGGAATCACAAAGCGACACAGAAGCATTAGTTAAACATCTGAAAAATCATCCTAATGATTTCACTGGTGCAATTAAATTACTTCCACAAAAATTAATTACTATTTTAGTCCACTCATATCAGAGTCATATTTGGAATCAACTTGCAGAAAAATTCAGCAACGATTCCATTCCAATTGTTGGATGGGATACAACTTTTGAAGATAAACAAATTGAAAAAGCTACCCTTGATCTTTTGGCCAAAGACAAGTTAACACTAAGAGACTTTATCTTCAGAGATCTCAAACTCTCATTAACAGGTGGATTAAGGCAAAGAACTACTTCAGCTAATCAGGTAACCCTTGAATTCACAGATGACACTATAAATCAAGGCATGAAGGCAATAATTTTTAAATTCACCCTGGAAAAAGGCTGCTATGCAACCGAATTTATTCATCAAACTCTAAAAACCATAAACACATGATCACATTAGGCATTGAATCAACAGCACATACATTCGGCGTAGGTATTGTAAAAGATAAAGTAGTTCTGGCTAATGAGCGCAAACTATTTACCACAGAAAAAGGCGGAATTATTCCAATAAATGCTGCTCAACACCATTACGAGCATTGCCATCAAATTTTGAAAGCAGCATTAGAAAAAGCAAAGATAAAAATTGCTGACATAGACCTTATTGCCTTCTCTCAAGGCCCGGGAATCGGACATTGTCTCAAAGTAGGAGCAGCAGTTGCCCAAAGTTTGCACATACTTACAGGCAAACCTTTAATTGGAGTCAACCACTGTGTTGCCCACCTTGAAATAGGCTCAATGCAAACTCCTGCAACTGATCCAGTACTGCTGTATGCATCTGGAGCAAACACTCAGATTATTGCATATGAAGGAAGAAAATATAGAATATTTGGCGAAACTTTAGATATTGGAATAGGTAACTTCTTGGATACATTTGCACGAGACTGCGGTTTAGGTTTTCCAGGTGGTCCACTTATAGAAAAATTAGCAATTAAAGGCTCAAATTTAGTTGACCTTCCATACAGTGTAAAGGGAATGGACGTAAGTTTCTCAGGTCTCCTCACAAAATTAAAGCAGTTACATAAACAAAATAAATATTCAATTGAAGATTTATCATACTCTTGCCAGGAAACAGCATTCGCAATGTTGGTTGAATGTGCTGAAAGAGCTTTAGCTCATTGCGGAAAAAAAGAGCTTTTACTTGGCGGCGGAGTGGCGTGCAACAAAAGATTCCAGGAAATGGCCCATAAAATGTGCGAGGAACGAGGAGCAGTTTGCTATGTATTGGAAAATCAATTTAATGTTGACAATGCAGCAATGATAGCCTGGACTGGATCTGTAATGTACAATGCAGGTCAGCAGACAAAAATTGAAGATTCTAAGACTAAACCATATCAAAGAACAGATGATATTCTGGTTACATGGAAATAAATCATTCAGGATGCCAAGAATCTATGTTGCCCTGAATCTGGAATCCAAAAATCCCACATTGAGGTCACTCGGCAAACTTTAAATAGTGATTTAGATTTAGTCAAATTATGAAGTATTCTATTCAGGGAACTCTTTTGCCGGCATTAACAATAGAGCTCACCAATAAAGACACAATTTACGGACAAAGCGGCGCAATGTGTTGGAAATCTCCAAATATTGAGATGGTAACCACAGCAAGAGGCGGCTTGTGGACTGGATTCAAGCGACTCATTTCAGGCGAGAGTTTTTTCTTGACAACATTTAGGTGCACAACAGGAACTGGAATTGTTTCATTCAGCAGTTCATCTCCTGGCCGGATTGTTGACATAGATCTTAATCCAAAACAGGAATATATATGTCAGAAAGATGCCTTTTTGTGTGCTCAAGAAGGCGTAATACTTGGAATCCATGTTAAAGCTAAGCTTGGTCGTGGTTTTTTCGGTGGTGAAGGGTTTGTGTTACAAAAATTATCTGGAAAAGGAAAAGCATTCCTTGGTATCGACGGCGAACTTTTCTCATACAAGCTGGAAAAAGGAGAAGTTTTGCAAGTTGACACTGGTCACATAGCATTTTATGATGCATCAGTAGACTATGACATCCAACGTGTCCAGGGAATCTCCAACATAATATTTGGGAAAGAAGGAATATTTCTCGCCACCCTTAAAGGCCCAGGAACTGTATATTTGCAAAGTCTCCCGCTTAAGAAATTACGTAAGCATTTAAGTAAACAATCCACTGCAATTGACACAACAGGAGGCATATGGTAACTAGTTTCATGAAACTATGGATAATAGTGTTATTTGCTCTTATTGGAGGAGCATATGTAATAGCATATATTGGAAGTTTACTGTATCATCTTCTAAAGCCCCAACAAAAAATATCCTCAAAGACTTCACATTATAGTCTTTCAAAAGTAAAATACATAGGAAAAAAGTAATATGACTGAACTCCTGTTTCGCGATGACGCCTATCTGCTGTTATGCAACAGCACAATTGTCGCCGTCCACCCGGACGGCATCATTCTAGACAAAACTTTGTTTTATCCAGGAGGAGGGGGCCAGCCCTGTGATAAAGGTCATATAAAAAAAGGCGAAGAATCTGTTGAAGTCACCTCAGTATCTTCCTCTGATAACCGAATTGTGCACCACATTTCAGGCAACATAAGACTCAAGCCAGGCGATATAATTGAATGCGTGCTTGATTGGAAGCACAGATACAAATTGATGCGCAGCCACACAGCGGCCCACATACTATCAACCGTAATTCACAAAGAAACTGGTGCCCTCATCACTGGTAATCAAAAAGAGATTGACAAGGTAAGAATAGACTTTAATCTCGAGACATTTGATAAAGAAAAAATTGCAGAATACATAGAAAAGGCAAATCTGATTGTAAAACAAAATTTGAATGTCGCTAATTATTATTTACAAAGAGACGAAGCATTCAAAATAGAAAGTTTATTCAGACTCAAGAATGTGCTCCCAAAAGAGGTATCAAAAATAAGAATTGTAGATATAGCTGGTTTTGACATCCAAGCCTGTGGCGGCACCCACGTAAGATCTACTTCCGAAATCGGCCCAATCTCATTCTTGGAAATGAAAAACAAAGGAAAGGACAACAAGAGAATTTATTTTACAATAGAAGATTAATTGAATTCTCTTGATTTCAGTTACTTAAGATTCAGGAAACAAGTAACTAAGATTTTGTTAATTAAGAAATAAAAAAAATAGAAATAAAATATTAAAAATTTATGGGCACACTTTACAGCAGCGTCGTTTCCATGACTTTCCTAGTCCTACAACGAACAATCCTGCAGCGTACCAAATCGCAACGTTCAGCCAGTTACCGCCGTTCCATTGCAGAAGCACACCATTTACCAAGGCAAATAAACCTAGGGCACACGCAATAACTCCAAGAACCATCCAAACTAGTCCACCTGGTCCACATGTACATCCACAGGTTTCAGATTTACTCATTGATGGCTTTGATGCTGCCTTAACAGTAAATGTTGCCGCTCGAGACATACTTCTTTTTTTCGCTTTTGCCATACATACACCTCCAGCCAGAGAGTATTTATATGCTTTAAAAATGTTTTGCTGATATTAATTCCAGTTTCCCCTGCAACCTTCAGCCTTCAGAATTCTATCAACCGCAATCACATAAGCTGCCTTCCGCAAACTGCACCTATTTTTCTTACTATATTCATCAATAGCAATATACGCTTCCTGCATGACCACCCTGAGCCTCTGTTTAACTTCTTCCTCCAGCCAATAGAATCCATTGCGATTCTGCACCCACTCAAAGTAGCTTACAACAACCCCTCCAGCATTCGCAAGAATATCTGGGATCACATCAATTTTGTTTCTCAAAAGAATATCATCAGCTCCAGGTGTTACAGGCGCATTCGCCATTTCAAGTACAACTTTTGCCCTTATTTTAGCTGCATTTTTCTCAGTAATTTGATCTTCCATAGCAGCAGGAATCAAAACATCTACCTTAAGCTCAAGCAACTCTTTATTTGATATTACTTTACCCTGTTTGCTCTTAGTAACAGACTTTTTCTTTTGAGCAAAAGATAATAATTCTGAAATATTCAATCCAGCTGACTGGTAAACTCCTCCTTCCCTATCAGACACAGCAACAATAGTATAACCAAGTTCAGATAACGAAGCAGCAAGATGAGATCCCACGTTTCCGAATCCTTGGATCGCAACAGTCAAATTTGATTTATCCAAATTTCTGGCCTCAACATAATGCTCAAGTATAAACGCTCCACCCAAACCAGTAGAATACACCCTTCCCTTGCTTCCCCCAAGTTCAAGTGGTTTTCCAGTAATTACGGCAGGCGATTTTTTCCCCACAATTTTCTCATACTCATCAAGCATCCATCCCATAATCCTTCCATCAGTATTAACATCTGGTGCTGGAATATCTTTATCCTCACCAAAGTATGGCGCAAATTCCTGCATGTATCGTCTGGAAAGTCTCTCTAATTCCAAATCGGAAAGTTGGCTTGGATCAACACTTACTCCTCCTTTTGCTCCACCAAATGGAATATCAGCAACTGCACACTTCAAACTCATAAGAAACGCAAGCTCCTTTACTTCCTGCATTCCCACCATTGGATGGAACCTTATTCCTCCCTTAGTAGGACCACGTGCGTCACTGTATTGAACACGATAACCAGAGAATACCTCAATTCTTCCATCATCCATCTTAACTGGAAAATTAACATTAATAACTCTTCGAGGTTGCACAAGAAGACCAATATCTTTCTTGGTAATCTGCATTGTTTTGCTGATCTTATCTAATTGAAGTTTGCAAAACGTACACACCGCTTCATTCCCTATCTTCTCCTCCATAACAGTAAAGAATGAAAAAGTGTTTTTAAATATTGCTCAAAGGTAACCCTGAATCATTTGTTGCAATAGAATCAATTGGAACATTCACTAAACGCCCAGCAATGCCCTTAATTCTTCAGATGGCTGCCAAGGAGGATTCAACTCAATTGTAACCCCAACAGTCTCCACTCCTTGAACCTGTTGCAACCGCAATTTAACAGACTCAACAAGCATTGGGCCGTAAGGACACATTGGAGAAGTAAAAGTCATGATGATTTCTACATTATGACCTTTAATATGAATTTTTCGAACTAATTCAAGAGTATAGATGTCAAGATGAATCTCAGGATCTTCCACTTCTTTAAGGGCATTAATTATATCTTGTTCTGTAAACATATAGATCACCAAACGATAAATTTCTCAAGAATAACGGAATTTTTATATCTTTGGGTACATAAAGCAGAACATGACCTCAATAAATCTCCCTATGTATAAGATAATAGAGCTAAAAGGTCAAAAATCAAGACAGTTAATTCAATCAATTTCATCTACAGATTTATCCTCATGCACAGAAGGTACTGGAAAATGGGCTGCCTTCTTGGATCGCTTTGCTAGAGTTCAGGCAATCGCAGCAGTCTGGTTTACCTCTGAATCTATTTACATTCAATGTTTCGCCTCATTTGCAGACAATTTCAAAAAATTCCTCCAGCCATATTGTATTACAACCCAAACTTCTATGACTGAATTAACTTATTATCAATCAACTGTTCATGGATCAGATGCTAAACCAATTACAGGCAAGCATGAAGAAATGAAACCCGAAACCATGAAACTAATTGATTCAGGTTTCATTGTATCTCACAGTTTTTGGGGAGTTCAATGTATTGACTCTTTTTCCTCTGAGCAAATTAAGACAAAAAAGATAGAGGAATCAGAATTTCACAATCTTGCATGGAATCATTCCAGACCTTTTCCCGGCATAGATTTTGACTCCGCATTTATGCTTCTTGAAACAGGTTACGGCTATCTTGCTGACAGAAAAGATTGCTATGTTGGCCAGGAAATAATAGCTAGAATGCGTTCAAGAAAAGCGGATTGTGCAAAAGAAGTTGTAAAGTTTACAATTGAAAAAGAAAGTAAAAAATCACCTGTTGAATTCACACATCAAGGCGAAATTATTGGAAAAATAACAACACAAATTAAAGATAAAAATGAAATAAGATGTTTCGGGTTTCTTAAGAAACCATGGTACTCACACACAGCCATAGATCTAGATTCTGGAATCTCTCTAAAACAAATCTCAAGAGTTACACAGCAACACAGAATCTAAGAAACAATCTTTACCAAGATTAGGACCAACAACATTTATAAATCGACCTGGCGCAGAATTTCTATGAAAGTTTTATTACTCTTGTCAGGAGGCATTGATAGCCCCGTAGCCGCTTACTTGCTTAAAGAAGTCGGAGCAGACATAGTTGCAGTCCACTTCTCGAATCATCCATTCACAGATCACGGTGCGCAGGAAAAATCAAGAAAATGCGCGGAAAAAGTTGGCTTATCAAAAATGATAGTTATTCCATTCGGAACACTGCTGGCAGAAATTGTAAAAAATTGCAGGCATAAATTTTACTACATCATTAGTAGGAGACTAATGTACAGAATCAGCCAGGAATTGGCCAGGGCTGAAGGAGCATCTGCATTGGCAACCGGCGAAAACCTCGGTCAAGTCGGCTCACAAACACTCTCAAACATGTCAGTCATAGACACGTCTGTCAATCTTCCTGTCCTCAGACCTCTACAAGGCTTCGACAAAACCGAAACCATCAAAATTGCAGAAAAAATAGGCACCTACGAAATTTCAGCTGGCCCTGAGATGTGCTCACTTCTTGGGCCCAAGCATCCTGCAACCCACTCAGATTTAGACATCATTCAAAGAGAAGAATCAAAATTAGATCTCAACAGCATGATTGCAGAAGCCATCGCCTCCGCAATAACTGTTTCAACAAAAAATACGAAATAAAATTTTCCATTTTGAAACAATAGAAACTCAAGAAGCAATAGAATCTAATGAATCCTGGAATCAAGTACAGATAAAGAAAATAGTTTCTGATTTCAACCCTATCTACTTGAATCAGCTTGTCTTTCAAGTTCAAGTTTCTTAGAACATGCAACTGACTTGCTTGAACATTGTGATGCCGCAATAATTTCTTCGGCAAGAGCCTTGTAAGCAGGAGTTTTATGATTAAATGTAGACTTATACACACCTTGCACCATTTGGCGAAGTGCAACATCAATTCTTCTTTGAGGTGCACACTCAACTGCTTTAAGATAACGTGCTCCACCATATTCAATTGTTATGATTTCATCACGTGGAGCTGCATTTTCAATAGCTTTAACATAAACCGCAATTGGATTTTTCTTTGTTTGCGCTTCAATAATTTCGAACGCCCTCATTACAATCTCAAGAGCAGTCTCAGATTTACCAGTACAATGTCCAGAAGTAATCAAATGTTTCTTACTTTTGTGACCTGGTACCATTAACTTGTTAACAAGTCTTTCAACAATATTAATTTGTGATTTATAGAATCTATTTCCTGCATAACGTGCTCCGGTTTTTGGAACAAGAACAGGTACTAAAGTAATGTACGGTCTTACTCCTTCATCATCAACAGTAATTCCAGTAAAACTCCATCTGTTAAACAATTTCAATTCAGGAACGTGAGATTGTACTACTGTAGTCATCTTCGTGCTTTCTCCACTTTACCTTTTAGTAAGGCTCGTAAACTTTGATCATTAACTTTGATAACTTGCCACTTAACACCCGGAATATCACCTTTGGCACGTCCTTTAATGCCTCCAATACATTCCACAATAACTTCATCGTGCTCGTCAATCATCTTAATTGCTCCATCTCCGGGAGCGAACGCAGTAACCTGACGTCCATTTTTAATAAGTTGAACCCTAACACATTTTCGCATTGCTGAGTTTGGCTGTTTAGCTTCTTTCTCAACTTTGTCAAGAACAATTCCTCGTGCCTGAGATGCACCTTGCAATGGATCTGATTTTTCTTTAAGAGAATAAACGCGTTTAATGTATCTATCGTCATGCTGCAAAGCCTCTTTATGACGTTGCATTAATTTTTTTCCTGAATTAAGTCCTTTCGCTTTATTTCCCATTGTTTCACGCTATGTTGACAGATTGAATATCAAAATGTCTTTGAATAATTGATGTAATTATACTCAAATTTTTGGCATTTCGGCCTATTAATAAAGCTTTCGTTTTACGGTCCTTGGCTATGAGAGTTAGAGAAGCCCCATCTTGCTTGATTTCGCAATCCAGCGGCCAGATGATACTCGCCATAAAAGCGATAGGAGTCTGCTTAAGTTCCACAATTTTGATATCTCTGCTGAACTGTTTCTTAAGTCTTTGTACTTTTGACGCATGATGCCCAAGCGCTTTGCTCAACTGGAATTCAGGCACCACAAAGTAAAGCATTCCATCAGAATCTATGCAATCTAACACCCTAGCTCCAGTAATCATTTCAAATCCCCTCATTATATTGAGGGTCTCACTTGTTAGATGCAAAGACATGTTTAAGCAAGAATTCCAATTACGGAAATTGCGTGTTGCCTCTTAGCTCGAACTCCAAGTTCTGCGTTTGTAAGTTCAAGTTCTACTACATTAACATCCGAACCAGCGTAATGAGCAATCTGCTTTCGCACATCCTGTGGACAGTTAACAGTAACATAAACAGCCTTTAGTTTTCCTTCTCGTAATCCCTGTATTGTCTCATTAGTTCCAACTATCGCCTGATTTGTTTTTATGAGTTCTACAATATCTATTTCCATCGTTTAAATCCTCACTTAGCTTTATCCACCTGCAGCTTAGCACGCAACTGAGGCAAACCTGTGCCTGTTGGTATTGGCTGGTTGATCATTACATTTTCGCTGACACTGTTTAGGTGATCGACTTCACCAGTTTTCGCAGCATTAAATAGATGCTTAAGCGGAATTTCGAATGAAGCCCGTGCGAGTACTGATGCTTTTTCACCAGTAATACCTTCACGTGTAATTCCTTTGATTGAACCTGATGTGCACATAGTATCAGCAACTAACATTATGTGTCGAATATTAATATCAAGACCTTGGTTTTCAAGTACAAACACAATTTCATCCATAACGAGCTGTCTTGCCGCTTCAATACCAAGTACCCGTTCTGTCTCATACAAATCATTACATCGTGTACGAGTTGCATCTACTTCTGGCATCTTAAATACATCATGCAAATTGATGCCTGCAGTCATAATAGTTATTTCGCCTTTTTTCTTGGTAGGCAATACTTGAGTAATATTCTTGATTCCTGACACATACGCATCTTTTATGCGTTCTTTAAGATCAAAGAGTTTGTTATATTCAATATCTTTTTTGAACTTAAGTACCAGAGTATTATCTTCTTTCTGCGTTACTTTAAGTTTCTTGAATGTATCTTGAATAACTTTCACCACTTGAGCTGGTTTAAGTCCTGCCAATTGGAGTCGTCTCTCATCAAGAATCGCTTCAACACATGAATCAGGAATATTAATTGAAATTTCCTGAATAATATCTCCAAATCTGGTTTCTCTCATTCGCATAGCAATGCTTTTAACAGATTCCGGATCCTGATATTCTTTCTTTAGGTAAACATCCATTAACGGCGTACTAATAGTCTTACGCGCATCAAATACTTCAACAATTCTTGGAAGACCGAGTGTAATGTTTAATTCTGCTACACCACCGAAGTGCTTTGTGTTCAAAGTCATCTGTGTACCAGGCTCACCAATTGATTCAGCTGCCACTACACCAACGTTTTCTCCTGGATCAACAAGACTATCTTTGTATTCTTCAACTGTCCGGTCAAGTATTTGCCTAAGCTGTGTTTGATTCGCACTACCTGCAATCTCACTTACTTCTCGCAAGATAGCTTCAGGAAGCTTATCTGCATATTCTGCAATCAAATCTTTGCTCATTCTGGCATAACCTCTCTGACAATTCTTTTAACATTAACTTTTCCATGTTCGCTCTTAGAAACATCAATTCCATCTTCACCATATTTGAATTGGATTATTGCTCCAGATACATCTCTAACAGTTGCATCGTATTCAACTTTCAGGTCCTGCATTGCATAAGCAAGTCTTCTGTACAAGTAACCTGATTTAGGAGTACGAAGTGCAGTATCCATAAGTGAATCACGACCAGTCATTGCCACAAAATAAAATTCAGCTGGACTTAAACCATGTTTAAATCCATGTTCAATAAATCCACGAGCCCTAGGAGCAAGATCGTCCTTCTTAAAGCAGCTCAGGCTTCTGCCTTCATAACCTTCTCCAATCCTTCCTCCACGAAGTGATTGTTGTCCAGCATAAGCAGCCATAAGTGATAAGTTAAGCAACTTACCCCGCGCTCCTGATGTCGCCATAATCAAAACTGGGTTTTGTTCATCCACAGTTTCCTTGATAATCTGACCTGCTCTGTTACGTGCTTTGTCCAGAACATCCATGATCTTTACTTCAAATGTCTGCCTTGTTGTTCGGCCAGGCATAGTATCAATTTGACCTTTATTGTATTGTTCAATAAGTCCATCAGACAACTTGTAAGCATCTTCAAGATCTGATCTGATCTGTTTCTTTGTTTCTTCTGGAAGATCTGTATCATCAATTCTTGCAGTAAATCCTACATTAAGCAATACTTTAACACCTAACTTAAACAACGATGTCAGAATTGTACCAGTTCGTGCGGGTCCGTACTCTTTATGCAAGCTTCGCAACAAGTAACCTTTTCCTGCAGCAAGCTGTCGTGCATCCACCACACCTTTCACAAGTTTTCCTTTCTTGATTACAATATAATCATCCTGGAAATTGAAATCATCAGGAAGCAGCATTGAAAATATTTCAGACCCTGTTACACGCTCCTTTTCAGGAAGTCGTTTGAAATCATCAATTCCAACTGAAAACAGGAGTTCGATCGCTTCTTCACGTGGGAATTCAAGATCACGCGTAAGCAGGAAATTTCCAGTAACTGCGTCTTGTGTGCAACCCATTACACTTAATCCAAACTTAGGAGAAATAATTTGAGTTGGAACTTCCATCAGAATTTCAGCTTCTGCTCGCGCTTCCTCTGTTTGAGGAACATGTAAATTCATCTCATCTCCATCGAAGTCTGCGTTGTACGGTGCACAAACTGCGGAATTAATTCTAAATGTTTTACCAGGCAAAACACGAACTCTGTGACACATCATCGACATTCTGTGCAAAGATGGCTGTCTGTTAAACAGAACAACATCCCCATTCAACAAATGTCTCATCACAACATAACCAGGTTCGATCTCTTCAAGAAGTTCTTCCTTGGTTTCATCAGTAATAGTCTTCTTTCGTCCATCAGGTCTAACAACAAAATTAGCACCAGGATATTTCTTAGGACCATTCTTAACAAAGTTCTTCAAGTAATCCATATTCCAGGTAGTTACTTTCTCAGGAACAGTCAACTTAAGAGACATCTGTTCTGGTACTCCAACTTCATTAATATTCAACATTGCGTCCGGACTGATAACAGTACGAGCCGAAAAATTAACTCTCTTACCAGCTAAATTATACCTGATTCGTCCTTCTTTACTCTGGATTCTATCAGCCAGAGTTTTCAGCGGCTCTCCGGATCTATGTCTTGCAGGTGGAATTTGCGCAACATTATTGTTAAAGTAAGTTGTAATATGATACTCTAAAAGGTCCCACAAATCTTCAATAATAATTTCAGGCGCACCCGCGTTAATGTTCTCGAACAATCGCTGATTAATCCGCACAATATCACCTAATTTGTGAGTCAAATCGTCCTCACTTCTCTCTCCGGTTTGAAGAGTAATTGATGGTCTCATGCTTACTGGAGGAATAGGTAGTACTGTAAGTATCATCCATTCAGGTCGTGCCACATCATAATTAATACCAAACAAATGAGCATCATCTTTGTTTATGCGTTCAAGTCTGCTTCTGATTTCAATAGGAGTCAACCGTTTTTCTCCTTCAAAGAATCGTGATGGTTTCTCAAGTCTAACTTCTGTTTGCTTAGCATTACAGTACGGACATTTTGGTGTCGCCTTACAATATCTCATGAACTCCTTAATCGCACGACTCATATCTTTAAGTCCACGTTCTTCAGTCATTGTCTGTCTTTTCTTGGTAAATGCCGCAACACGCTGTGGTGACGCAAGCATCCTTCCACATTCGCAACAAGTTGACTTCAATAAATCATAAATAACATCAATAAAGCTAATGTGTAACACAGGACGAGCAAGCTCAATGTAACCAAGGTGTCCAAGACACTCTTGTAACTTAAGTCCACATGTTTTACATGTTAAACCAGGATCAATAACACCAAGACGAATATCCATCAATCCGCCGTCTACTGGGTAACCTTCTTTATCATACAGTTCAGGTGTAACTATCTTTACTGCTGCTACCTTTCTAATCATCTCTGGATCTAATACTCCAAACGAGATGCTTTCAATTTTCTGGAAGACTTGGGTGTTTTTCATGATCGTCAGGTATTCTTTGTTATTTTACTTTCCGTATTGCGATTTAAGTGAAATCTTAGGATAAATCAACATGCTCTTAAGTTCATCAAGTAGCAACTTAAACGCATAGCTCATCTCAACTCTACTGATTTCAGTATTTTCTCCGCAA
The DNA here is from genome assembly GCA_964576505.1 of uncultured Methanosarcinales archaeon. Lineage (GTDB taxonomy): Archaea > Nanobdellota > Nanobdellia > Woesearchaeales > WJKV01 > CAZNVD01. Next base: position 28,519 of record CAZNVD010000016.1, read on the forward strand.
TAACTGCAATAATCTCTGTTCTTGAAATTATCTTCAACTGCAATAAGTCCACACTGAGTACAAACAGGACAAACAACTTTATCCGAGTCAATACGTTCTTTCAATAAGAGTGCAGCTCCATGTGCAACAAGTGTATCTTTCTCCATTTCTCCAAGTCGAAGTCCACCTTCTTTTGATCGTCCTTCAGTTGGCTGTCTTGTAAGTAGAGCCACAGGACCGGTTGCACGGCATTGCAATTTATTTGCAACCATGTATCTAAGTTTCTGGTAGTATTGTACTCCAATGTAAATGCGCGCCTGGAATTGTTTACCTGTAATTCCATTAATCAAAGTTTCAGTTCCATTGTCTCGGAATCCATGCGCAAGTAATTCTTGTCGCATTGGATCTTCTTTCTCTCCTTCAAATGGAGTTGCATCAACTGTTCGTCCCGACAATGCTGCAACCTTACCACCAATAAGTTCAAGTAAGTGTGAAATTGTCATTCTCGATGGAATTGAGTGTGGTGAGAAAATAACATCCGGAACAATACCAGATACACTGAATGGCATATCTGCTTGAGGGAAAATCATACCAATAACTCCTTTCTGACCTGAACGTGATGCAAACTTATCTCCAATTTCAGGTATACGTTCATCACGTACCCTCATCTGAACAAGTTTATTTCCTTCTCCATTCTCAGTCATAACAACGAAATCAACTACTCCATCTTCTCCATGTCTGATTGCTTCTGAACTTTCTCGACGTGAAGTTTCTCCAAGTGTGTATTCATCCATTCCACTCAGGAATCTAGGTGGTGATGTTTTACCAACTAGAATATCTTCACCTTTAGCTTGGGCTCCAACATAAGCGACTCCGTCATCTTCAAGGAATCTGTAATCATGCTCTGACTTGTAACCTTTGACTTCTTTGTCAATAGGCGCAATTTCATCAACAAGTCCACCTGAGTATCTTAATTCTTCTACAACATAAGG
>CAZNVD010000016.1:29499-30099 GCA_964576505.1 uncultured Methanosarcinales archaeon
AAAATGCAGATCTGGCAAATCCACGATCAACACTTCCTTGGTTGACAATAATAGAATCATCCATGTTGTAACCATCAAAACTCAGAACAGCAACCACAACATTTTGTCCTGCTGGGTGTTCGGATTCACGTACGAAATCGTAAATTGAACTTCTTACCAAAGGAACTTGAGGATAATAAAGAACATTTGAGTCTGAATCAAGTCTCTGAAGGAAATTAGTAGCATGTAATCCCAGTGCTTGTTTAAGCATCTTAGATGCGTGATGAGTATACGCCGCCATACTATAATTCGCAAATGGAACTAGACTTGTTGACATACTCAAAATGCCAACTGGTGCAATTTCAAGGTGAGTGTGATCTGGAGTTAATTCGTGTTCGTAAAATGCTACAAGAGCATCTTCTTCTTCATTAGCATCAAGATATTCAACCACTCCCCTATCAACTAGTTCTGACCAGGAAACATCTCCACGAATAATTCTATCCCTCTCTTCTTTAGTCAACGGCAATTTCCCATCTTTAAGTACGAATAGCGGCCTTCTAAGTCGACCTGCGCTTGTATCTATGAGAACTTGTGAAGCAGCCTTGTGATATCTGATATTAA
>CAZNVD010000017.1:0-29830 GCA_964576505.1 uncultured Methanosarcinales archaeon
GAAATAAGATCTTTTATTCTCGAAATCTAAAATTTTAGGTTTTTTTTTCAAAATTATTTCAAAATAAGAAGTTAATAAATTCAAATTGTTTTACAGTCATCAATGGTATTAGTTAAGAAAAAGAGTGGTGAGACTGAAGAATTCGACATCACCAAATTAAAGTCTTCTCTGGAAAGAGCAGGTGCATCTCCTCTAATGGCAGATTCTGTTTCTCAAAAAATAGCAAATCAGATTTATAATGGAATTACCACTAAAGAATTATATGATTTAGCATTCAAAGAATTGAAAAAAATAGATTATATTACCGCTTCAAAATACGATCTAAAAGGAGCCCTTCTGAGATTGGGAAAACAAGGAGATGTATTCGAGAAATATATTGCAGCTCTTCTCCAAAAGCAGAAATACAAAGTCCTGCTCAACCAGATTGTAGCTGGAGAATGCATTGCTCATGAAATAGATATTCTCGCAACAAAAGGTGACAAAACTTTCATGGTCGAGTGCAAACACCATGAAAAACCCTGGGCTGAACAACACATTCAAACTGCCTTGTATGTATACGCCAGATTTCTGGATATCCAAAAACATGCCAATGCTGCAATGCTTGTTACCAACACCAAAGTTACAGCTCAAGCCCTCCATTATTGCAACTGCAAAAACATATCAGTAATAAGCTGGAATCAGCCTGCAGGCAAAGGTCTGAACCACGCAGTAGAATTCTTTAAACATTATCCAATTACAATTATCCAGAGCATAGACACAAATCTTATTCACAAACTGTTTAACAAAAACATTATTCTTGCATCCCAAATTGAGGATGGAAAAATTCTAAGAGATATGGGAATAAAGAACTGGAAAACAATTGCAGACGAAGCTCAAGGAATTTCCCAATCTTGAACTGTTCCAGAGTTACAATTCCACATTAAAGATGCGTTTGAATTCTCAATGTCAACGGCGCAATAAAGTAAACATCCTCTACGTGTACTATCCATTCTGAAAACCCATTGACCATGCAAAGGATCACATGAACCAACAGTATCAACTGATCCTAAAGAGCAAGGTTCTTTTGCAGCAATTTCAGCAGCATCTTCAAGTGTTAGCACAGTTCCGCTAATCTGATCTTTGCAAGTAATTATAGACCTATTCCCGCAAGAAGATATTGTAGCAATTAGCAGAACAAGAACAAAACAAAATACCATCCTCTTTTTTGACATAACTCAATAAAAGACTTTGATTTTAAAAAACTATTCATTCAGCAAATCAGAAAGCATCAAGCATAATCAAGCATTCCACACGCAGCATCAATATCAGGTCCACGGGAAAGCCTCACAAAACTCTTGTATCCGGCCCCAATCATCGCTTGTTTAAACATTGTCAACCTATCACTCTGCTTAAACTCACCAAGTTCATTATATTGAATAAAGTTAAAATTGATATTTTCCGGCCACTTAATTGAAAGCAGCTTCATTAAATCCTCGTCCCTGTCAGTAACCCCTTCAATTAAGGTATATTCAATCATAATTCCTTCTTTGCGAACAGCACAATGTTTTTCCACAAATTCGAGAAGTGTTGCAATGCTTTTGCTTCCTGGAATCAGTTTTTTACGAACATCATCAAAAGGAGTATGCAGACTCAAAGCAACCCGGTAAGGAACATTAATCAATTTGTCAAGATGATGTCCGCTTGTAGAAACAGTAAACCTGCGATAACCAAGTCGTAGCTCACGATGCATTGTTTCAATTGATTCAGAAACTGCATTAAAATTCAGCATAGGCTCACCCATTCCCATGTAAACAATACTTGTAGGCTTTCCACCTATAATTTCCATAGAAACATTAACTTGATGTATAATCTCAGAAGCGCTCAAATTGCGTTTAAATTTGCCTGTATAACAGAATACGCATCCTACAGGACAACCAACTTGACAGCTTACACAAATAGTATTCTTACCATTCTTTTGCGGAATAATAACAGTAATATAACCTTCTTTGAATGTAATTTTTTTTGTTGTGTCAGAGGCTGTTTCTACCTTGTAAGGCTGGTCCATAGCCTGGTTTGGATTGTTCCTATTTATAAAGACTTTTACTATTATGAGAAAATTAAAAATACAGCCACCTGCATTATAATTTCAACACCATGACAATTGGGATATTCACTGACGATTTTTATCCTCCAAAAGGAGGGATAGGAAGACATATCAGCAATTTATACAATTATCAGAAACACAAAATTATTGTATTTTCCTGTTGCAAGTGCAACCTAAAGAATCATGTAAGACTCAGGATTTCATTCTATAGATATTTGCACAACATTGCAATTTCAATGTGGCTTTTCCTAATGTTAAATCACTGCATTAAAAAGTACAAGTTAACCTCAGTCTGCATTCAGGCTGGAAAAGGAGGATTATTTCTATTAAAGAAACCTTCTGTTCCATGTACTGTCATCAGCTACCATACTTATGCGCAGCAGATAAGAGCAATTAAATCCCAACAATCAAAAAAGAAATTTATTCCATGGGAGAAAAAAACTTACCAGCTTGCAGACAAAATTATCTGCATCTCAAAAGACACAGCTCAAGAAGTGACAAACACTTACAATATTGCAAAAGAAAAAGTAATAGTTATTCCATGCTGTGTTGACACCGCAAAATATTATCCCATAAAAAATTCAGCTAAAATTCCAAATAGCATTTTGTTTGTTGGAAGACACGATAAACGTAAGGGAATAAGCTTCCTCATCAAATCTGCAGCCCTCGCTCTCAAAACAAATCAAAATCTAAAGGTATTCATTGGAGGCACAGGACCGCAACTTCAAAATCATATAAATCTGGCAAACTCACTCAAAATTATGAACAATGTAAAATTCCTCGGTCACATTCCAGAAGAAAAACTAAATCAATGGTACAATCAGGTTGAAATTGTCATAGTTCCCTCAGTTTTCGAAGGATTCGGCCTAACAGTAATTGAGGCAATGGCAGCAGGCACACCTGTAATAGGAACAAATGTATCAGGAATCAGGTCAACTATTAAACACATGATCACAGGATTACTTGTGCCTTTCAATGACATAATAAGTATGACTGAATCTATTAATACCCTTATGGAAAATCACAATCTCAGAAATTCAATTAGCAAAGCAGCATTAAAAGAAGTAATTTCCAATTACTCGGCAGAAAATATTTCAGAAAAATACATTGAAGAAATCAGCAGTGCAAAATTCAGACATTAACGTAAATCTACTTTCTTTCTATGAACATTACAAAGTCTGTACAATTTCCCGGTATTTGGATTTTTATACTCTACTTTCTTTCCGCACAACACACACAAACCTTGTTCTTTCCGTTTGTAATACAAATCAAGAACCCGATCAGTATTAGGAACCTGATATTTACTCACACGAATATGCAACCCTTTATACAAATAGTCTCCAACTGATTCTTCAGATCCCTGCATCAATTGTTTCAATAGTTTCTTTATTGTCACAACAGTAATTTGTCGGGGTTCCACAAAAAGAAAAGAAGGATTTGAGTATTTATGGTTTGCGGAAGGAATCTATTTAATAGATTTGCGACTATCTTCAAAAGCTTTTCTTGCGCAGGCAACAAGATCATCAGCCTGATCTAACAATCTCCAGAGAATATTTAATCTTTCAGACATTTTCAAAATATCAGAAAGTTCAGGTCTGGAACTTTCACTAACCACAAATTTAATTCCACGATAGGATGAAATATCATCAGGATCACTTGCAATCGGTCTCTCCAATTGTTTATACATATCAACAATTGTTTCAGCCAGAGTGTCAATAGTCAATGATTCAGCTTCATATTCAAAACCTTTTGAATTTTTTACTGAACATGAAGTAAGATCAGTAGCTTGCCTAATAGAATAATTTTCTCCCCTCTTGATTATAGCATATTTATCCATTCATTTGATCCAATGGCCACAGTTTATAAATTCTCCACATAAAAAAACTCAAAGCCGACTTTGAACCTACAAAAATTCAACATCAGACAATTTCTCACCACAATTTTTATAACTAAGAACATGTTATTACTCAAATGACAAAAAGTACAGAAAAAAAGAAAAAAGAGAAGAAATCAAAAGAATTACCAAGTTTCTATTTCTTTGGACTTAAAAGAAAGGAAAAGTCTTTCCTAATTAATGATCCGATTACAGTAAACAAAAACGAAGAAGTCTACTCCATAAATGCCGATGACTGGGAATCTTATTATCGAGATATGCTCAGTAAGTACATTGAAGAAGATTTATTTGAAAGAAGCACACTTTTCATAATACCAAAAAGTTTTGCTGCTGGGAACAAATTCCTCAAACATGGAACATTATTGTCGCCTCTAGTGAAAATAACAGATACAAGCTTCTTTTGTTTAGATGATAAAAAACTAATCATATTCAAAATAAACAGACAATATCGTGATTTCAATACTCTCAAAGAAGACATTATTAATACATTCACACCACTAAAAATAATGAAATCTGAAGAAATTAAGGCCAAAATTGAGGAAAAGATATCTTTCAATCATCGAGAAAAATTTACTGGATTCTCAATTGAGACAGAAAAAGTAAAAATTATTGGACAATGCAGATTTTCAACCATTGGAACAATTCAAAGTAAAGAATATTCAAAAATCAAAATAACTCTTGAGAAAATTAAAAAAATAGAATCAGCCAGAACTGAGATTAAAACAAGTAAATGGTTGAAAAAGAATACAAAATAATCACTCTTTCATTCTATAAAATATTGTAAATGCAGCAATAAAGAAAGGAAGTAAACAAAGCATTGCAATCCTCTGACTTCCAGTAAGAACACTCACTGTTCCAAACAATACTGGTCCAGTTGTAGCCGAAACCTTACTTGCAAAACCATTGAATCCAAAGAATTCATTTCTCTTCTCAAGCGGAATTATTGAGCTAAGCCATGATCGTGCAATCGCCTGACAACTTCCTACTACAAAACCCGACATAACACCAAGAATCCAGAAATGAAGCTGGTTTTGAGCCAACGCAAGACCTACCACAATAAACATCCAAATACTAAGGGTGTACAACAATACCCTTCTATGTCCATGACTATCGCTCCACAAGCCAAGGATTGTAGCCGAAGGAAATGCAACAAGCTGAATTGTTAACAGCAACATCCCAATCTGAGCAACAGTCAAACCGAGAGTTGTCATCCCAAAAATGCTGATAAATGAGAAAAGCGTAACAAGCGCATCATTCATGAAATAAAATCCAAGTAAGAATAAAGCTATTTTTTTATGCTTCCTGATATCTTTTAGTGTTGCAAATGTTGCCTTGAATCCTTGAGATGCAAGATGCAACCAGTGATGTCGTTTTGGAGCCAGGTGTGATTGATCAGAAATAAATAAAAAAGCAGGAATAGAAAACACAAAGAAAAATAATGCAGTAAATAGAAAAGTAAGTTTATACGAACTCAACAATGCACCTTCAAATCCACCAGAATAAAAAGGCCTGAACAATAGCATTGCCACAACCCCACCCAGATAACCAAATCCCCAGCCTATGCCTGAAATTCTACCCACAGTTTTTTCGGTTGAAACTTCAGGCAAAAATGAATCATAAAAAACTGCGCACAGTTCAAAACAAATATTTGTAGCAATAAACACAAGCGACGCATACAAAATAGCTCCATTATCTGCAAAAAACAAAAGAGCAGTACCAAGAATAGAAGCCCAGGTAAAAAACATCCACTTCGCCTTCTTCCGTTTATCATAATCTGCAATAGCTCCAATAACAGGAGCCATCAATCCACCAATTAGAATTGACAAACTTGTAATAAGCCCCCAATAAAAGTCGCCTGATTCTGCGCCCACCACAACTTGTTTATAGAATAGTGGGAATACAAAAGTAATAATCAAAAGAGAATATGATGAATTAGCAAAATCAAACAATGCCCATGACAAAGCTTTCTTCTTATTTAATCCTTGAAAAAACCGATTCATGAATGACATAATAAGAAAAGAATAGATGATATTAATAACATTTTGTTTTACAATCAATATTTAATTCAAGATTTTCTAGAATTTTGAACATATTGAGTCCAATATTCTTCAGGAATTGGATATGTATCACGTCCCAAAACAATTTGAACTTCATATTTCACATTATCACCTATATTTCCAGTACTATTATCTCTTTTGTAAGTATTTTCCGCCTTCTTTACTGCATCTCCTATTGTCCCCTTATGTTCTATTTCAACAGATCTCTCCTCATGAGGATCATTAGTAGGATTAAGTTTTACAACATAGCGGGCATTTCCCATCCGAACTCGTGAAAGAGCCTGCAACCCGCTCTCAACCCGGTCAATCTCTTCTTCATAACCTTGAATTATTTCTTTAAGGCTATTTCTCAAATATGATTTTAAATGCATAAAAAACAAGAGCAGAATTAATATAAAAAATTATACCAAGTCAAGACTCCACATGTGAGTGTAGCGTTTATATCTAGTATAATTTTTTATCTCCCAACAATCTTTCATTTGAATCATACAATACTCGACACAATAGAAACATATCAACATTTGCAAGAATAATTATTTACTAGTCATAACCCAGACTCCTTTCCAGCCTCTTTCAGGTTTATTTTTAATGAAATGATCACACTGCTCAACAAGATTCAAGCTAGTGTTGTCTTTCTTATTTTTAAGCAATTTTTTACAGCCTTTGAAATCTTTTTTATAGTATAAGTAAAGAGCCTTTTCATATTCCTTAAGCTCGTTCAATTTCTCCTCACCCACTTTTCCAATCTCTCCAACCAATTGATAAATTGTTACAGGCAATTTCTTTCCCTTAACTTGTACCCTATCAAGCTCGCGAACAACAAATTGTTTTTCAACAAGTTCTTTTGTTGTCTCACTGATAAGCACAGAAACACCATATTTCTTGGTAAGGCCTTCTAATCGAGAACCAAGATTAACAGTATCTCCCATAGCTGTATAATCAAACCGTACATTTGATCCCATATTTCCAATTACAGCATGACCTGAGTGCAACCCGATTCCAGCAGCAACATGTGGAAATCCTCGAGTACTCCATCCCTTATTTAATTCCTCAAGCACTTTTACCATCTTAATTGAAGCAGTACATGCACGAATCGCATGATCCTTCTGATCAACAGGAGCTCCCCAGAATGCCATAATTGCATCCCCAATAAATTTGTCTACAACTCCTTCCTCTTCAATAACAATATCAGTCATAGCAGACAAATATTCATTAAGAAGCTTGACAAGTTTTTCAGGAGTAAGTTGTTCAGAAAATGACGAGAATCCCCGTACATCAGAAAAGAATATTGTAACATACTTCTTTTCTCCACCAAGATTAAGATATTCAGGATGCTTGAGCAAAATATCAATTACCTTTGGAGAAACATATTTTCCAAATGCATTAACCACTGTATTCTTCTGAATCTGCAGCCGAGTATAGAAAAATCCAAGATTAACACAATAATTAACAGCAATTGCCCCAAGAGTAATCACCAGATCAAATATATACTGAGAGTCAAAAGCAACAACAACTCCTAAAACATACAAAGCGCCAACTCCAACAGTGGCAAATCCTCCATAAACAAATCCAAAGTAGATGATTGAAGCACTTACAAGCAACAGAAGCAGAACAATAATAACTACTGAGATCCACCACTGCACTTTAACAAGCGGATTTCCATGAATCAATGTTTGAAGTGTATGAGCATGAACCTCAACCCCGGGCATTGAAACACCCCGGGATGTAGGCACATTAAACTCATCATGCAAACTCGGAGCAGTAGATCCAACAAGAACAATTTTATCTTTAACTTGAGCACCAAAATCCTCAGCAAGTACGCGAGAAGCAGGAATCACAGTAAAACTTCCAGGGCTTCCAACAAAGTTCACCATGAATAGACCAGAAGGTGTTTGTATCTCGTTTCCAAAAGCAGCTTGGAATATCTTAGCAACAAAATGTTTCTCACTACCAGCAACATCAAACCTGACTCCTCTGGTAATACCATCTGCATCCTGAGCAGTATTAACATATCCAGTGTAAGCAGCTTCTGCTTTCAAAACAGAAATCGGACCAATAAGTTCAGTTCCAGCTAGAGAACCCTGATTGTCCTCAGTCAATTCACCCTTATCAAAATTAACATACTGTGATGCCAAGACAACATTTCCATGCGCTTTAATAGCTTCAGCAAACTCATCATCGCCATGCGCAGGCTCAAAATAGCCAACATCATATCCAATAACTCTGGCACCTGCAAGTTTAGAAGTAAGCGAAGCAAATATACTGCGATTCCACGGCCATCTGCCAATCTGTTGAATACTCGCATCATCTATTGAAACAATAACTATATCTGAAAGAGCAGTCTTCCCTCCATAAAGGCGATCTGTAAATCCGGCATTTACATGATCAAATGTATGAAACATCAAAAAAAGAGAACCAACAATTGCAACCAGAAGCGAAATTAATAGTACTTGAATTTTGAAATCAGTTTTTTTTACATCACTAATTTTTGATATATCCGCCATAATTGAATGCACAATTAATCTAAGACTGTCCCATCATAGATTGTAGTAATTGAATCAGTATCCACAATTGTAACAATATTACTTTGATTGATAGTATCATAAGTATGATCTACATTAGAATTGTCAGTTTCACTATTTAATTTTTCATCAAGTATTTGATCAACATCAGCAGCTTTCTCAATAACTTTGTAGCTAATATCATCAGCAACCCTGTCTACTTTATCAACAATGTTTTGAGTTCTGTCTGCTGTATCTTCCACTCTCTGATCAATTTTATCAAGAATTTCATCAGCCCTTCTTTCCACTCTGTCAGGCAAATCTTTTCTTCTTTCAACAGCCCGTTCAATAGCTTTCTGTTGTTTGTCAATATGTTTGCTTAGAGCATGAACTTCTGTCACAGTTTTGGTTCTCAAATTCTCAGGAACAAATGCAAGCAATTCATCTGGGCTTCTTTCACCATTATCAATTTGTCTTACAATCTCCTTTAACTGATTAGCATCAACTCCGTGTTGTTTAATTACAGCCATAACAAATTTGTCATTCAAAATTTTCTCTAATCTGATATCCTGAAGATGTTTCTGAGTTCTGCGCAATCTTGCTTGCACATCTTCAATCTCAACATCATTTAATGCCTGGGCAACCATTCTTCCGCCTTCAACAATACCTTTTCTTCCTTCATCAAGAGAAATAATCTTCCCATTTTTCTTCATAAGAACATTTCCTTCACCTACAGAAATGCCTTGTAAACTAGTCCCAAAGGATGTGCCACGAACAAGAGCAACCGCAGTAGGAGTCTCAACTTCATAAGTAAATCCGCCAAGATCCATAACTTTAGACCACATTGAACCTGAAGATTGATACAATTTGGTTTCATTAAATGAAAAATCCTGAAGTAAAACTTCAGTATTCTCATCTATATCAACAATAATCTGCTCTCTAAGAATAATAGTAGCTTTTCCTTCCTGGGTTCTGATAACATCACGTTCATGAAGTTCCATTTGAGAAAAGGCAGGAATCCAGCCCTCTCCATTGTGAATATCAACACTTCCTGAGCTACTCAGAACTTTTCCTACAACGGGCGGATGTGCAACACTATAGTAAATTGCTCCACTTATTGCTATCAAGAATAGTACAAATAATACAAATAGCACTTTAAAGATCTTAAACATAGTCAGATTGACAACAGTCTATTTATAAAGCTTTCACCCCATAAGGACAAAAGAAGTGAACTTTCACAAAATTAATAAAACCATAATTAATATGGCATCTAATTAAACAAAAGGGGGATAGATATGAACACAAAAACAACAAGTATTCTATTAGGTATCGTTCTCGCGATCAGCCTGATTAATTTGTATGGTACATTTAATTTGTACGCTAAATTCAGTGAACTGACTGGAGGGCAAGGAGGTCTTGCGCCTACGCAAAACCTACCATCTATAGATGATACAGAACCAACTGTATTTGCAGATGTTAGCGCAGATGATGATCCAGTTAAGGGAGATCCAAAAGCACCAGTAACAATTATCGAGTTTTCGGATTTCCAGTGTCCTTACTGCGCACGATTCTTTGAAGAAACCCTGCCTCAAATTGATGAGCAATACATAAAAACAGGCAAAGTAAAATTGGTTTACCGTGATTTCCCATTAAGCTTCCATCCAAATGCCCATCCAGCAGCTCAGGCTGCAGAATGCGCTGATGAACAGGGTAAATTCTGGCAATACCACGATAAAATATTCGCTAATCAAGCCTCATTGAGCGCCGCAAATCTAAAACAGTGGGCAAAAGACCTTGCATTAGATACTACTAAATTCAATAGTTGCCTTGATTCTGGTAAATACAAATCTGAAGTTGACAAAGATTTATCTGAAGGCTCAGCAGCTGGAGTTTCAGGGACCCCTGCATTTTTCATTGATGGAGAACTTATTGTAGGTGCTCAACCATTTTCAGTATTCCAGCAAGCTATAGAAGCAGCATTGAATTAAGTTATTTTTTTATTTTTACTTTACTTCTTTTTTTGAAACACTCGATTCAGGTTACATAAGAATCTTAGCAACAATCGAAACTCTATTTGTGTTTTACAACTCCTCTTTTTGGACATAAATCTGAAATTGGGCAAATACTGCATGTAGGAACAGGAGCCTTGCAAATCGCCCGTCCATGTTCTTTGAAAAGCCAGGGTAATTCTTTCCATTCTTTTTTTGGAACAACATCACATAACTGTCTTTCAGCTTTATCAGCATTCTTATCAGTATCAGTCCATCCCAATCTATAGGAAAGACGAAGCCCATGAGTATCAACCACAACTCCTTCTACAATGTCAAAAGCATTCTGAAGAATTGCATGAGCAGTTTTCTTGCCGATTCCTGGAAGTTTAGTAAGTTCTTCAACTGTTCGAGGAACCTTCCCTCCATGTTCATCAACAAGCAAAGAACAGGCTTCCTTAATGTACTTAGCTTTGTTATTAGCAAAAGTAACTTTTTTAACAATCGCAACAATATCTTCAATATCAGCCTTAGCAAAATCTTGAGCAGATTTGTATTTCTTAAACAAAGGAATAGTTACTTCATTTACCACAGTATCCCTTACCTGAGCAGACAATATTGTGGCAACAAGTAATTCAACAGGATTAGAAAAATTTAGATAATGTTTGAGATTAGGATATAATTCATGAAGTTTTTGCAAGACAGAAGCAACCTGACGATCATTAAACATAAAAAGCAGAATGCAGATTTAGAATAAAAGCATTGTGGTATCAAATAAATACAGAAAACTTAAGAGTTCATCTGAGCCATCTGCTCTTTAATATCAACAGAATCTGAGAACTTAATTTCCACACCAGAAATTACAGGAATATTGACTGAAAACACTCCTTCAGTATCTATAAACACCTGGTCATCAAGTAATACCTGCAAAAGAGTTGATGTTGCAGCTTTCCATTCAATGTTTTGTTCAAAATTTGCAGTTGTAGTATCCTTACTTTGAAGCGTAAAAGCAGGAATCACACCTGATCCAATCAATTCACCAGTCTCATGCAAAGTTACAGTAAAAGGAAGATCTGCAATAGGAAAGGAGATCATACTTGGATTACTCACTTTAATAGTTCCAGTCACCGTAAACCCTTCAGAAGTAACATCTTTAATACTTGTAACAGAAAAGTCTTCAACATTAATATCTTGTACATCTTTAACAACAAAGAAACCAGCTACAAGTGCAATAATAATAACAATTGTAAACATTGATTTAAACAAATGTCCAAACATAAAATCAAAGAAAGATTTGCATTTATATTAATTGTGTTACTCAGTTACCCAGTTGCAAGTTACAAATAGAAACTAAAGATGCTACACAAACGCAAACCTTAATAACAAAATTTATTCTTTACCTCAAATGAATAAGAGGTTTACAATTCTAACTTGTTTTATTTTGGCACTCTTCGCAGTTTTTGCCTCTGCTGATTGCGTAACTGTTCAATCAAAACATACGGCGACTTTCGTAGAGGAAATTCCAAATATTAACAGCCAACTATCTTCATGTCAACCGGCTCTTCCAACTGGATTAAGCACTCTGTACAAAAATGCAGACATGCAAGTTGTCATCCAGGGCGATGACAAAACTCATGAATTTGCAATATCAATAGCAAACGGCAAGCTAACATCAATTGCAGCAGGCAAAGCATTAGCTCCACAATACACTATAACAACAAGTGAAGCTGACTTTGATTCCATGCTTCAAGCCGATGATCTAGGCGCAACATTCGCACATCTATACAAAAATAAAAGAATTACAATCAACGCAAATACTTTATGGAGCAGATTAAAATTCTGGGTTACCAGCCCATTCTTAAATTGGGGCATGGGTAAGATTCAGGTAGCTCCAACATTACAACCACCGCAAACTGCAGATAACATAGGAATGTATCCAGATAAAAGAGTCTGTGACTTCTACCAGACAAATAAAAAGCTGGTAACATGCGCAGGATACAAAGCAGCAGACACATTCTGTGTTCTCACATTTGGTCATCCTGAAGCAAAATCAGAGAAATGCGAAGAAAATGGAATTGTAGTATGTTCATTGCCATGTAATCCAAATCAATATGCAGTAGTTCCCAAAACATGCGCATTTGACAACGCAAGGCCAAGAGGATCGCAAGCCGCTCCCCTTGATTTCTGTAATCCACAAGCTGCCGCAGCTCAACCAGTTAAGAAAGAGCCAGGTGCAATATGCCAGCACGGCGGAGAATGTAGAACAGGTAACTGCGTAGGAGAAGGCCAGGGACCGCCATGGACTTACAAATGTTCATGTAATGCCTTCAAATACGTAGGAAGTGGATGTTAAAATTATTTTTATTTTTTCTTTTATTTCTAATTTCTTGTTTCTTTTGCAACAATTGTATCAAATGATTCTAGATACTAAGAAACAAAGATTAATGCATTACATTTGAATAATTAATTCTGCTGCTAAAGCAAGTAAAACCCAGAAGATCGAATGCATAAGATCGATAGTGCCTTTGTAATTTAAATAATTGTCTGAGTAATCCCAAAGCTTTATTTTAATTGTAAAACGTACAAAATATTCTCCACAAAGTTCTAGTAAAGTAAGTGTCATTGCATACAAGGCAACACGGGCAAGCACACCATACCCAGCAAACAATTGTTGGATTAGATATACAAAAGTAAGACCAATACCATAAATAGGCAGAAAAGGAACAACACATCCAGCAAATTGCTGCAAATATCCATAAGGAGCAAAACGTTCCAGCTTGATACTTCTGTAAGATGTATCTATAATCCAGCCTGCGATTCCACCAGCAAAAAAGAGAAAAAACAAGTTAAAGAAAATAAATTCATCCATTAATTAACAAATACTTCCATAACCATATTAATCTTTCTAAAAAAAAGGACTTAGAAACAATTGAATCAAATGATTCAAATTGAATCGAATGATTCTGAATACTAAGAAACTTACTATTGAATTTATCATGAAATTAATCTTTACTATAAGCATCCTGCAACTTCTTAATATCAAGCTTAGTCATCTCCAGCATAGCTTCCATAACTCGCTTTGCTTTCTCAGGATTTTTATCTCGTAAGAGTTTATCGAGAATTGTAGGAACAACCTGCCATGCTACTCCATATTTGTCAAGAACCCATCCACAAGGCTGCTTCTGTCCACCTTTTGATAACTTTTCCCACAATTCATCTACTTCATGCTGGTCCTGGCAATTTATCATATATGATACAGCCTGAGTAATTGTAAATTTATGATCATAGCCACTATCCATCATCATAAACTGCTCACCATGAAGTGAGTATGAAGCATGCTTAACTGTTCCACCAGCAGGATCTTCTCCTTTCTCGTAAGGAACAATAACATTAGTGTGTGAATTCTTGAACAATGATGTGTAAAATTTGATTGCCTCTTCTACTTTTCCACATTTGTCTCCAACAAACATGATAAATGGAGTGATTTTCTGTTTGTATTGTCCATCATTAAAAAATAGTTGCCATGATAATCCGAATTTATCCTGGAGCCAGCCATATTTTTTAGCAAACGGATATTTATCAAGTTCCATCATAATCATACCGCCAGGAGATAGCTTCTTCCATAAGTCATCAATTTCTTTCTCACTATGACATGCTACAAAGAATGATGTTGCTGGAGTAAACTTGAATAGTGGCCCACCGTTTAACGCAATGAAATGCATATGCTCAAGCTCGAATTCAACAGTCAGAACAGAACCTTCAGGCCTTCCAGAAACTTCTGCACTCGCAGAATCGTAACGAGCAATATTCCCGGTTTTTGAATTCTTAAAAAGTGAGGTATATAATTTTACAGCTTCTTCAGCCTGATCATCAAACCATAAACAAGGAGTAAATTTTTGCATATATTACATACGAGATAAAAGTATATAAATTTAATGAAAAATAAATAATAAAAAAAGAAAAATTATTAATCGTCTTTATCAAAATTAACCATAATCTTGAATCCGCCATAAGTCATGCGATTACAATCAACTGGCATATCCTTGGGATCACACATTTCATGAACTCTTGGATCTTTCATGACTTTCTTATTGATTCGATCCCGATCAGCCTTTGATTTATAGGTAATCCATGAAAAGAATATCGTTTCATTTGGTTTGGGTTTCATAATTTTTGTAAATGGAACTCCCATTGGAATTTTCAAATCTTGCGCTTGACATTCCCTGAATTCAATTGCACCATATTCTTTCCAGATCTTTCCTGCTTTCTGAGCCATCTTGCAGTACGCCTCAACCTTTTTCTTTGGAACTGTTAAAACAAAACCATCTACATATCCAGCTTTTTGTGTTCGAGAACTTCTTTTTGTTATCTTTCTTACCATCATCACACCTCTTCTTTTTTAGAAATAATAGTATTGTTGTATTATTAAATTATTCGAATATTATTATGTTTTGACAAACAAATTTGCAATAAAAATAACAATATAAACAAGTTTAGTATAGTCAGATCATGAAATACCTCGTTCACATAAGACCTCCAAAAGAAGTATCAGATTTAATTTTCAGATACAGAAAAAGCCTTGCCGGATATTTAAAAAGAGTTTCTAGAAGTGGGCCTCACATTACACTCATGACTATTTATGCCAGTATAAAGAGAGAAAAAGAAATAGTTAAGTCTTTGGAAGAATTATCTTGGCAAGAGTTCTACGTAAAGACAGATGATCTTGAATTATTTAAAGTGGGCGATGAAAATTCTTTGTTCTTAAGACTTAAGAAAAATCCAGTTTTAACAGGACTTCATCTAAAAGTGATAGAAGCACTCAAAGGATACATCAAATGGGGAGAAACTCCCGATTTTACTGAAGAAGAATCAAGAAGCAAAGTATACTCTACCTACGGAAGCCCATATTATGCAGAATTTTACAATCCACACATTAGCATTGGACTAGTCAGACCTGAAATAATAAATGATTCGCGTTTTGATGCCTCCCATTTCAGAAGTAACAGATGGACAATAGCAGAATTCTATCTGTCAAGTAATAAATCTCACGAGTGGGAAACTGTAGGTAAATTCTTTCCAAAATAATAGAATATAAGTAAATACCTACGCATCAATTATAACATATTCAGTATTGATCTGTTATTTGACAGAAATTTCTGCACTGCCGAATAATACTCCAAAAGCTTTACACCAGATCAGTACTTCATCATATTTTTCAAAGTCAACATTCTCACTTATTTCGTAGTTCTGATTTCCAATATTACCCTTCAGAGCTCCAAGATTAATAAAATCAGATGCTTCTGAATCAGTGGCAAGATAAACATACAGATCTGGTCCATTTGTAGCCTGAAAATCCTCAAGTCGGAGATACTTCTTTCCTTCAGATGTAACAATCAAAGCAGTTCCAGATGTTTTATGGAAAGAGTCAGCATCTTTGAATACGCCGCTGTAGTCAACAATTGATTCAGAAGTTTGAGATTCTGGTATCATTTCTTCTTTTACATTCTCTTTCAGAACATCTGGAGAAGGTAATTCTTCATTAACTATTTCATCTAAGAATAAAGGAGAAACCAGCCACCAAGCCAACAGAAATATAACTATAAAAACAATGATTCCTAATGTCACCCATTTTTTCTTATTTGCCATCAGATATGCAATCCAATACCATTGTAAAAATGATTACATTAATAAAAATATTCATAGTCCAAGGAACAAATGTAATAAAGAAAGATAATAAAACATAAAAAATAAACACAAAAAAGGAAAAACTTTTCTGATTGTTTAACGTTTAAACAATGCTTTATACTTGTCCCAGTAAGCATATCCAAGGTACATGTTTAACAGGCAAACAACGATTCCAAAAGGCAGATTTTCTGGTGAAACCAGTGCATTAAACACAATAATTCCTATGCTGATAGGCGCAAAGAATATTGCTGCAAGTGCCGGTAAAAATCCTACAACCAGCATAATACCCGCAACAATCTCAGTAACTTTAATCATCTGGAAGATACCAATATCCCATAATGTCTGAGTATAAGAAATCATATTCTCTGGCACACCTTGCCAGGAATTAAATGCAGCCATAAATCCACCAACTCCACTAAAAATCATAAACAAACCAAAAATTACTCTAATAGTTGTGACCAAATATTTATTACGAAAATTTGTCATGTTTAACCTCCGTTACATATCATAGTTTTTACATCACTTATAAAAATTACGATTTAATAATGACTCAATTGGACTGAGTCTATTTTTGGCTACGCTAAGTTTATGAATTCTAAATGCAACAAGATTTACTGAAAATGACTCGTATTTTCGAAGAAAAGGAAAAGGGAGGGAAGATAATATACTGCACCAAAGAAAGGTGGACCCATATAATCGGCGAGCATTCAGAGTTGTCTGGATTTTTAGAATATGTAAAAACAGCCCTAGAAAAACCTTCAAGAATTATTCATTTTACTAAAAAAGTAAAATATTATTATCTCTTCATTAAAACAAGGAAATCTTCCGCCAAGCATCTGCTTTTGATAGTTAAGTATTTAAATGGAGAAGGCTACATTATTACTGCCTACTTCGTGAGGAACATAAAATGAAAGGAGCAATGCGAGTACATTATGATGAAGATGGAGACTTCTTAGAAATATCAATTGGAGAAGCTACACCTTGTTATGCTGAAGAAGTAGAACCAGGAGTATTTATTAGATTTGATGAGGAGTCAAACGAAATAAAGAGTATTGGTATTCTTGGTTTTAAAGAGCGTTCTAAAGATTTGAAAGATATTATTTTGAATCTTCCAATTGATGTTAATTTTTCTATCCCAATTAATTCATAAAATTCAAAATAACCATGCAACCTAAAACAATGTCTAATGATGAAAAAGCCATCCATACATTAATAGACATCTGGATGATGGCAAGCAAAGCTGGAGACACCAGAACAGTACTGAGTTTGATGACTGACGACGTAATCTTTATGGTCCCTGGTCAGGAACCTTTTGGAAAGGAAGCATTTGAAGCAGCATCTAACAAAATGAAAGATATTCTGATTGAAGGCAAAAGTGAAATTAAAGAAATTAAAATTATGGGCAACTGGGCTTATCTGAGAAATCATCTAAACATGACCATTACTCCAGCTAATGGTGGCAAACCAATACATAAATCTGGTTACACTCTTACAATATTGCGTAAAGAATCAGATGGAACCTGGTTATTAGCCCGGGATGCTAATTTGGTTGGCTAAGTATTTCAATCCGATTTCGCCTTACCACTCATTCTGAGCATATCTATGTTCGTAAATATTTTGACTTTATTCTGTTCCTTGAAGTGTGGATCATGAGCCCATATTCCATCTGCTTTTGTAGCTAAACAAGCTGCTAAATGCGGAATATCTCCTTGGTCACTAATATCATTTTTACATTCTTTCAAATATTTAGTATATTCTGATTCAGGAATGACTGTAATATATTCGAAGATGAGTTCAATAACAAGCTCTAACTCATCATCAGTTAGTTTTGCTTTTTTCTGAATTTCTTTTTTGTACTTTTCAATATCGGCAATTGTATTATCAGGAGTTACAAATTCGAAAAAATCATCAAACAAAATACTTCTAGTAGTTCCCTCCTTGATTAAGGCAGAGATAATTCTATTAGTATCTATCAGAATTTTCATTTGACAAGACCATGCCTCTTAGCAATCGCTTGCTTTATTTTATGGCCTATCTCTTCGGCGTCTTGTTCAGTTAGTTCACTTTTAGCAAGAAGTTTATCCATAAGTTCTAGCTTTCTTGCTTTCTCTATTATGGCCTGTCTTGCTACTTCACTCCATTTTATCTCCTTATGTTTTTGCATAGTCTTGTGCAAATCTTCAGGAACAGCTAAAGTCATGTTTGTCATATTTTACTCACCTTACTTATTTAAGTATAATTACTTATTTATATACTTTCTGTAAAATCAGACGGAACCTGGTTATTAGCCCGGGATGCTAATCTGATTGTGTAAGATTAGATGAGAAAAATAAGTTTAAGAAATTATTATTGAATTTATACGTTTTAATAAATATCTGGCAATTAAAAGGTTGTTATATCAATTTTGTTATATCAATTATTACGCCGTCATCGTCTTCTGGATTCTCAATTCTATCTAATAATGCAGAAATTTGCGCCGAACTAATATAATCATCATCTTCTTTTGGAAGCTCCATTATCTCTAATATAACCATTTTTGAATTAATCGATCCTTCAAATTCTCCCAGCACACGACCTTCTAAAAAATCCAAAATATCATCGATATTTTCAAATGGTGTGTATCCTTGCAAATGATATTTGTCAGAATATCTTAGTCTAATACTTAATTCTGTTTTTTTCCAGAATTCTACTCCATCGGGTAATTCTCCATTGGGTAATTCTTTTAATTTGTCAAAAGGTGCATAAAATAGTTTGTAATTTTGACGCCTCCATACTAAATAATCGTTAACCATCGCTATTGGTATTCTTAGAGTTAGATATACTGCCTTAGCACCCCCACAATCAATGCAACCTGCATCCTCAATCTCAATCTGGTCAAAATAAGTATCTACTAATTGTTTCAGATCCATGAATAATTAGTGAATAGTAAATATAAAAACTTTGTCTTGCATCATATGCCTTCGCGCCTTGTCAGAAAGGTGTCTACTTTTAGTTAATGTAGACACCCAAATAGTCTTAGAATTTGCCTTCAGCTAAATTGTCCACTTTTCTTTTATAATTATGTATTTGTGGACAATAGCATAAACCTAGAACTTTTAATTTTATCAATAACATCCAAATAGTCACCATTAAGAAACAACCCAACTATAATTTCTTACATTATCTTTATATTCTCTCTGTCAATGAATAAATATAACAATAAAGATAAAACAGTGATAGAATGGCAATAAACCAAATACTAAGTATTGAGGAAAGAAACATAATTATTAATAGTATTCTTAATACCATTAAACAAGTAGGTATCACAGAAACAACTCCACCATATAACAATAACAACAGAGAAAAATATTCAAAAGTGCTGCCTCATTACTCAGTAACTGTTTATCTGGTTGATGAGAGTCCAGCACCACAACCACCAGAAACATATATTATTGTTGACGAGCATTTCGGAAGACCTCACCATTTAGCCATCTATTGTAGTGCAGAATATTATGGGATGGAAGATTCTGGAATTAAAGCCACATACAGAGGTAGCAGCACTGGTCTTATTAGTGTTATACTATACGAAATTGGAACAGACGGAGAAGAAAGAAACATGACTCCAATCCAAATAGACACAAAAGAGAAAATTATTTTCGATAACGATCTAAACACAGTAAAAAAAGCGCTTGAAGCATTGGTTGTTCAGGAGCCAACTGTAATACTCAAACGCAGAGAAAATTAAATAAAAATTAATAATAAAACAATAAATGTAAAAAATAATTCTAAAATCAATTATAGAGCATTCTCATCCGCTTCATGAATACCAAATGTGTTACCTTCAGTATCTAAGAAGTAACCTTGCCATGCCATTCCAGCTATAGCAAATTTAGGCATTGCCACCTTCCCACCAGCATCATGTATCTTTTTAGCCATCTTATCAAAATCATCAACTAGTACTGTACATACAAAAGAGTTTGCTCCACACTCATGAGAAGGCATTTTCGTAGAACGTTTCAGCAATCCACCATTTATACCTAGCTCTTTGCTATCTTTGTCTGCTGTCATCACCATCCAATATTCCATAGTTGGACTATCCCACTTTTCAATGTTCCAGCCAAAAATATGTTTATAGAATTTAGCAGCCCTTTCAGGATTATCTGCCTGTATTTCAAAATGTACCACTCGATTCATGTTGTTTACCTCCTTGATTTTTTAATATAAAAAATCAGTTCTCACACATAATTACAGTAAAATCTAAACTTATAATAGTTTCTAAAAAAAGTAAGCATCACTCGAAACAATAGTTTCTAAGCAACTTTTGCTTCAAGCAATTGTTACCATTATTTACCCCTTTAATTTCTCGGCATGCTTTTTCTTGAGATCCTTAACAGAAAAAGAAAAAGCTTCTTAAGCACACTAACATCAAAATCTGCAACAATGTGTAAATTGGATAGCCCAGATCCCTGTAATCGCTGTATTTTCTGTGTTACTTCCGCTGGCCTACTGTAAAAAACAGGCATATCCATATTAGTCCTAGTAAGTGGTTATTTATAACAGTTTTCATGTTTACAAGGTTTGAATCAAAGTATAACGAAGAGCTTTAAATTTTAATAATTATTTGTAAAGCTCTTCGTATATAGTGGAGGAATTTTGTATTAATAATATATGCTCTCCACTATATCTTCTGAAACAATTGCATCAATTGATTCTGGAACCTAAACCACTGCCCACTGGACATCACCATCAACAGTGTTTTTAAGATAGAATAATCACTTATTTTCATGGGACACACTGCATGGATTGTTGTTGACGCAACAATCCAGGAATTAAAAGAATTTGCAAAATCACTCCGAAGTGTACGCGATCCCTGTGCACAACATTCAATACTTTAAACACTTCATGAAAAATATAGAAACTGCAACAATTGAATCTCACGTTGCAATTGAAACTCAAGAAACATAACAGATTTTCACATAAAAAAAAAAGGGTGCCGAAGCACCCTTAAGTTAACACTCCCAGTGCCTTTGAACTTCTCAACAAAAAGAAATTCCTGACACAGAAAATCCTCAAACTATGTCTACATAATAGACAACATGGATCTTCTTCGTTTAAATCCAGGCTCAAAAACCACCTGAATTTCCCCTTCCACACGTCTTTTACTATGTTTATGCAACTTCTCATTCTTAAAGTTAATCTATAAAAAAAACATGATGCGTCCCACTCAAGAGACAATGAATTTACTCAAACTCTTCATTAATCTTAACAGCAGCCATCTCAATAAGACCTGGATAAGTCCAATAACCAACTGGAAGCAATTCATCTAAAAACTGAGTGCTTCGAACAGAGTGGATTTTTTTCTTAGAAAGTAAAGTCTTGATCTCCTTTACAGGATCAGCAATTAAAGACAATTCAGACAGTTCTAAATATTTAACATTCTTACTCTCCCCTCTTATACCAAGCTTATACTTTCTCATTTGCGTTTCAGATTGTACTTTAAAATGTCCAAGAACTATAGATTCAGCAGCAGCCAATATCTCAGAAGAATCAGCTATAAATCCAAATTTTTTACACAATTCATCATCTTCAAGATATTTCAGCAGTCTAAAAACAAAATAATTTGCAATAGCATCTTCAGTATGTGCAGTAAATCTACTTGGCATTTTCAGAAAATCAGGAAGATCAGAAGATTTAGTTTTTATTTGCTGATTTACATGACCAAATCCCTCATGTCCTGCAGTCAATAGTAGCAATGCCCTTCTGCTAATGTCATCCTCAGCATTTCTGCAGATATCATCAATACAAATTCCAACTAAATTAGCTGTCCTATTGAAACACGAACCTTCATCAACAGAAGATTCTACGATCTCTACAGCAACAGAAAGATAATCATCACGTACTTCTTTTGATAACAATTTTGCAATATTAGAATAATAAGAACAAAACAAATCATAAAATCGCCTTTTCTCTTCTACACTAGGCAACCTGACTTCATCACAACCAGTTTCCACAGGACTCAACATAGAAATATCATCTATCGCCTTTCCATATCTAACCTCTATTTGCCTGACAATACGGGAAAAATCAATATGCTCATTATATCTCAAATCACTCAACTTGATCACTTTCTGAGGATTAAGCAATGATTCAGTATTAATTCTGAGTTCACCAAATCTTCTCCGCATTTCATTATGATATACTTGTTCAACAGTAGAAGGATTATCAAAAGCTTCTAAATTTAATAACATTTTTTTACTCTTCCGAAGAAGCCCGGACAATGTCCTGCGATGTGGAATTTCAGCATTAACTTCCATATACCAATCACTAAAAAAATCGCAAACATCATCCAATTCTATATCCAGTTCTATGTATCTATTCATAATTCTCCCAATCCACAATAATATCTGCAAAACTAAGTAATAAACGTTTCTAAGCCTTAAAAATACACATTAACCGATTTTATTCACTTATTGGTAACGAAAGATTTATAAACTAAAACAATGCCAATAATTAAAAATTAGTACTAAAGAGGAACAACATGACACAGCAAAACAACACAATATACAAACTCAATCTACAGACCGAATTAAATCCACAAGGAACTTATTACGTAGTTACCGATAAAAACAATCTTCCTTTAATATTATTTCAACCAAGTGCCGCACAACCTTTAGTGCCTACAAAAAACGGCAATTTAGAGCACTTTCTAAGTAATCTGCCCGATAATGGATATCTGCCTGAAGGAAAACTTGAATTGCACGATATCTCAATAATGTCAGATCAGGAATACCAAGCCTTAAAACAGTCCATTCTAATAGTTAACAGGCCAGGTCTTATAGCATTGTTTGAGCTTAGTCAATTACAAAATCCAGATATTAAAAATTTAGAACGGACAGCAATTTCAGCCTCAGATAACCACAACAAATTAACAAAAAGATATACCCAGGCAGTATTTGGAAAAAAAGATACTACAATAAGAGGCAACCCGATTAATATTCTTACAATTGGTCAACCTGACACTTTGAAAGGTCAGCTTGATATGGCTGAAAAATATGCAGCCCACACCATGGACGAACTGTTATCAGCAAAAGAAATAAGCAATAAAGCCTATGAATTAAAAAGCAGAATCTTGCAGGCTAATGAGATAATTGAAAGTTTATTTAAAACATATTTATGTTTCAGTGAACCTAGATTACTTCCTATAGAAGAATAAAAAAATGACAGAATCATACAACCTATACAAACTGGAACAACCAGTATTGGCAGATTCAGACAACTTAGTTCTAACAGGTCAGGAACAGATTCAAAGAATCCCGGTCTATCTTATCACAAATGACAAAGGCTGGGTAAGAATGTGGTACAGACCAGATTTACCTGCATCTCAAGGGTTACTCCTTAAACAAAGAGTAGAAGATATTACTGTATTAACAGCTAAAGGCTGGTCATTACCAGGAAGAATACAGATATATCTCTCCGCTGACGATTGGCAGCACAGTCCTCTTTTCATCTTGGGCCATCAGGCAAAGAAAACATTTGTTTCAGAGCCTCTAAAAAAAGATGAAGAAGCGTGTTACATTGTAACCCCAATAGACGGATATTCAACATTTAATTCTACACAGGTACCACAAATGCACACTGGTCAACTCTTTGAAGAATTTGCAACAGACAAGATTATACCAGCAAAAGACATTCAAATGCCTGAATGTACATCAAAAGTACTAGCTGTTAAGTCATTGCCAAAAGAAGATTGCATAGCCATCGCACAACACATCCAAATTACTGCAAAACCAGGAAATGAATACTTGAGAATTCAACAAGAACTTAGGGACGCAGCTACAGGAGATTTGGCAGCAGTAACTCAGCGTGATCGTTTGAATGCTACCTTAGACAAAATAAGATACAATCAAGCTCTAAACTACATAAGTAGAGAAGGATCCTGGTCAGATCAAGACAGACAGGTAGCCAATCTTGCGCAGAAAATCGCTCAAACAAGAACCACTGAACTTAATGAAGAAATTGCACACAAACAGACACATTTTAACCGCCTGAAAGACGAATTAGACCTCATCAGAAAGTTCCAGAACAGTGAAATAACTGCAACCCTTGAATCTAATTTTTAATTTTTATACTTTTTAGATTTCTCTCTATTTTGAAACACAAGAATCCATAGATACGAACGAAACTATAGATTCTAAGCAACAAAAATATATTCAGTACATTAAAAGTTCACTACCAAACCTTTTTAAACATTAAAGCTTCTTTCTGGCTTATTGAGGGGTATAAAAAAAGGGTAGATAATGGCATCAAAAAAGAGGGCAGAATCTTCTCAAAAAAGCTCATTAATCAGGCAAGCATGCCTTAAAAAAATACTTGTTCCAGCTGTGCTTGACATTTTATCATTCGCACTATTCATAGCAATATTTCTCGCAGCATACGGAGGCTTCTGGTACATCGCAGATTCATACTTTTTATCAGCCTTAACTCTAATATTATTTTCATCTGGTATCCTAATTCTATTTGCCTTCTTCCATAGTCTTGCCCTTTCAATAAGCAAACGTTTTTCATACAACATTCAGCTTCAGAAAAAAATCGCTTTTTCCTGTTTTTTAAAAATTCAATTCCTTTGGCTTATTCCCTGGATTCTCCTCATTCTGACAATTGGATTAACTGCCACTGAAACCTTTTACCCAAAAGCAATGTCAGTAATTCTAGTATTGTATGCAATATTTACTTTCTTTCTCAGAATCAGTATTGCCAATTCAATTAAGCAATCAAAAAATAATTACATTGAAAATATTACACTAAGCCCAGCATTGATTAAACCAATTCTACTAAGTGCTGCAGGATTATGGTTATTTTTATTTTTAGTAGGAAAATTATTTTTTGTCAATCAAACTTTATTTTTCACAACATTCGTAATAGGATCATCTTTATTCCTTTCAGGATTCAGATTTTGGTGTATAAGCACAATTAAATCAGCATCAGAGAATCAACAATCAGAAAAACAAAATAAAAACAAATAACTAAAAAAACAAAATAAAAACAAACAACTAACAAAAAAAAGAAATAGATAAATGATCACAAACAAAAAAATCAAAAGAGGACAAGTAACATTATTCATAATCATAGGATTGACAATACTAATCACTGCAACACTATTCCTTCTTTATCAAGGCCAAATTAAACAATTCGTAACCACAATAGTTTACCCTGAAAGTGAGCCAATAATAAATTATATTCAGCAATGTGTAAAAGACACAGCATACACAGGAATAACAATCGCAGCTGCTCAAGGTGGTTACCTAACTTTACCTCCTCAACTTGAATTTGGCGACCCCATGGAACCAGGATTTGTTCCACCCCCACCATCTCCAATCCAAGTTCCATTATGGTGGTACAAAGGTAAATCATATGTTCCAACAAAAAAGGACATCCAAGAACAACTTGCATCTTTCGTAGAAGAAAACATTGATGACTGTCTGGAAGGACTAGACTCATTCCCACAATATATAGTTACCACAGATTCAAAACCAGTTAGCATTTTCACAATTAGAGATACCTCAATCAGAACCGACCTTGATCTCCCGCTACTAATCAAAAACAGAGAAGACAACACAGAAATAAAATTATCAAGATTTACAGAAACTATTGATGTTCCGCTTGGCAAATTATACAATACTGCAGTCGACATCCACGAATATGAAAATCAATTCGCATTCCTTGAAAATCTCACCCTCGACCTCCTCGCAGTAGCAGATGGTGCAGATGATTCGCCATATATCCCATACGACGGCTTTGACATCAGATGTGGCAATGGAAAAGAATGGAGCATTCAACTTGACATAATTCCTGAGCTCCAGCAAATGGTAAAGTACAATATGCATTTCCTCACATTCAACAATGCAAAAAAAGATTACACCGAACTATTTGATACACCATTTAACCAGGAAGTATGCGACGCAGAAGATGACAGCGGACGCTGCACATCCTCATACACCCAGGAAGGAAAAATGTATGACTACTACAGATCATTCTACGCAATAAACATGAATGATAAAGATTTATCAGATATCTCAATTAAAACTACCTATGACCCAACATTCTGGATGAACCTTGCTGTAACCCCGAGCAATGGAGACACAGTTAAAGGCTTCCCTCTCGATATTCCAATTCTTGCTTCGTGTATCCAGGTTTATCATCACAGATATGACATTACATATCCTCTTATGTTCCAGCTCACAGACCAGTCAGGATTCACCTTTAATTTCGCACTACCTGTAATGATTGAGAAGAACAGACCAAAACGATATCAAACTCCATTTGTTCAACCATCATTCACCTACACTCCATCATCAGAAGAATACTGCGCTACAAGCAAATACGAACAAGTAGTCGTAGCAAAAGATGCAGTAACTGGTGAATTCCTGAACAATGTATCAGTATCATACGATTGCATCAGATTCAGTTGCGATGTTGGCACAACAAAACAGGCAACAATTGCAGGAACCCCAATCCCTGGATCAGTCCCAGATTTAAGAGGCAAATTCCCTGGTTGCATCAATGGATTCTTAGTTGCAAATAAACCAGGTTACAGAGAAACAACATCACAAATTACAATTGACAGACCTGAATTAAACATTCCACACATAGACATGACTCCGCTATCCCTACTTGAAGTAAAAGCATACGTTATCCAGGGCAATACAGCCCGCCCTCTCAAAGAAGGAGAACTTGTTGCCGTCAGTATTTCAAATGAAAAAATTGATTACCAAGAATCAGCATTTGTCCCAGTTGTTCACGAAAAATTAGAATCACAAAAGATATTAGAGTTAATCAAAGATGATAACACCTATGAACTTGATATCAAATTAATGAAAGATGAAGTTCCAATAGGTGGATACTACTTGAAAGAATGGCAGGTAACCAGAGCAGAACTGGAAAATGCAAAACGAATTACAGTTTATGTTTACATGGCAACCCCTCAACCAAAATCAGTAAAAGACTTCGTTCCATTCTGGAAAGACCAGCTGGAAACTGTAAATAACAACCACAAACCAATCATAACATGAATCAAAAGATACCAGGAACTAAAGAAACATTGAATCTGGCAACTTTGCTAATCATGATTGTAATAATTGCGGTAGTTCAACCAGCATACGCCCTCACAATCTCAGATGTCAAAGTCACAGATGTTACCGCTGCAACAGCTAAAATGTCATGGAAAACCGATATTCCATCAAATGGTTCAGTATTATACGGCATTGTTGAAACAACAGAAAAATTCCAGGTGATTCCACCAGCTACTGATCACACAATTACACTCGCCTCATTAAAACCAAATGCCAAATATACATATCGAATTCAAGCTACTTCAGCAACAGAAACCAAAACTTCTCCAAGTCAATCATTCATTACGAAAGCGCAAGGCGAATTCAAAGACAACGTAAACATAGAAACCTCAGTTCCATCCTCGAATCCAGAAGCAAAACTTCCAGAATATACAAATCAGGATACAGTCACTATCACCGGTAAAACCACCCCGGGCGTAACAATCACATTCTATGTAAACTCAGATAGAATCCCTGCACAAATTCTTGAAAGCGGTTCAATCGACATAAAAACAAAAGAAGACGGAACATTCAGTGCAACAATCAGACTCTTTGATTCAGTTGTTAACGGAATCAGAGGCTACAACAAAATTATCGTTGAAGTTAAAGATGCAGGAAACAATGTAAAGAAGACAGAAAAAATAATCCTTGTAGACAAATCTCCTCCAAGAATGTTCCTCCGAGATATTCCAGCCAGTCTTCCTGGTGGAGATCTTAATGTAGCTGGAAGCCTTAGCGAAGCAGGCAAACTCATTGTAAAAGTAGATGACGATGAACAGGAAATAGATGTTAAAGATGACTTCAGTTTCAATGAAACAATCTCAATAGGAGACGAAGGTAAACACAAAATAACAATAATAGGAAGAGATCCAGCTGGAAATGAAGTAAGACAGGAATCAGAAGTTTTAGTTGACACCTCACCATGTACATTCGAATTAGAAAACGAACCATTCTCAGAAGCCCAAAGATTCCCATTAATAACTGTAAAAGGAAAAACTTCTGAACCTAAATGTGATGTCTATGTTGCTAACCTTGGCTCAGAACCAACATTAAAGAGTTTAGGTGCAGTCAGTACATTCGCCGACATTTCATCCACAAGGTTCATAGACGGAATCCAGACAGAATTCCGAGCAGAATTAGAAGTCTCAGTTGGTGGCTTTGTAGCAGGTCATTTTAAAAAAGTAACCTCAGATTCAGATGGAACTTTCTCAGCATTAATCGCCCTCAAAGAAAATGCAATTTCAACATCACCAGATGCTAAAGTTGTACTAGACCCAAAAAGACCAGTCCTTCAAACAAACATCAGAGCAACAAATTATATTCTTATAGCTGCAGTAGACGCAGCAGGAAATATTCATTATGAATCTAAAACTGTTACATACGAACCAGGCTCAGGCACCTGGAAAGTAGGAAGAATCGTTACAGTTCCAAACACAGTATATTCAGACAACTTAATGGCAGAAGGAAGTACAGGAGTAACTGCATCAGTAATGTATGATATTTACTACATAGGTCCTAACCCAGATCAAATTTCAGATGTACGAGTCACAGCAGGAATGGACGGAAAAAAGCTGGACAATGACATGATCCAGGTAATGGAAACATTCTCAAGATGGAAACCTGCAGAAAAGAAAGTATTCGTCATGTCCAAAATTAAAGTTTTGCCACACCGTGGAACAATTCTTGATTTGAAAAAGAAAGTTTCTGGAAATGAAATAGAACCATTAGGAACAGGATTACAAGTTGATTTCGCATTAGTCTCAAATGTAAATTACAGATTTGCAAAAACAATCTCTCCAAATGAAGCAGTTTACTTCAAGCATGCAATTGGAATCGAAACTCCTTTTGACTATAGTAGATTCTTAACTCCTGAAATATTAAACAAAACAATCAAATTCCTCGACAAAGTCGTAGAAATTCTTGATACATTAGAAAGCATCGCTGAAAAGGCTAGTTATGTCGCTTTAGCTGCATGCGCTGGTTCGACAGTTCTGAACTACTTTGAAGGAGTTGGAGAAGGAGAATCAAATCTAAAGAGAACTTATCAGATTTGCGACAGAATCTGGTGCCCAACAATTCCAGCAGACTGTGATAATTTGCAAAGAGTATTTACTGACAAGAATAATGATCCTTTTGTTTACAATGAAGATGCAAATCAGTACATAAAAGGAACTGATGCAGACAAATATGTGTATAATAAAGAAACTAAAAAATTCCAACCTAAACCTGAATTCAGCACATCACTTGCAGATAAACAACCAACATTTGGTACACCTGACCAAAATAGTAAGATCTCATATAAACAAGAAACTGAAAAAGAAACTTCAACATATAGATTCATCGGAAATAAGTCAGTTCCTTACTTGCAAATGCGCGGTCAGACAAATCCTTGCGGAGAAGGTCAAAATCTAATAGAAGTAACAACACAATCCAAAACTGCTGGAGACATTAGAGTCACCACATCAGATCAAGTATTTGGAGCTGTCAGCCAGGATGTAACAGGTGTCAGATACACATGCATCCAGGTAACTAAGG
>CAZNVD010000018.1:0-29761 GCA_964576505.1 uncultured Methanosarcinales archaeon
GGGATGAATGAGTCGGAAATTGTGATTGAAGGCAGATGAGTGAGAGCGTTTTCTGGTGCGATGAGCATTTTTCTCAGGTCCTTGTCGTTTCCTTCTTTATATTTTCTGTAGGCTGATTCGAGTGCATCAAGTGTAACAAGAGATTCTTGAGTTACTTCGGCAACTCTTGTGCGTCTAAGCTTTTTCATGTGGGCGCCGGTGCCTAATGCTTCGCCCATGTCATGGCAGAGCTTTCTTATGTAGGTGCCTGCTTCGCATGATACTCTGAAGTGGACGTTTCTTTTTTCTATTTTCAGGGTTTCAAATTCATAAATTTCTCTTTCCCGCTCTTCTCTTTTTACTGCGGATTTCTGAGGAGGAAGCTGAGTTATCTTTCCAGTAAATTCCTTCATTTTTGTCTTGATTTCTTTTTCTGAAACATCCTGATGAACGTACATGATGCCTTCGTACTCTTTTCCGCCTTTTAGAAAATATTCTGTGAGGCGGACTGCCTTATTGAGGGCGATTAGAAGGCAGCCAGTAACTGCAGGATCGAGGGTGCCTGTGTGGCCGGTCTTATTGCAGTTGAGCATCTTTTTTACTTTGGCTGCTACATCGTGAGAAGTTGGTCCAGCTGGTTTGTCCAGGTTGATGAACGAATTATCGAGAAGTTGTTCTGTAGTGCGCTCAGATACTGGAATGAGAATTATTGGTTCAGAAGCATTGTTGCTGAGATTCTTAGTTTCCTGGATGTCTGGTTTCATTTGTTATTAGTATTTTTCAGTTCTGATTTTTTTTGTGTCCACACCTTTTTGCTCCAGTTGATGTTTGACTGAATCAACCATCTTTGGCGGGCCGCAGAGGAAAAATAGATCTGGGTTGGCTGTGTGCTGGGAAATCAGATCTGCTGTGATTCTTTCTGACAAACCTTTCCAGGATGAATCAGGTTGAGTAACTGTCTGAATGTATTTGAAATTTTTGTGATGCTTTGATAATTCTTCGAACTCATTTTTGAAAATGATGTCGTGAGTTGTTCTAACACTGAAAAAGAGAGTGATGAGGGTGTCTTGTTTATTGTGGAGGATGAATTGAAGAATACTTCTTAGCGGGGCTATGCCTGAGCCGGCTCCTACCAGCGAAATTTCTTTTGCTTTTTGGTCATAGATGAATTTACCGAAAGGACCTTTTATTTTCAATGTTGATTTTAATTTTAAGTTGTCAACTAAATATGTTGAAACAATTCCTTCTGGTTCTTTTTTTACTGTAAGGTCCAGGTAGTCTGTGTTAGATGGACTTGAAGAAATTGAGTAAGCTCTTTTTTCCGGGTTAGCTTTATCGGGAATGTTAACTGTAACTACGACCCATTGGCCTGGAATGAATGGAAATGGTTCTGAGAGGTGAAGTCTGATAGTTTTGGTATCAGGGGTTTCAGTAATAATTTCTTTTACATTTAATGTTAGTTCTTTGACTGGGGTCATTATTGGCTGTTGAGATGGTCAGTATTTAAAGGATTTGTTGTAAAAATAAAATTTTATATCTGGTGCAATAGAAACAAAAGTAACTTAGTATCTGGGCATCGTAGGTTCAATGGTTTCTGCCCAGGCGTCGATGCCACCTTCCAAATTGTCTGCAATATAGCCGTTAAGTCTTAAGAATGCGGCGGCCTGGGTTGAGCGGGTTCCATGGTGGCAATATGCAATAATATGTGAGTCTTTTGGGATCTCTGAGAGACGTTCCTGTAATTCTGCTAATGGAATATGAATGGAATTTGCAATGTGCCCTAAGGAGAATTCTTCTATTGTGCGTACATCGAGCAGGGTTATTTTTTTTCCAGAGTCCATTATCTGTTTGACAATGGTTGGATGGATATGATTAATTTGCATCTCTTCAAACCAATAATAAACCAACAAGTATGTAATGTCTGAATGTGTATTTATTTGTTTCGTTTTGACTTTTATATTTTAGTTAATTTTGTTTTTGTAATAATAAAAAATAATAAAAATAAAATAACTTTAAAAAAATTAAAAATTAGAATCTAGATCTTGATCTGTTGAATCCACCTGATCTGGCGCCTGGCCGGGCACCCGGTCGTGAACCAGGACGAGAGAAATTACGTCTTCCGCCGCCGTCTGAATGATGTGGGGCAACTCTAACTGCGATTCTTTCGAAGTCTGGTACCTGAACTTTGGTAATTGTTACACCAAGATGTCTCAGGATTCTTGTGAAGTTATCGTGATCTCTTGAAGAAAGCAAGTTAACAGCTTTACCATCTCCGCCTGCGCGTGCAGTTCTTCCAATTCTATGAAGATATTGTTTTTCTTCACCTGGAAGTTCGTAGTTGTAGACGTGTGAAACATCTTTAACATCAATTCCACGAGCTGCAACATCAGTGCATACTAGAACTTGAACCTTGTTTGAGTGGAAGGCGTCAAGTGCTTGCTGTCTTTTATTTTGAGTGTAGCCACCGTGGATTGCGATTGCGTCTACGCCTGCGCTTTGCAGGTTGGATGCAACGAATTCTGTGCTTCTTTTTGTATTACAGAATACCATGCATAAACCTGATGGTTCTGATTTTAACAGATGAACAAGAAGTGAGAACTTTTTGTTTTCTTCAACATCGTAATAGGATTGCGCCATTTTAGTTGGATCAATTCTGTTACCAGCTGAAATTTTTACTGGATCTCTCATGTTTTCCTGAGAAATTCTTCTGATTTCAGTGTCGATTGTTGCAGAGAATAGTAATGTCTGACGATCTGTTGGACAAGCCTGAAGGATTTTTCGAACGCTGTCGATGAAACCCATATCAAGCATTCTATCAGCTTCGTCTAAAACAAGAGTTTTGACTTTACTCAAGTTGATTGTGCCTCTTTCCATGTGGTCAAGAATACGACCAGGAGTACCAACAACTACTTGGGCTCGCTTCAAATTATTAATTTGCGGTTCAATTGAAACTCCGCCGTATACTGATGTGATTTTAATTGGATTGTATTTTGCGAATTTATTCAAGCTATTTAGAATCTGTTCTGCAAGCTCTCTTGTTGGAGTAAGAATAAGGGCGCTAATGCCTGGTTCTTTGCTGTGAGTCTGGATGATTCCAGCTCCGAAAGCTAATGTCTTACCTGTACCTGTTGCAGATTCTGCAATTACGTCTTTTCCCTGTAAACATAGGGGAATTGTTTTCTCCTGAATTGTAGTAGGGTTCTCGAAGCCTGCTTCTTGCAAAGCTTTGATTATTTCTTCATTTAAGCCTAAGGCTCTAAAGTTATCCATTGTTAATTTATACCTCGTATTGTAGGCAAGAAGTAGATGCTTTTTGAAGGCAAATCTCTTGCGCAATCCAGAAAGTCACATAAAGATGCTTGATTGCTTCTTGATTTGCCTTTCCTTCTAAATTACTATTTAAGTCGATCATTTATAAAGCTTTCGGTTGTTTTTGGAATTAATAGATGGTTTCAAGAGGAGCTGGATGCGAAAGATTCATTGAATCAAGGGTTTCAGGTAAATGAGGTAACTTGAAATTTTCTCACTTGTTGGTGGCGAAAGGTTTATAAACTGAAAATGGGCGGAAGAGAACATAGAAACGGTTTAACAGAAGATGGGTAAGAAGGTTGTATTTTTCTCGGACATGCATATTAATGCTGAAATAAATGGAGTTCTGAATAAAGAGAGGTTTGATGCTGTAATTCAGTATTGCCTTGAGAATAAACCAGCTGCAGTGATTAATGGTGGAGATAGTATTGATAGCCAGATCCTTGGTATGCAGTGGAACAAGGAAGGAGCTGATGCGTTGAAAGCAGCAGAAGAAAATCCTGATGAGTTATACAAAAAAGTTTCTGAGAAAATTAAATCTGATCTTGAATCTAATGATGATTACAAGAAGCTGAAAGATGATGAAAAAGGTGCAATACTTAAACAAAATGTTGGGCGGATATATTTAGGTAGCTGGTTGAGTAACAAATTCCAACGTGATCTCAGAAGCGAAATTTTAAGTCATTATCACCATGTTTCTAAAGCGGTTGCACAGTTAGATCGTGCAGGCATTAAGTATGGTTATGTTGATGGAAATCATGATTTTGTGAGGCATGGATCTCTTTGGGCTCCACATTATCCAATGGGAAAATATCTAGCTGGTGAGGATCCAGTTGAATTAGCTGGGTTAGTGATTAAGGGTGCAACAAATAGTATCGAAGTTCCAAGTCTAATTCAATTGTTGTTGCAGATATTGCCAGATCCTTTAGCTCGAGAAAGAACATTTATCAAATATGATCTGGGAAATGTAAAAATTGACTTTGACAGGGAAAAAGCAAGTATTGTAGCGCAGCTTGAGGCAAATGGTTTAAGTGGTGATAATTTGACAGCTGCTTTGGAAGAACAAAGAAAAGATATTTGTTCAGGCAATGAGGAAAGGGATCAAGAATTAGGGCGACTCAGAAAAGGATGTAAGCCTAATATTTTGGTATATCATAAATCATACCGGCTACCATTTGATGTGTTGCATTGTGATGGTAATGTAAGCGGGTGGCCAGCTCATGAATATATTCGGGATTTGCGTGCTGAAATGCTTGAAGCGAAGAAAACTAACAAGGATGCGATGATGCCCGTGATCTTGAGTGGACATTGGCATCTTCGTCAACCTGAAGTTGTGTTTAATAGTCATGGTCTAGAAGTTTTGGTGACTCCAACATCTTTTGCTGAAATAGATTTCGATGATGAAGGAATAGTCACAAATTGTGATACTTATGAACTTTAAGTATTAGCTTGTTTCTTCATTTATGTTCTTTTAGTGCTAACTTTATTCTTAGGTGTGATTCGAGAGGCTGAAGGTGTGGCGGATGCTGGTGGGGTCTGTGATCTCGAAGATGGGCTAGAACCTGAAGATCTTGGTGCAGATGGTGATCCTGAATGTGGATGTGTTGATGGACGTGTGGATGAAGCTGGAGCAGAACGTGAGGCTGGAGATGGTGATGCTGCTGATGCTCTTCTTGATGAATTTGTAGGGGTAGGTTCCCAGTTGATTACCATTACAATTATTGCTAGTAGCACGATGACCACAGTGCCTGGGCTTAGTATGAAATCAAAGATGTCTTTGAATATGAATAAATTTTGGTAGTCAATGGATACGAAGAATGAAAAAATCAAGGCTCCTGAAACTATTGCTACTGTAAATTGCTGTTGACTAATATCTGTCTGATCAGTTACTGAGCTCATGAGTAGAATAAGCATGAAGCAAGCAACTAAAAGCAATGTGGCTAACATGATAAATTTCATTACTACAAGAACTCTTACAAAACTTACGATAAATAACAATCCAGTACATGCGGCTACTATTGCATTGTATTTGTAAGCGTCTTTACCTAGAATTTGTGTTTTGTCTAATATTGCTGCGAATATTGCATATATTAGCATGAAAGGAATCAAGACATTAAATATACCCCAATAATTCAAGGTGGTAAATATTTCCTTTAAAGCCATAATACCCCAAGAATATTTTTGGGTTTAAATATTTGTGTATTGAGTGAAAGTTATATACTTTTTTTCTCTTTGTGCGGACGGCACGACGCTCAATTGCGGTGCAATTGAGCTATTCGACACAAAAGAAAAGCTCTGCTTTTCTTTGTGCATAGAAAGCTAAAGGCTTTCTATTGCACCCCGTAGGGGGCATCCCCCCTCGAGTCGTGCGTCCGCAGAATTTTAGCACCAAGTTAATGCTTGAGATTCCCAACAAAAGCTTTATTTTGTGCTGCTTGTTCTGTGTTCCATGATTCTTGATTTAACGCGGGATTCTTTCTGGTTTTTGTCAGATATACTTGGAGAATTTTTTGATGTAATTGTGCTAAGCCTTGCGTTGGGATACATTTTTTCTGATATGTTTCAGCCTCAGCCTGTGCATAGTACTCATTATGATCCGATTGCTGCATTGCGTAACAGGAGGAAGAATAACTTTATTTTTGCAGTTGCTGTTACTGCTCCTGCTGTTATACTGCATGAGCTGATGCATAAGGTTGTGGCGGTTAGTTTTGGAATTCATGCAACATTTTATGCAGCGTATGGATGGTTGATTCTTGGGATTTTGTTGAAGGCTTTTGGATCTCCTATTCTTTTTTTTGTGCCGGGTTTTGTGGCGCATGGTGCGGCTCCACCTTTTGTACAAATGCTTGTTTCTATTGCCGGGCCATTGACAAACTGCGCCCTTTGGCTGATTGCACGAATGTTGTTTATGCGTTCAGCTTCATTAGGAATTTCAAAGAAATATCTGTCTTATCTGTTTATGACAAGCAGGGTAAATATGTTTCTGTTCTTCTTTAATATGATTCCTATTCCACCTTTTGATGGCGGACAATTTGTTGTTGCGTTGCTTGCTCTATTGTTTGGATAATTATTGTTTATTGTTTACAATCTTACAATTTATTCAATAGAATAACCATAGTCTCTTTCTACTTTGGCTTTTAGATCTTTTAATAAATTACTTTTTTCTAAAAATTCTCTATAGACTCCAACAAATTTTAAAGCCCGATCTTTCTTTTTACCGGCTGGATCAAATGTTGACAGTAGTGTGTCTATTCCTTGGGCTTTGAGATATTGCTCAGCCCATGCTGTGGGATCTCTCAAATATTCTACAGCTCTATCTGGATATTTTGAAAATGCTTGAAGGAATTTTTTGTCAATTGAGATATATGATTTTGCGGAGATATCTGCCTTTTCAAGAATTCCTTCTCCTCCCTGTTTTCTTGATACAACTGCCCGGAGCTTTTTTATTTCTGCTCCCTCTGCTCTCAACATTGGAACCCATCCTGTTGGTGGATTGTTTCTTGGGTCGTAGACACTTGAACCTATTGTGAGAAGATCGCAAATATGGATGGGCCAATACCATTTGATAGAGTATATGTCATTTGCACCATCCACTGGAACTTCTTGATATTCACCTCGCTCTACAATTGAGGGTCTGATGATGGTTTTTCGACTGTCTTTATACAAAGATATGTGCTGTAATGATAGACAATCTGCCATAGGTCCAGAGAAAATCCAGTCTCTTCTCTGACCACCAGAGATAATCGGGCTTTTGCCTCGCGGGATGTGGGCGTATTTTGCAATGTCACTCACATCTTCAGCTACAGTGTGAATTACTTCTCTATATCTGGGTTCTTCGTTCATGTGTCTGATGCAATATCTGATCATATCAAGAGAATTATCACCATGCTGTTCCCATGCTCCATTATCAAAAAGAAGTTTTTCTGTGTTACAGTAATAGATACCTAGTTCTCCTGATGTGAGAATAACTGGATGTTCTAGATCCTTGAAGCCTTCTGCTTCTACAAGGAGTTCAGCTAATCTTTGTTTTGCAGCTGCCTTAATTGACATGAATATTAGGGGATAATCTACTATTAAAAATTAATGCTTAGAGTGAGAAAAGAATCATGCGATTTGTGTTTCTTAGAAACAAGAGATTCTTGTGATTCGAATAACTCATTAATAAAGTGGTTCAATGCTTTTCAAATATATAAAACATACATGAGTGTGGTGCTTGGGGAGCAATTAAATAATGACATTTTTGTATTGGTTTGAATCCGATATTTGCAAGAAATGCATCATCAGATACAAGAGGAAGGAGATCTTGGCTATTTTTCCACGAATCAGGTCCCTGCTTTTTTAATTCTGCAACTTTATCAAATGATTCAAAGCAGATGTAAAATCCATCTGGTTTGAGTACTCTTGATATTTCCTCTAGAATTTTCTCATAATTAATTGTTGGGTTATCTGGTGTCAGCATGCATGTGTGAACGATATCAAACATATTGTCAGTAAATGGAAGACGTTCTGCCGATGACTGAATTTTATTTTTTCTTACATATCTTTCATCATGTGCAAGATTTCTTTTATCAGCATCTGTTGATAACAGATGCTTTGGTGATAATCCGTAATAAAGAAGCGCATAGATGAAATTAGAACCAAGACCACATCCAAGATCAAGGACTGTTATTTCTGAAATTTTGCTCGATACTTGGTCAAGAACAGAATGCAAAGGTGGTACTGCTTTGTTTTCAACTTGCTCAAGGTACATTTGGAGCGCACAGATTGATGGAAAGTCGGCATGTGAGCTAGAGAAAGATTCCTTATTTTTTGAAGGGGAGTTTGGGGTAGTCATTTTTTTAGTATTTTGCTTTTGCAAGCATATCTCTTAGAAGCGGTGATTGTTGACTTTCAGCTTCTCTATGTCTTTCATTTATCAAATAGTAGCGGCAGACGTAGCTTAAGGCTTCATATTGATTATTGTCAAAATCTCGTTTACTTATGCAATAGTATTCGTAAATGGCTAACACTGCTGACTTGGTGTTTTCATTAAATTTAATATATTTTTGTTCTTCATTTTCCATTAAAACTAAAGCTGTATTGAGATCATTTTTTGTATCTTGAAGATCTAATAAAATTACAGGATGTGTGAATGTAGAGCGAAATAGTAGGATGTAACTATTTACGATGCTTGCAGTATGCCAATGTTGTGAAGAACCTGGTGCTTCAGGAGCAAGTGGAATACAAAGCTTGTATTTTCTTTCAAAGTAAGTATGCGCTTTTTGGACTTTCTTTGTTAATGATTCGTTAGTCATGGCTATAATGTGTGTCGCTGCTATTGTGTTTAAGCTGTAAAAAAGACTGCGGTCACCGGGAGCTTTCAGTCAGAGCTGCGCCCTAGACATACCTGCTTACTACCTTTGCTTGCGCAAAGGTAGGAATAGTAGCGTGTAAATTAATTGTGCTTTAAATATTGTAAAAAGACTGCGGTCACCGGGAATCGAACCCGGGTCTCAGCCTTGGCAAGGCCGTGTTATAGCCCCTAAACTATGACCGCGTAAGGTGGTCAGAAGGCGTATTATTTATAAAATTAATGGCTGAGATATCTATTTTTATGATAAGTCAGATAGTTCTTCAGATAGCTTAGTATCATTTGGATCATAGAATTCAAGAATTATTTTATTTGGATATTCTGTAGGTGGGGAAGGCCTTGTTGGATTTCTCTGGTTATTCTAGTGTAATATTCATTAAATATTGAGTCGTATGTTGCTCCTTTTTCGCAAGGGATGTGTATTGTTTTTTGTTCGTCTTTACATCCTCTTGCAGAAATTTCAAGCACTAGTGTAGATAAGGTTTTATGCTGTGATATGGTAGCACCATGAAGCAACAAATTGTATCTGTTGGTCTTAAGCATTCTCTGTAAATCTCGGGATAACTTTCTTGCCTCCGAATTCATGAATGCTTCAACTGGATTTTGTTCCCTGTTATATTCATCATCTTCCATGAAAGAAAAGTGTAGGACTGAATATTTAAGGATTTATAGAATACACAAAAATTATTCTGATGGTTTGTCTATTTCATCATATAATCTGGCTGATAGATCATCTTGTGGATTGTAGAATTCAATGAATATAGGATTTGACTGTCTACTTGGATACTCATTTCTCAGGTATTGTTCTAGGACCTTATATGTAGCGTCGCACAAAAACTTTTGATATTCAGGCTCAGATGGCTGAGGAAGGGGAACATGTAAATATATTGGTTTTGCTTCAGTATGTTTGCTTCTAATTGACAGTTCTAATTTCGGAAGTTGGTCTTTTGTACCTGAGTGTACCCATGGAATAAAAGGAAACGGAAGACCTGCTTCTTGAACTCTTCCACTTAAATCAATACCTAATCTAAGTAATGGATCGTAACTTAGATGCCCGAAATTACTTTTAGTTTGACTGTCTGTGCTGGTCATGCAGAGAGAAAAGGCTTTTGAATATATAAGATTTCTTTATGTGCAGACTCTTTTTTACCTTCACTTAGTGCTTTTTTTGGTAACGGCCTGTTTCTCTGTCAAAAGCTCCGAGATTGTGGCCCGATTGTGCCATGGCTTTATTGTTTTCTTTGGCTTTTTGCAGATCAGGCTTGCATAAATCCTGCAGATAAGAAAATGCATTTTGTTGATTTTCGATTGTACTCTTTTTTACTTCCCTGACTGCAATAGAAACTCCGAAATATCCGATTTCTCCATATTTTTGGTTTGCTTTTGGATCGGATTCGTATTTTAGTGTAAATTCTGACCTGAGTTTGTCGCATTCTTGTTTAATTTCGTCGACAATAGATGTAATTATTAGTTTTGCATGCAGCTTGTCTACTTTACCCTGGAGAAAAATTGCAAATTCATCCCCGCCAAGTCTTGCTTTGATATCGCATTGTCTGTGAATATATGTATCAATTGCTTGTGCGATGATTCCCAGAAGTTTGTCCCCTGTACTATAATTTAGTACATCATTTAGTCCCTTCAGACCGTCAGCATCAAATAGAACGTATGTTCCGTAAAGTTGATCTTCACATTCATTGGTTGTCTCAATATCAGTGCTTCTCACACCGCCTTCAACATTCTGGACCATTTTTACTTCTGTATCGAATTTTTCTTGTGCTCCGCGAGGATTAAGAAGGTATGGGAACTTGACATCTTGAACTACCAGAGCTTCAAGTTGAGCTTTTTGTGCACGAAGTTGTTCTAGTTCAGTATGAAGTTCTCTGTTTTCTTCAACTACGTCTGAAAGCTCTCTAAGAATGTGATTATCACTGGTATGTCTATTAATTTCTGCTCTATTTGATCTATAGAAACTTCCTGTTGGTCTGTGTTTAGTCATCTCTTCAGTTTTTGTAATTGTAATCACTTCTTGGTGGTTACTATTTATAAATTTATCGTTTTTTGTTTGATTAGATTGTAGCATTCTTGGCTCCTCCTATTTAAATCAAATGGATGGCTGAGACCTATATTGGTTGTTCATAGGTAGTTTAGATTGTATATAGAAAATGGATAAAAATAGATTGCATTGACTATTGGTGTTTAAGGAGCTTTAAATTACACCCTGAATAATTCTAAATATACACAACTAGTCCTTTAGCCCAGTCTTCAGGAGGATAAACTGATAAATACTTTCCAATAAGAAGTTTTGCAGCCGGGTGTGCTTCTTTAGTGCTGACCTGTTTTGTAAAAATAATTATGCCGAAATGTTTTTTCTTTGCAGCTCCCGAGTCGACAAAGAATGTTTTTTTATCATCAGTTATTAAGATCCTTTTGGCATTGATGGCAGTGTCGAGGACTTCAGCATCATCTTTTCCTTCTAATCCATGATCGATAGCTGAAATGATATCCACACCAGATTCCTGCAAAATTTTAATGAACAAGCGTGGAAAACCTTCATCAACCAAACAGGGTGTAAAACTCTCAATTACCATTATTTGTAAAAAGAATCTTTCCTGATTTACGTATACTCTCTGTTATGTAGCGATCTATCTGAGAGCGATGGTCATCATAGTATTTTAGGGCTTCTGAAATGGCTTCTTTTTTGATTCTACCATCAAACATTTCTACTATATTATCTAAATGCTCGCGGTCTCTACCAAAGTCGAGTTCTCTGACTATGCGAGAGACTGTTATCCTTGTTCCTTTTATCAGAGGCTCTCTTCCTGGATATTCGGCGATGTATTGATAGTGAGTCATATTGTATATATGTCTTTTATATTTTATAAAGCTTGTGCCACTGTTTCAATGCTAAAACCACCGTTCTTTACTTCTTTCCATCCCAATAATGTTTAAATATTTAGAATGAATAATAGGTAGTGAATGACTATGAATCAAGCGGAAATGGACAGAAAGAAACATCAAAGAATTATTGATAATGGAATTGTGCTAGATTCACAACTATTTGATTGTCTTACTTTGGACAGCATATTAGCAATTCAACTTCAACTTCAAAGTTTGAGAGAACAAAAAGGTAAAGAGTATGTTGTTGTTTCGGTAGGACAGCCGTATGGCGGACCTAAAAGACTATTGGCGCTTCCTCGAGAAGATGTTGACGCGGCTCATAGAGCATATAGAATGGGATTGCGCGGAATATCGCCAGAAATTGGTAGGGTGTATGATTTGAATGCTGAAAGAGAACTATTAAAACATCTACCAACAGTCAATCTGAGTTGTTATCCGCCAGAATTTCTGAGCTTTTTGGATTCTCTGCGCAAATAGTTCTTTTAATGAAACTACGATTATTAATAGAGACTGATCTGAAGTTTTATAAATGAGTTCTGCCTAATAGTATGTATGAATATTCGATCAGGATTAGCTGGATTAGTACTTGGAATGAGCACAATGTTTGGTAGTGTGGGCTCTCTTGAGTCTGTTCGAGCTGATGATGTTCTAACTGCTGAGCAACAGAAAAAAGCTGAAGAACAGAAAAGAAATACATTGCAGCAAGCAGATAAATTATGGACAGAAGGTAAATTAGAAGATGCTTTGAAATTGTATACTACCTTGTCCTGTAAAGATATTCTTGGTGATAAAGTTGAACATGTTGTTTATGATGAAAGAACAAAAAGAAATAATTTTGAAGAACTGGTTTATCAAAATCAAATAAAAAAAGAAGAGAGGAAAGCTGTTTTGTTTACTGCATACGTAGAAGGTATGCCTGCATCTTTATCAGCTTGTGTTGGATTGAGAAACCTTGAGCTTCAAGGGATTCGTAAAGTTACTCTTGATTCTGGATGTGATCCATTATTAGCTGAGAATAACTATGTAAAATTATTTGACCTGCTTGGTGTTAAAGATTTTCCATGTTACATCCTATATAGCACATGGGACATTACAAAGGGGGAGACACTTCAAAATAATTCAGGAGTAATTAAGAAAATTGACTCAGTAAGAGGAGGGCCTAAACCTGAATCACGTTCTATTGACAGAGACATCAAAGCTGTTAGCAACTGGGTAGAATCTAATTTGATACCTTCTAAATTTGAATATGCAATGAGATTTAATTATTCTAGACAATTGCAAAAGATTTATTATAAATAAAAATTTATTTCATATATGAGGTGGTTTTTATTAATCCTTTTCTTGACAACAGTCTCGATATTAGCTGTTGCGCAACAGACAACAAAACAAGATCCTGAAACTTTTGATGAAGGTCAAGTTGACGTTTCTGATCCTCGTCAGCAACAAGAGCAACAGCTTGAACAACAGATTCAGGATTCTTTGGCAAATGTGGGTGTTAATAATGTGCAACTCACGGGAACTGGGGTAAAACAGACGGAAAATGGCTATGAGATTAATTCGCTTATTTCTTTCTCAGTCAATGGACAATCATTTTCTGGCTCGAATTTGAAACTTGAACAAGGAGATGATGGATTTCTCTATGTTTCTGGAAGCAGTTTGAGGACGGAAAATGGTGTAATGAGTGGGGTAGTTAAAGTAAAGACTGATGGGGGAAAGACGACAGCTGAATATGTGTCTACTGCTCAGACTGAAACCAAAGATCAACAAACCCGGGTTGAAGGCGGAAAGAATGTTGCTTTTTCTAAGGATGATAAAACTGAAACTGTATCTGGAGAATCTGCTGATCGCATTATTGTGCAGTCGCTCTATAATGGGCATCAAATGGAGGATGTGCGGAATTATGTGGTTAACTCAGATGGAACGGCTACTGCGGATTATGTTGGAACTTATGCAACAAAGGATCAATCTTTGCATGGTGAAGGTTTGAGTGGGTTGAAAATAAGTGGGTCTCAGATGAGTGTGGATCACGCACTCTTTATTTCTAC
Source organism: uncultured Methanosarcinales archaeon (assembly GCA_964576505.1). Taxonomy (GTDB): domain Archaea; phylum Nanobdellota; class Nanobdellia; order Woesearchaeales; family WJKV01; genus CAZNVD01. The sequence goes on from CAZNVD010000018.1 coordinate 13,582, forward strand.
TCCTGAAACTGCAAATTATGATACAAGCCACTATTCTTATGCGCCAAAGCAGAAAATGGTGAGTTTTGAGGCTACAAAAAATATAGCATTTACGACTTCTGATGGAAGTACTAATATTAACAACATTAAAGGAAGCTTTGATTTCTTTGGAAACAGACTTATTTCTGCTGATATTATTTCGCTTGTTGATAACAATACTATTAGTTTGCCAACGCCTTTGAAGTATGCGCCTGCTCTTCAAACTGTTTTGTCTGCTGGAGAATTGTTTAAGTATGATGCGACTAATGAATCAGTAATACTGCATTTTAATCATCATCAACCGATTCTACTAAATGGGATGCAAGTTGCTAATACTGGAGGAAGTTCTGTGTTTGAGGCATGGGCTGATAAATCTGGAACCTTTGATAATGCATCTGTTGATGTTAATAATGGTCTTGTGTCTGGCAAAGGAAGCTTTAGAATGAATCCTGGCTTTACTTTGCATGACTTCTCACTTGATCAAGGATATGCTGTTGTAGATAATAATACATTTGTTCAAACTAAAAAAGAAGCTTTGAGTGTACTTATTGATCAAGGAGATGCGGATGTTGTTATAAATCAGAATAATGTGACTATTTCTGGACAGACACGTTACTTGTTAAATAACAAACTGCTTTATGAAAGTTATCATCTAGAAATATTGAGTGTGTTTATGTTTGCTGATGATTTAGAAAAAGTAGAAATGTTTGCGTCTAAATTTAATAGAACTGATTTGAATTTTGAGTTGCATAATGGACCTTTTGTTGTATATGAAAGATATGATCGGTTCTTTGATTGGGCTGATGATGCCGATAATTCCGATATTCAAGATATTCAAGTGGCAGGTTATCAAAATAAGGATGATTCTTCTATTATTACTTTTGAACAAAGATTACTTCATGAAATGCTTGGATTGAATGATTTGTATGTTTATTCTACAGTTGTACCTCAGAATCAGAAATTAGCTGAAATAATGGCTTATCAAAGGAGAGTCATAGGTGAATAGAGTTTTTTCTTGTTTCGGCGGCATGACGGATATTTTGCTTTGCAAAATATCCTACGAGCCACCCCGAAGGGGGCGACCCCCGGCTCGTCATGCGCCGGACTGTTTGAGGTACGGCTTAATCACTGGTCAGACTTAAGATAAAAACATATAAAGTTAGAATGCATTGGTAATTCTATGAAAGTTGAGGGAAAGGCTTATTCATACATCTGGAAGCAACAGAAATTTCTCAAGGAATCTTTTATGGGGGATGCGGTAACACCTTTTGTTGGCAGGTATGGCTATCCTGAGGTAAATGTAGGGATTATGAGCAGTGTGGATGATAATACTGATGTTACGCATTATGATAATCCTGAACATTGGGCGAGTAAAAAGTTGAGTGCAACTGAGATTGTACAGATGAGAATTGATATGCTGCATTCACGGTTTAAACAACATGTTAAAGTCAAGGAAAGACTTGCCTCTTTGACACAAGAAGTTGGGCTTGCAAAGAAACCTTTTGCTATTGAAGTTGAGCTTAAGAAAAAACCAAGTTATTCTCTCGGGCTGAGTTCGTATCATGCGCCGCTTGGTGCGGTAGGTCAGCTTGAACGTGCTCGGGCTACTGAGAATCCTAAAATTTCTGCGAAAGTTGAGCGTATTGTAAATGATGATCTCAGAGCGGTGGATCAAGCGGTTCAGTTGTATAACAAAGAATTGCCTGTGCATTTTATTGCCCGGGCACTTTCTGTGGGAACTCTGGGGAAAGATGACCGGCAAAAGCTTGTGCCCACGCGATGGAGTATTACTGCTGTTGATGACACTGTTGGAAAAGCGTTGTGGGAACAAGTGTTGCGATTAGATTCAATAGATTCACATGAAGTTTATTATGGTGAGTTTCAGGGAAACTATTTTTTGGTAGTTTTAATACCTGGAGTTTGGGGTTATGAATTATTTGAGATTCCTGCTGGATTTTCTGAAACTGCTGGTAATTTTACAACTGATTTTGAACAATTTCATGGAAGAAAAACTTATGCCGATGAATGCGCGGGTGGGTATTATGCTGCACGGCTTGGATTGCTGGAGATGCTTTCTGAACGGAAAAAACAAGGACGATGTCTTGTGTTCCGCTGGATTTCTTCAGAATATAAAATGGCTTTAGGAGTCTGGGTGGTTAGGGAGGCGGTTAGGTCGGTAATGAAAAATAAGCCGCTTTCATTTTCTGAACTTGGTTTTGCCTTAAAATATGCACAAGAGAAAATGAAGAGAAGCTGGGGTGTAAATGGTGGATATTTTGTGCAGAGAAGTGAGTTACTTAAGCAAGGACAGCAAATGCAGCTTCTTAACTACGTGTAATAGTTGTTAGTCATTAATTATATGTACTTATAATTAAAAACTAAAAATTAATATATCTGTTTTGAGTTGGTTTTCATATGGATTTTGAATATGTGCCTTGTAACTTATGTGGATCAGATGATCATCGCTTTCTTTTTTCTAAAATTAAAAGGAGGGTTGAATTTTCAGTTGTTAGTTGTAAGAATTGTGGTTTCATGTTTATGAATCCAATGATTACTGAGAAAAAAATGGCTGATGTTTATACTTCTGAATACTATGATAATTATGATTATGAAACACGTGATGAAAAAAAGAGAAATGTAGCTGATCGAAGGAATATTGCCACCTTTGAACGGATTATGAGGATTACCGGATTGCAAAAAGGAAATTTACTTGATGTTGGATGTGCGGCTGGCTTTTTCCTAAAGTCAATCAAAGATCGATATTCACAATGGAATCTTGCAGGATGTGATGTTTCTGAGCAAGCTGTGAAAACTGGAATAAGCCAGCATAACTTTGATCTGAGGAAAGGGGAGATTGTTGATTGCAAATATGATGCAAAGAGTTTTGACCTTATCACAATGCGGGAGGTTATTGAGCATGTAGCTAAACCGATGAAATCACTTAATGAGATTAATCGCATTTTGAAGGAATCTGGATTCCTTGTGGTGCAAACAGGTAATATGAGAAGCATTGTTGCATTGATTCTCGGGAAACGACATTTCTATTTTGATTCGGTTCATGTAAGTTATTTTTCTTTGAAAACACTGAAATATGCTCTTGCAAACTCTGGATTTAAAGTTATTTATGTTGGGCCTATTCAATTTTCACAGGAATCTAAGCTTGCTGAGAATGGATTTAATTTGCGAGTCTGGGGAAAACTTCAACTGCTGCGATTTTTGAGCAAACTTACAATTGGAAATTTCTCAGTGATGGGTGGTATGTTTGTGGTTGCAAAGAAAGTTAGAGAGCCGTAATTTTATTTCTTCTTTTTAGATCTTAGGGTTTTCTTATATTCCTGGAAGTTTCTGCAGATGTGTTTGTTTTTTATTGTGTCCTGTTGCATTCTTCTGAGAATAGTCATTGCTTCTCTCGGGTTTCTTGCAACAAAAATGAAATCAAGATCTTCTTTGTTCATCAACTTTTTTGATAAAACTTCTTTTTTTATCCAGTTGATCAGGCCTTCCCAGTGTTTTCCCAGCAGAATAATAGGAGTTTCGCAGATTTCATGCACCTGGACTAGTTGCCATGTGTAAAATAATTCAAGGTGTGTGCCTATTCCACCAGGAGCGACAACAACCGCATCGCATAGTTTCATGAAATTATCTAGTCTGTCAGAAAATTTATAGAATTCCCTTTTTATGTCTAAATGGTAGCTGTCTTTTTGCTCTTTTGGTAAATGAATCTTTAATCCTAATGTGTGGAGATGGTTGCCTTTTCTTCCTGTGTGATGGCCCCTGCTTGCGGCATCCATTAAGCCAGGGCCGCCTCCTGTAACAATGTCCATGTTGGACTGGGCAATCATTTTTGCTAATGTGAATACTGTGTTGTATCGCGGGTCATGGCGTTTTATTCTTGCTGAACCGAAAATTGCGACTCTAAAATGTGTAGAATCAAAATTCTCTTTTTTTGGCATGAATCAAAAGAAAAGTTTTGGTATATAAATGTGAATACTTTTCTGATTACTGGTTGGAATATTGCTTCTAATTAATAAAATCTATAAACACAGTCATAATTTCTTTTGACTATGGCACCTGGAATACTTAGACTGCATCAATTCTTAAGTAAAACTGGTCTTTTTAAGAGAAAACAGGAAATCTGGGATGCAGTTGAAAAAGAAGAGATCACAGTAAATGATAAAGCCATTGTGAATCCACAATTTCACCTTAAAGATAGTTCTGTGATAAAATGGAAGGGAAAGGTTCTTGAGCCTCATAATGAGCTTCTATATTTCCTTTGTAATAAGCCAGAACACTATTTATGCAGCAAGTTAACAAAATATGATCAGCGAGTTAAGAAACGCAGTATATTTACTCTTGTAAAAGGAGTTTCAGAGCTTGTTAAGAATACTTTAAGCGCAGTTGGAAGGCTTGATGAAGATAGTTGTGGTTTATTGATTGTTACAAATGATGGAGATTTTAACCATAAAATAGCACATCCTGATTCTGAAATCGTTAAGAATTATCGGGTGTTATTGGACAAGAAAATAAGTCCCAGACAAAAAAGTGAGATTGAACGAGGAGTATATATCCGTCTGGAAGAAAATGGAAAAGTTTTGAAGTACAAAACCAAGCCGGCACGGGTATATTATGGGAGACAAAGAGGTGTAGTTGTTATTTCGTTGACTGAAGGTAAGAAAAGAGAGGTTCGTAGAATTTTTGAGGCTGTTGAATGCAAAGTTACTGGTTTGCAACGTGTTTCTATTGGTGGATTGAAGCTCGAGGATGTTGGGTTACATGAAGGATTATGCAAGAAAGTCACCAAGGAATATCTTGAAAAGAGAATATTTTCTAAAGATTAATGGCTTCGCCTTCTGACACCGTTTCTACTTCTTGAGTAAGATGTTCTATTAACGATTTGTTTTCTTTCTCTATGTTCAAGACCTAAAAGAATACATACTCCTATCATGGACATTACTCCTACAACCATGAAGGTATATGTAAATCCGATAAATTGTGATATGACTCCTCCTATTCCTGCGGTGATTGCGCTGCCTATGCTTACAGTTGTTGAGTATAATGTCCATTCGTAACTTTCGTGTGTTTTGTCAAGATGGGTGGTCCAGATTCCCAGCCAAGTTGGATAGACGAGGCCGCTGCCAATTCCTGAAATTATTTGTGCGAAATAGATGTGGTTCATGCTTTTGGCAAATATGTAAATGAATGGAACGGATGTTGTGAGAAGGCTTCCTATGATGAGCCACTTGTATTTTTCATCATGATTGTCCACGTAGCGTGAGAATGGAAGCTGGACTGCACACTTTGTGATGAGGAAGAATGTGGTTGCAAGACTGGCAGCTGCAATTGAACCACCTAAAATGTTTTCTTTCATAAAAATAGCGAGGATTGGATCTATCAGGCCAAAACCAGTAACAACAAATACATCCGAAAATATTAAAAATTTGATTGTGTTGTTCATATAGAATAGAAAAAAATGATATTAATAAATTTTGTCAGGCTAAGTTAGATGTTTGTAAAATACATCCTTGATCTGTTGCTCTGCATGAAAATCCTTTGGCATTTGCTGCCTGTTGATCTGTTGATGTCCAAATATTATCATCTGAAGCAACACAGACTCCATTTGAGCATCCAAAGCAATTATAAGCTTCTGAGCCGATTTTTTTCATGAGTTCGCAAGAGTTTTGCTTTTCGATTTCATCTTTTTTCCAGAGAGTGCAACCAATAAGTATTGCAGTTATTAGAATTAATCCGATAAATAAAGCGATTTTTTTGATCATACTGGTACTGTTATCTTATTCTTTAAATCGCTTTTGCTTTTTTTGTATCAATTGTTGCAGTTGCAACGAAAGTTTCTCTTGCATCTTGGTTTCTATAATAATAATCCACCTACAAAACCTTTAAATACCCGATTTGTCTTTTAAACCATAAAAGATGGTGAATACAATGGCTCGTCCAGACGATTATGAACTTCTTCCACGCGATGAGATTCGCAGACTAAGAGAGCAAATAGATGATTTAAGAGGACAAAAACATCCTGTTCATGAAGATATAAATGATAATGTGAAAAAACTTTCTGATAGAATGCAAGATTTACTTATGATTCTTGAGCGCGCATCTGATGATTTGCGTGAAGAAGATAAGGAATCTGAAATTATTGCTAAAAAGATTAATCCTTTGTTTGATAAACTTTCAGAGATCGAAGAACAAAACGGGAAAATAGCCCGGGCGATGGTTGGTTTCAATAGTTTGATTGAAAGCAAAGTCAAAGAGCTTGGTGAGAGAGCTGAATCACTTGAAGCGGCTGCAGAAGTTTTTACTGGTCATTTGAGTGAAATCAGAGAAAAACTGGATGAGATCCAGTCGCAACAATCGCGGATGAAAAGCAGATTAATGGATGCGCCTACTCCAATAAAAGAGAATATGATGATTCCACCGCCACCTGTACCAGAAGGTCAAGTGAGACGGGATGCTGGGTATAGTATGTTCAAACATTAGGTTTGCATGATGACAGAAGTTTCTACAAGTCAGACTGAAAGGCCAGCGTTGATATCTCGTGAGGAACAGTGGTCAGCCAGACGTCGCAGGTATCTTCGTTATGTTCTCAAACACACTGCAGTTCTTCGTGCCGGACGCAAGGCTGAATACCGCAAAAAGTTTTTGCATAATATTGACAAAGCGCGGAATATTAAAGATGTGAATGAAGTTGCTCATGTAGAGTATGTTACTCCGGCGCAAGCGCCTTCTAAAAAAGAACTTGAAAAGAAAATAAAGCGCATAATAACTGATGAGAAAAAAGGAAAAGGAGATGGCACAAAGGGTGCAGAAGCTTTGTCTACTCTTGTTGGGCGGGATGAAGATCAGGTAGAAGTTTTACGAGAGGTTCTTGGAAAGGAAATAGTTCGCGGAAAGCAGAGTAAAAAACAAAAAGAGTTGATTGCAAAGGTTATGCAGACTGTGGAAGCGGATAGAAAGACTATCAATAAGCTTCAACAGCGGGTTCGTCAACTTGATGCGGCTCTTCAAGAAGATAAACAACAGAAAATTGTAAAGGAAAAGAAAGGTGGTAATAAAAAAAGAGAGACTAAGAAAATTCCTGATGCAAAAGATAAACAGTTACAGCAGTTGAGAAGTAGTTTGAATGATATTCAGAATCAAATTGTTGATAAAACAAGAGAGCTTGAGAAATTGCGAGCATCTGATCCTTCGCAGGTTGCAAGTTTGCAAACTGATCTTTCTAAATTGCAAGAGCTTGAGCAAAGGCTTGAGAGAGTTTGGTATAAGCTGGCGTTATAGTTTCTGAGAATCAAAAAGTAACTTTATTTCTGGGATCACACTTATTCAACAAGAATGGCAGGTTTTCCTGGGCTTGCATTGGATGCTTTTGCATGAGTTGATGACTCTGCTTTTTCAAGGTGAACTTTGCAACTTGTGCTTTTTGTTTGAATCTTTAATGTTTTATTTTAGAAAAAGCACACAAAAATTAGCGTCGTCAGCTTGGATAAGGGCAGCGACGCGTAAATAACTTACTCTACTAAAATAGCAGGTTTTCCAGGACTTGCATTGGCTGCTTTTGGGTGAGTTGATGATTCTGCCTTTTCAAGATGAACTTTACAATTGAATGTAGATTCAATTTGTAATATGTGTTTTTTCAATTCATGGTATTCACTTTCTGGATCTGAAAGATGGGTAGGGATACCTTTCTTAATGATATTTGGAAGCATTTTTGAAATTTCTTTTCCAAATTGCTTTAATTCGGATTGTTTCATCAAGTGTTGAAGGAGTTCTTTGAAATCTCTTGTCTTTTCTAATTGCTTTTCAGTTTCTGAGAATAAAGTATATTTCCAAGGACTTGCGGTGAACAAGGTTATTTTATTTGGTTTTTCGATTTTTGCAAGCTCTAATACTTGTCTAATGTCTGAGATAATTTGGTTTAGTGTTTTGTATGATTGCTCTGCGTCTTTGTCTATTCTGGATTCATCTGCTTCTGGCCAAGATTCAGTGCAAACTAATGATGGTTTGTTGAGTTTTGACCAGCATTCTTCTGCACAGTGCGGAGTGAAGACTGACATCATGGTAGCCCAAATTTCTATGGCTTCAGTAATGTTCTTCTTATTGCTGCCGCCATTTTTTAGGTAATCGTTGAGATCTCTTGAAATCTCTATGTAAATGATGTCTGTCGCTTTTTTGAAATCTAGGTGTTCTATGTGTTCTGTTGCTGCCAGAATCTTTGATTGAAGCTGGCTTATCAAGAGAGTATCTGCAAAAATTTCATCCTTTCCTTTGCACTGTGTGAGTTCTTCGAATTGATTATAAATTCGCTCAATGCGGTTTTTGTAGTTAATAATGTCATCTTCGTTGAAATATACATCTACAAATGGTGAGGCGCTGTTAGCATAGTATAGGCGGACTGCGTCTACTGTGAATTTCTCTGCGACTCCTGGAATTGGTAATGCACCACCTTTTGATTTTGAAATCTTTTGGTTTTTCGCCTGAATTACCCACTCGTTTACAAAAATACCTTTAGGCCAGAATTTTTGTGGCAGGATTGCAACATGATTCTTGATAAATGGAGGGAAGTGAACTCTTCTGTGTTCTTTTCCACCAAGATTTATGTCTAATGGATACCAATAGTCTACATCAGCTTTAATTTGATCAAGAAGTGGAATTGGGACGCCTGAGTTTTTTGCAACACTTTTTTTGTCTCCTTTGCTTAAGAAGATGTAATCAAAGAATTCGTGAGTGAGATTTTCTGGTGTAATACTATCTTCATTAACATATTTTGTAACAAGATAGTAAATTGGGTAGATTGTTGAATCTGAGATCGCTTCGATGATGTATGTATTGTCGAATGGGAAAGTTGTGCCTAGCCATCTTCCTTGTCTTGCACATGGTCTGTCCTGGAACCATTCAATTGCTTCACCAATGTTTTCTTTGTAATTATCAGGCCAGATGTTCATTGACTCAGCATGCTGCTTTGCTTTCGTTGTGAGTTCTTTGTCAGAATATCTGATGAACCATTGATCATCACTCTTTTTCATCACAACTGGTGAGCCGCATCTACAGATAACTTCTTCTGAAAGATCATGCATGATGTCTGCGTCTCCATCTTCAATTAATGTTTTTTTAATTTCTTCTTTTGCTATTGCTACTTTCTGGCCTGCGAATGCTCCTGCAGTTTTTGCCATTACTCCTGAATGGAATCCTTGCTTGTAAATTTCTTTTTTGGCTTCATCCAATTTTTCTGTGTCACTTTGGGAGGTGATATGCATTTTCTCGCATATTTCTTTTGCTGGGAAGTCTCCGTAGCCTTGGGTTTTTATGATTGGAATTAATTTTATTTCTTTGATTTCTTCGTGGTTAAGGTTGTATTTTTCACAAAGCTTTTTGTCTTTCTGAAGGTCGTGAAGAGCAATGTAATCATGAGGAGCGTCTGAAGGAACTGAGGTGACAATGCCAGTACCAATTGTTGGGTTGCAGAATGTTGCAGGTAGAATTGGAATTTCTCTATCAGTCATTGGGGCTTTGCATTTTTTGCCGAGCATTTCTTTTGCTGCTATTTGTCCAATGATGCGTACTTCATCTTTCAGATATTGCATTTTTTCTCCGGCTTCTTTTGAAAGAATCCAGGTTTCGGGTCCAACCTTTGCTTTTACATAATTGATATCTGGATGAACCCAGATATTTGTTTGGCCGAACATGGTTTCAGGTCGTAATGTTGCGCAAACAATGTATTGATTTTCATTTTCAAATTGAAGCTTGATGAGTGTGTACTCGTTGACTTCAGCATTTCCGCCTTTTGATAAATCCATTTCAGATGGATCTACTGCTACAGGCCCGCATTTAATACATGCAGTTGCATAGTATGGTTTTTGTATCAGAAGATCGTGCTCTTTGAGTTTGTGGAATTGCCAGTCTATGAATTTTTTGTAGTCTGGATTAATTGTGACTGTGTTGCGTCTCCAGTCTCCTAAGAATCCGAAGCGCTTGAAATCTTCAATGTATGAGTCTGCGAAATATTCTATGAATTTTTCAGGATCTGAGAGTTCTGCTATCTCGCTGCCCGAGAGACCTCTAGCTTTGAGGTCTTCAATCATGTCTTTGTCTTTATTTTCAATTTTCAAAGCTTTAGCTATTGCGCCGTTTCCTGTTGCGTGACCGCCTGTTGTCAAGAGAACATTGAAACCTTGTAATCTTTTGTAGCGGCCGATGAAATCTGCGTATGAATAGCCTCTCATGTGACCTGAGTGTAAGAATCCTGAAACTGTCGGGTATGCCCAGATGATGAAGAACTTTGGTCTCTTGTCTGGTTCAACTTCTCCTATTTTTTGTTTTTCCCAGGCTTTCTGCCATTTGTCTTGGATTTTCTGAATATTTAACTCAGTCATAGATAGGATACAGAATGCTCAATATATAAATCTTGTAGATACTGAGAATCATTTGAATCAAAATAAAAAAACTGAAAACAAGACATTTAATGTTAAATTAAATGTCCTGCAGAAAAAATTTACAAATCTTTAGCCATTACAGTTCGGCGATTGTTTGCCATTGCGCGGTTTTCAGCAGCTTGAATCAGGTGTGCTACCTTCTCATTCAAAGCGTCTGCGAAGTCGCTGGAAACATTGCACTTCTTAACAGCTTCTTTAACCTTAGCCTTTACAACTAAACTCATGTTTTCTACCCCCTACTTTTTCTAATCTGTTAGAACTCTAATTATTTATAAGCTTTACTGTGCGGGAGCCTCTGCTTTGTTGTTTTTTGGCACTTTTGGGCTGTTTTGGTCTAGTTGTGTGGATTCATAAGTTGCAGAGAAACTTTGAAACTATCTTACACGTTTGAAGAATTTTTCCAAGTCATGGATTGAGAAATCAATCATGGTTGGTCTGCCGTGTGGGCAGGTGTGTGGTTGATCGCATGCATGCAATTGGTTGAGGAGGGTTTGCATTTCTAAATCCTCGAGATTGTCGCCGGCTTTTTCTGCTGCTCTGCAGGCCATGCGCGCCCACCATGCATGCTTTTTATCTGTGAGTGATGCGTTTTTGTGTATTGTGTTCAGGTCTGCGAGAATGCTGAACAGGAAATCTTTGTTCAGTTGTTTGCCTATGATGTTTGGAATGCTTCTTAGAATGTATGATTTTGGACCAAATTGTTCAATTTCAAATCCTAACTCTTTGAGAGTTTCAATGTGCTCTATAATTAATGAAGATTCTTCATGAGTTACGTCAAATGGAATTGGTTGAAGGAGCACTTGGGGGGAGACTTTGGCGTCTTTGTATCGCTGGATGACCTGTTCGTATAAAACTCGTTCGTGGGCTGCATGTTGATCTATTAGTCTGAGACCAGTTTCTGTTTCTTCTACAATGAATGTTTTGTGAATTTTTCCAAGAATATGGAAATTCTTTTGGCTTTTCTTTGATGTGTTTGAATCCTTTTCCAGATCAATTTTGAGTGGATGAATTTCTACAAGGCGATTTTGCCTGCTTGGAGTGAGATCACGTGGCTTGTGTCTTGAATTTTTTTCTTGTGCGCGTTTTTGCCAGAATAATCTCTGGCTGATATTTTTTTCGGTTATTTTTGGGACTAGGTTTTCTCCGTAAATTTTCATTCTTATTTCTTCTGTAATGTGGGGTGCGATTAATTCCAGGTTTCTGAATCTAATTTCTCTTTTTGTTGGATGGACGTTGACATCAATCATGTTGTGAGGAAGGGTGAAATTGAGAATTGCGATTGGATAACGTTGAGTGTTTAACAGGGTGTGGTATGCTTGAAGAATTATGTCTTTCAATTCATCGTTTTCAACGCATCGCTTGTTAACAAAAGTGATAAGTTGAGATTTGTCGCCTCGGGAAAGAGAAGGTTTGCTGATGTAGCCTTCAATAGCTATGCCATCTTTTTCTAGTTTGATTTGGATTAATTGGCTTGCAATTTCTGTTCCAAGAATTTCTGTAATGTTGTTGTGTTCGTCATTTGGTGGGGCGTCTAGAATAATATTGTTGTTATGTTTTAGAATAAAATGTTTTTCTGGAAATGCTAATGCATATCTTGTGATTACTGAGATAATCTTTCTAAACTCAGTTGGAGATTCTTTGAGATATTTCTTTCTTACTGGAGTATTGTAAAATAAATCTTTGACAATAACTGTTGTTCCTTTGTTCATTGCTTTTGGAGTTACTGATTGTATTTTTCCCTGGTCTGTTTCTATGTGAGTGCCGAGGCCATCTGTGTTGCTGGTTGATAATGTGAGCATTGAGATAGAAGCTATTGATGAAAGAGCTTCGCCTCTGAATCCAAGAGTGGATATTGAGAATAGATCGTTGCTGTCTCTTAGTTTAGATGTGGTGTGTTTTTCCAGGCAAATATTGGCATCTTCTGGTGTCATGCCTTTGCCATTGTCTGAAACTCTGATTGAATCTTTGCCTGCGTCTTCAACTGCGACTTCAATTTTTGATGCTCCTGCATCAATAGAATTTTCTATTAACTCTTTTACAACTGATGCTGGTCTTTCTATAACTTCACCTGCTGCAATTCTGTTAATTGTATGCTGATCAAGCCTGACTATTTCCCCCATTGTTTTACTTGGCATCACAAATTATATAAACCTTCAGTTTTCTTTATATTGCATGGATCGGTCGTGGGTGGTGGTTTCTGTTATCGTTGGATTGCTTGCTTTATCTTTGGCTATCGCAGTTGGATTGCAGTTCTATGGAGCGGATTTGGGACTTGATTCTGGGAGTGCTAATATTGCACATATTGTTCTTGAAGGAGAAATTTCGGATCATGGGGCTGGATCTTCGTTCTTTTCTGGCGGAGCTTCATCGCGAGATCTTGTTGATCAAATTGAACAGGCTGCTTCTGATCCGTATGTGGATGCAATAATGATTGAAATAAATTCTCCAGGCGGAGCAGTGGTTGCATCTAAAGATATAGCACGGGCGATTTCCAAGGCTGAGAAACCGACTATTGGCTGGGTTCGGGATGTTGCCGCGTCAGGTGGATACTGGGCTGCTAGTGCAACTGATTATATTATTGCAGATAGTTTGAGTGTTACTGGAAGTATTGGAGTTGTGGCGTCACAACTTGGATTTGAAGGAATACTTTCTGATTATAATATCAGTTACAGACAATTGATTGCAGGAAAATACAAAGATGCAGGGACTCCTTATCGTGAAATGAGTAATGAGGAAAAGAAGCTGTTCCAGAATGTGCTTGATACAATTCATACTGAATTTATTCAATCTGTAGCTACTAATCGAAACATGGAAGAGAAGAAGGTGAGAGAAGCTGCTACAGGTATGTTCTATCTTGGAGTTCAGGCTAAAGAGCTTGGGCTTATTGATGAAATTGGTGGAAAAGATGAAGTGGAAACTTATTTGAAGAATACTCTTAATGTGACCAGTCTTGATTATGTTGATTATGAGGAAGAGCCTGGGTTTTTTGAATTGCTTACTGGATTGAGTTCATCGTTTTCTTTCAATCTTGGAAAAGGATTTGCAGATGGATTTAGAACGCAAATGCAGATTCAGACTTAGGTTGCTGGATTCTTAAGGAACAATTGGATCTTGGATGCATAGAAACTAATTCTTAATTTCCCTTAACCATAACAAACCAATTTTGATCATTTGCCTATTAAATCTTGTCAGATGAATCCCTTTAGTTTTTTGTGTTTTTTTTACAAAGGTCTTCACCCCAACTTAGCGCCGTAAGCTTTGTGTTTTGGCTTCGGCGCGTAGAACACTAATTCTTAATTTCCCTTAACCAAAGTAATCCAATCTTAATCATTTGCCTATTAAATTTGTCTGAGATCTTATAGTTCTTGTCATATAAATTAAATTCAATCATGCCCATGCTCTTTAATGGAGTAAGAATTCGGTCGTAAAACTGGCGTTTGTTGTATGATAAAGTAGGTTTTTTTGCACCGAATCTTATTTTGACTTCGTCTCTGTCGTCAACCAAGGTGCCTTCTGCCAAGTGGGTTGCGAATAAACTCATCTCGGTTTTATTCATGATGCCTTCATTTTCTTTCATTTTCTTAATAAGAAGTTTGGCGACAATCTGTTGTCTTTCAGTTGGGAATGCCACCTTGTAAATATCGTCAGGCATATTGTAAAGATCAAACAAAAGTACCATGGCGTTACAGATAGGTATTTCTTTTTTAAACGTTGTGTTTAGGTCATTAGTATAGAGAATTGTATGTTGGTAAGGTGCCTATACTTTTATTAAATCAAACAAATTACTTCTTTCTATGTACATAGATATTCATTGCCATCTTGATCATCCTACATTTAGACCTCGTTTTGTTGATATTATCAAAGAATGCAAGGAGAAGAATGTGGTGATATGCACAGCTGCTACAGATCTTGCATCATGCCAGAAAGCTGTTGCTTTTGCTAAAAAATTCAATAATGTTAGGTGCTTTCTGGGTGTGTATCCAAGGTATTCTTATGATGAAAATATGAAAGATGTTATGACTGATTCTGATGTTGAGAAATGTTTTGAGTATATAGAAAAAAATAAGGATGTTCTTACTGGGATTGGTGAGGTAGGGCTGGATTTTAGCCAGCATTTTGATAAAGTTAAGCAAGAGCAAGATTTCAATAAGCAAATTCAGTTTGCTTCTGAGTGGAAGAAGCCTATTGTTGTTCATTCGAGGAAAGCGGAAGAGCGGGCGATTGAATTGATTGAAGCATCTAAGTTGAAGCAAGTGGTGATGCATTGTTTCTCAGGAAGCAAGAAATTATTGAAACGGGGAATTGATCAAGGCTTTTACTTTTCAATTCCAACTGCGGTGGTTCGGGCGCAACAGTTTCAGATGCTTGTGGAGCAAGTTCCTATTGAACAGCTGTTTTGTGAAACAGATTCGCCTTATATGTCTCCTTTTCCTGATCAACCTAATCAGCCTTCTTTTGTGATTGAAAGTTACAAAAAAATTGCTGAAATTAAGAAATTAGAAATAACTGAAGTTGAAAAACAAATTGAGAAAAATTTTAAGAGAATTACTGGGTAATTTGAAACAATATCTTTAATTATTCATAATTGCTGAAATAGGCTTATTTCTTGGGCTTTTTAAACGAATGGAGATAATTTTTTAAAAGGATTCTGGGGCGAATAAGTTATGACAAGTGAATATCGCATCAATGAAGTGGTTTTGCGTAATATCCTATTGAAGGCTATTTTTGAGGATTGTGAACCTGGTCTTCCCGGAAGTGCGAGATTTTCAAAAGGACTTCTTTTTGAACAATTTGCGGGTACGATTTTGCGGGTGAGATATCGTCTGAAATATTAGGCCAGTACGCACTTTTTGTTGACTTTGATGATGATGGATCTGTCAAGAGTACAGGGTCAATTGTGGATTTCCTTGTGGATCGTAGGACTGGTTATGAGGTAAAATGCCAGATGAACGGAGAAGCGAGCATGAAGGATAGGATGGACAAATTGAGGCAACAGATTGATTTGGACATGCATTCATGGAGCCGTAATAAAATGGTGGAGGATCAGCCAAATATAGAAGTGATTCTGATGGAGGGAGATAGTCATGCAGTAACTAGAGAGGTGAATGTGGGATGTCGCATTGTTGATGATATTGTAATGGAAACTGGAGATCACAAGGGAATATTTGAAGAACTAATTTCCCTTATCAGGAAAAATAATTTGTCTAATGATCAAATGGAAAGAAATGCAGCATACTTATACAACATAACTCTTAATGGTTGTGACATTCCTGGTAATCCTGATTTCAAACTTCAACTTAATTATTTATCTGAGCACTGGCTGGATCTCCGTGGATTTGAAGCACGGGAGATGTTCAAGCGTCCTTATAGAGCACAAGTACCAGCTTTCAAATGTGTTATCCATGATAAAGAGGGGCAGGTTGAACTTGTACCTATACAATGTTATGAACGCGGACTTTCACAGAGTAAGAAACATTATCTTGAATCGTGGTGGAAGAGGACAGATTGTCCCCGATATTTGATGGTTGCGCCGTATGATATTGACTGTTTGAAACAAATCTGTGAGCGAATGCAACAGGAACGATCTTTGTGGTCAATGGTGAAGAAAGGAACTTTTTGAAACAAATAAAAAAATAAAAAAAAAAATTGAAATAAAACGAAGAGCTTTAAATTTTAATAATCATTTGTACAGCTCTTCGCATATAGTGGAGGAATTTTGT
>CAZNVD010000019.1:0-326 GCA_964576505.1 uncultured Methanosarcinales archaeon
AAAATAAAAAACGGCCTCAAACCAAAGAATAAAGACATTCTGAAATTTCCAGAACATCCATCTCCAAATATTCCCATAAAGATTCTATCAGAAAACGGCACTCTCATAGGAATTGCCTCATTCCGAGAACCATTAGAAAACATTAAAGAAAAAGAAAAAATAAGCTTTAAACCTGACAAGATTCTGATTATTTCTTAGCTTCAACTTCTACCCGAGTCTCATTTACTGTTTCATAAATTCCATCTTTGTCTTTGTCAATCAACTCGAGTGTATTAGAGCTTCCATTTGGAGATTTGCTGGAAATTTGGTGATAATCCATTTGACCA
>CAZNVD010000019.1:336-24960 GCA_964576505.1 uncultured Methanosarcinales archaeon
ATACTTTGACCATGGAAGCTAGTTTGGTATAATAATTAACTATCCGATGGGTATACTACCTATTGGATCAAAAGTTCTGACCGGATGCACTTCCTAAGGTGACTTCAACATACATTATTGATAATCCATTTGACCATCACAATTGAAATCACCTTTTGTTTCTGACTTAACTTCGCCTGATCCTGAAACAGTTGTTTTTTTTGTTAAATCCACAACACCATCTGCATTAAAGTCGTATTCATACAGCGCTTCAACCAGCCGGGGAGGGCATCTTCTATGCAATAAATATTTAGTATAATATCTACTGGTAAAAGCTCCAGATCCATCGAAAACAGTATGAGTTATTTCTCTGCTTTGTTTTGTTTCCAGAGTCTCAAATCTAAACTTAATAAAATACAGATTAATAGTAAATTGATGATATCCAACATCAGCTGCAACTGGAGTAGCCAGTGCACTATAAAGTAAACCAACACCCAAAATCCGATTCAATAAAGACATATCTCATTCCCCCGTCTCTGCTAAAACTCACCATTACTGTAAGACTCTCCGCGTCAATTAAGATATATAAATGTTGTCCTCACCAAATACTAAAAATCAAGCATGCAAGAATCTAGATTCTTTTGATTCATGCGCTACATGTGTTTCAAGAAACTCCCACAATTTGAGCCTAAACACACAAAATGTTTATAAAGACAATAAATGCCGAAAAAACAGAGAAACAGCATAAAATGAGGTAAATAATCACAATGACAAATCAAATCCAACCAATTTTCATATTGCCAGAAGGCGCCCAACGTCAGTTTGGGAAAGATGCTCAAAGAAATAACATTGCAGCAGCAAAATTAGTAGCTGAAACCGTTAGAACCACTCTCGGGCCTAAAGGCATGGACAAAATGCTTGTGGACACCCTGGGCGACGTAGTCATCACAAATGACGGAGTCACCATTCTGGAAGAAATGAGCATTGAACATCCAGCTGCCAAAATGATGGTTGAAATCGCAAAAACTCTGGAAAAAGAAGTTGGCGACGGAACAACCACTGCAGTAGTTATTGCCGGCGAGCTTTTAGCACGCGCTGAACATCTTCTGGACGAAAACATCCATCCAACAATTATCGCAAAAGGCTACAACATGGCAGCTCAGCAAGCCCAAAAAATTCTATTAGAAATCGCAAAAGATATTTCATCTGACGATCATGCAATGCTGAAAAATATAGCTGGTACTGCTATAACAGGCAAAGGCGCAGATATTTCAAAAGAAGTTATCAGCACACTAATCGTAGACGCAATACTGCAAGTTATGGACAAAGACAATTTGAGCAGATCAAGCATCAAAGTCGAGAAAAAAATTGGACAAAGTGTTGAAGATTCTACTTTGATCAAAGGTATTGTTGTGGACAAAGAACGTGTCCACCCAAGTATGCCTCAAAAAGTTCAAAATGCAAAAGTACTCTTGATTGATTCAGCTCTCGAATTAAGGGAAACAGAAACTGACGCAAAAATTCAGATTAATGATCCATCACAAATGCAAGCCTTCCTTGATCAGGAAGAAAAAATGCTCAAAAAAATCGCAGACTTAGTAATAAAAACTGGAGCTACCGTAGTCATTACCCAAAAAGGCATAGACGACATGGTCCAGCATTACCTTGCAAAGCAGAAAATTTATGCAGTTCGCAGAGTAAAAAAGAGCGACATGGAAAAATTAGCGCAAGCAACCGGTGCTCAAATCGTAAACCGTGTGGAAGACGCCTCACCTCAGGATTTAGGACACGCTGGATTAGTCCACGAAGTAACATTAGGCGACGAACAATTCACATATGTAGAAGAATGCAAAAATCCGAAAGCAGTAACTATCCTTGTAAGAGGAGGCACTGAACATGTTGTTGACGAAATTTGCCGTGCAATCGACGACGCAATCGGAGATGTAGTAGCTGCCCTCAAAGACAAGAAAGTTGTCGGTGGTGCAGGAGCTCCTGAAGTTGAACTTGCCCGCAGACTAAGACAATACGCAGACACTCTGTCTGGAAGAGAACAACTTGCAGTTCTGGCATTTGCCGACGCCTTGGAAATCATCCCAAAAACATTAGCAGAAAACGCAGGTCTCGATCCAATTGATGTAATCACCGCACTCAAAGCCCGCCACGAAGAAGGCGACCTATGGGCAGGCGTTGACGTCTATACAGGAAAGCCTGTTGACTCAATGAAAGCTGGAGTCATCGAACCGCTGAGAACAAAAACTCAGGCAGTAAAATCAGCCTCCGAAGTTGCCATCATGATTCTCAGAATCGACGACGTCATTGGAAGCAAACAAGATCGTCCATCAGGCCATCCAGGAGGCGGCATGCCTCAGGGTATGATGTAACTATGAAGCGCAAGATAATAAAAAAACAAAGGAGCAATGCTCATTTTTTTTCTCTTTTCATTATTGTAATCATGGCAACCTCAATTCTTGGATTCGCCCTACTAAGCACCCTTCAAACTCCAAGCCTTAATTACAAAAACATCAAAATAACTCAAAATTCAGATCAGTCCTACACCGCAACAACAAAAGGCCAGACTTACTCATTGTTGTACCATCCTTCTTCAATTGAACCACTTATTCCAACTGCAGTTGACCTTTCAGGAACATATCTCATGATTACTTCCGACATAAACCAGACAGAAGAAGCTCAAAAATTCATAGCACTTGCAAAATTCTGGACCACCCAACTTGAACAAACTGGCATCATCACAGCCCAATCGTTCACCACTTCATACAATGATCAGCCAGGCATGACATGCCAAAACGCAACAATCTCAACAAGAGTAATCTATTTCACAATTGGCAACACCACGGAAATTATTAACCAGGATAATTGCATAATAATTTCAGGAAGTTCAAGCTTTGAACTTATGCAAGCCCGTGACGCTTTCATCACCGCACATATGTTGAATCTTAGAAACTAGAATCTTGGAAACTAAGATTCAAGAAACTAGAAAAGCAATCTCAAAAAGCGCGGTTCTCTAAGCACTAATCTCATCAGAAACTTGCTTGGATAATCCATATCTCCATATTCTGCCAATACGTTTCTATTGCGTTCTCTATTCATAATTCGTAATAACAGGTCATACTTTTTGTCATCAAATTTGTTAAACATCTTTCTAATTAAACGATGATAGAATAATTCTTTTGTTAAATTTTTATTAATAAGTTTTTCATAATTTTTTCCTTCAAGAATGCTTTTCGAAAGCAGCTCCGCCGCCCTCAAACTCATAACTATCCCGCCACCAGTGGTATTTTTAACCTGCAATCCTGCATCCCCAAGAAGATAAACATTTTTACTTTGAAGTTTAATTTTTTTATACTCCGGAATTAGACCACTTTGAACTTCGAGCTGCGTCACCGAAAATTGCTTCCGCAATCTATCCTCAAATGCTCGATAGTGTTCCTTCGCTCCACTCCTCGCAGCAACCCCAACCCGGGCTGTTTTCGCGCTCTCAGGTACCACCCACGCGAAGAACCCAGGACACACAGAACCAAGAAACAATGAAACAAACGACTTGTCAAATTTACCAGTAATTCTATATTGAATTCCATGCAAAAAAGTCCGCCCCTGCCATAGCTCATTTGCTTTTGCAACAGAACTCAACGGACCATCAGCGCCAATCACAATATCAGCATCAAACCTTTTCATAGTTCCATTGTGTTCCACAGTAACTGAGTTACTATCGTTGCTCATGAAACGATGTTTCATATGGCACGCAACTCCTGCATCCTGAGCCTCCTGAAACAATTTCACATCAAGCTCATCCCGCTGCACAACATAAGCCTGAGTCTTCCCAGTCTTTAATTCAAATTGTTCATTAGCAGAATAAAATTCCGCTCCATCCACAGTATTAACAAGAATATCATCCAGAAAATCGACATGTTTAGCAAAATTTTTACTAACTATTCCTGTACACGCTATCGGCCGGCCAATAGTTGGCTTCATATCAAATAAATTAACCTTGCATCCACCCAAAGCAAGATCCCGGGCAACCCTCGCCCCCCCAACTCCAGAACCAATTACAGCAACGTTCATGCGACATCAGACATAATTTTTGCAAGTTCTTTTTTCCATCTATCAGTACTTGTATCAAGCCTAATCACAGTATGCCCGTTCTCCTCTGCTTCCTCTGCGCATACATCCATAATTTCAGCTTCCAGATTCTCTTCCACCTTTGCCTTTGAATATCCCCTGGCCGCCAATCTCCTCTGTAATTCCACCTTATCTTCACACGTTACAATAATGCACACATCAACAAAATCAGGAGACAGATCATGACTGAAATGACTATCAATAACTGCATTCTTCAACCCTTTTTTATTCACTAAATTTTCAACAGCCTCACACCACTTTTCAACATCAACCACTTCACAATCCCGCTCTTCATCATATTCAGAACAAACATCACCCTGCACAAGCTGCTTTCCATCAACATAAGTAAAATCATACTTATCGCACAATTCTTTGCACACACTAGTCTTCCCAGTTCCAGGAGTTCCACTTATAGCTATGATCATACTCAAACAATTCCATTATTCATTTTTAAAACTACCGCCACCACTCACACAGACAAGATTCTAGAATCTTAGATACAAAGAAACTTATGAATCAGGAAACAAAACCTTTTTGTATTGTCCCTTTAACCCAATTTCTATGCCTGATGTAATGTTTCCCCACAAAACAATTCGCCCTGGCCAGGATAAACTGGTAAAAGACATTTCTGAAGCCCTCGCTAACCACAATCATATTCTTATCCACGCTCCCACTGGCCTAGGAAAAACGGCAGCATCCTTAGCTCCCGCAATTGACTATGCAATTAAAAACAAAAAGAAAGTAATCTTCGTGACCCCAAGACATTCTCAACACAGAATCGCATTAGAAACAATTCACAAAATGCGCGAAACATCTGGAGTCCAGATCACAGTTGCGGATTTCATAGGCAAAAAAGACATGTGCATCCAGCCAGGAGCCTCTGATTTATTCAACAATCAATTCTACGAGTTCTGCAAAAAACATAGAGAACAACGCACCTGCAATTTTTACGTTAATGTTTTCTCAAAAAAGCAGGAACCAACAGCAGAAGCCCAGCTTGCGGTTGCAGACTTAAAAAAAGTAAGCCCACTTTCTGTAGAGGAGGTAATGGATCATTCAAGACAATGCGAACTCTGCCCATACGAAGTTGCCTCCCTCATAGCAAAGGATGCTCAAGTAGTAATCGCTGATTACTACCACGTCCTCTCTCCATCCATCGCAGAAAATTTCCTCCGCAGAATAAATGCATCATTCGAGTCATCAGTAATTATCTTCGATGAAGCGCACCATCTCCCAATAAGATGTCGTGAATTAATGAGTTCCCAGCTAACAACCTTCGCACTAAAGCGCGCAGCAAAAGAAGCCTGGGATGAAGGCTACAAAGACCTCAGTCACCAGATCCAGAAAATTGAAAAGCTTCTATTAAAGTACGCGCAAGGAGCAAAAGACGAGCAACTTATTTCTCGCGAATTATTCATCAGCGACATAAACCAGATAACAGGAGACATAGTTACATTCATGATACAACTCGCATTAACTGCCGAAAACATCAAAGATGAAAAAAAGCGAAGTTTCCTCGGCACCCTCCAGAAATTCATGGAATCATGGCAGGAACAAGGCCCGGGCTATGTCCGATTTATTAAAAAACAGATGGGTGACCGGATCTCCCTGTGCTGTAACTGTCTTGACCCTGCTATCGTTATGAAACCGCTTGTAGATTCATGTTCATCCATCATTGCAATGTCAGGTACCCTAGAACCATTAGAAATGTACAGAGAAATTTTAGGCTTCGGAAAGAATTCAAAAATAGCAGCATACCCCTCTCCCTTTTCAAATGACCAGAGATTAACCATGATCATTCCCCAGACCACCACAAAATTCAGTCAGCGCACCCCTGAACAATTTGCAGCCATCGCATCAATCGTTTCAGAAATTTCATCCGTAGTTCCAGGAAACTTGGCAGTATTCTTCCCCAGCTACGACATCCTTGAAAATATTCTCCAACTGCTTCAGACTAAAACTACAAAATCAATTTTTGTAGAGCAACCAAATCTAAGCAAAGCAGAAAGAGAAGAACTCCTTGATAGATTCAAAAAGTACAAAGACAAAGGAGCAATCCTGATGGGAGTAATGGGCGGTTCATTCTCAGAAGGTATAGATCTGCCTGGTGATCTATTAATAGGAGTTCTCGTTGTTGGCGTTCCATTATCAAGACCAAACATTGAAACCGAAGCCCTCATCGCATACTATGATAAATTGTTCCAGAAAGGCTGGGACTATGGCTACATTATGCCTGCAATGACTAAATGTTTGCAGGGCGCTGGAAGATGTATCAGAACAACAGAAGACAGGGGAATCATCGCCTTCCTCGACGCAAGATTCACCTGGCAATCCTACTACAAATGCTTTCCAAAAGACTGGGCAGCAATGGTAACTGTAAAATACAAAGAGAAAATTTCAGAATTCTTCAAATCTAAATTAGAAGCTAAACAACAAACACCGAATTTCCAGTCGGGTCTGACATTTGAACCGTAACAGTTTTCTTTCCTTCCTGCACATCAAGCAGTTCATCAATAATCTGGAATAATTTTTTCTTGCGTTTTTTGTCTTCTTCCCCATCCTTGTCAGCTTTAATAAAATCAATAAATTCCTGAATCAAATTACCAACAATTCCAACATATCCTTTTGTGTCAACATCGGCCTTAAGTGTGAGCTTAAGTTCTTTGAGTGCAATAGTTGCCGATCCCCCGCGAGCAACCTGTACCTTAAGCCCATCAACAGAAGACAATACAAACTCCTGTTTAACCGCGGCAGGTTTGTCAAGTTCAACATCTCCCCTTTCAAGATCACAAGTATGACATTTCATTCCAAGAATATGAGCAATTCCTTTATCTTTCAAATCAATCTCATCTTCAAGAAGTGTCAGCTCTTCTTCATTACATACCGGACACTGCTGATGCTCAAGTGTTTCCATGTTCGCATGTGAGACACAGAATATTTATAAGCTTTTAGATCGCAAATTGAAATTATAGAACAAACTGAACCTCACAAAAATAATGAGAGGGAAAATTTAAAAAAGGGTGCAACAATAATTTATTTAATCAATATGGTAACCTATTCATCAATCGCAAAAAAGGCACTTGACACCGCGGGCCACTTCGCGGCCAAACATTTTGATAAACACATTAAATACCAGGAAAAAGGTAAGCAAGACACAGTTACTGAAATTGATATAGCAATTCACAATCAGCTCACCCAATATCTTGAAAAAAAGACAGGTATTCCAGTACTATCTGAAGAAGAACACAAACCTGAAATACACGACACATGCTGGATCCTTGACCCAATCGATGGGACTAACAATTATCTCAGAGGCATCCCATTTTGCACCATCAGTTTAGCTCTTAGAGAGAATAAAGAAATAGTTCTTGGCGGCGTCACCGACTTCTTACGTTCACAAAGATACTTTGCTGAAAAAAATAATGGTTCAAAATGCAACAGTAAAAAAATTTACGTTTCAGAAACCAGCAATCTGAAACGCAGTTTAATAATAACAGAACCTGGTCACTTGCCAAACCAACGTAACACCCATCAACTGAAATACATAAAGCAAAATTGCCTTGGATTTCGCAGTTTCGGCTCTTCCGCATTAGACCTCTGCATGATTGCAGCTGGTCATTCCGATGCCGCAATTTTGATGTACCCATACATTTGGGACATTGCAGCCGGTGCCTTGATTCTAAAAGAATCTGGAGGCAAGCTTCATGGATTCACAACTAAATCTCAGCCTCTTTTATATCCACTAGTTGTCGCATCAAATAGAAAAATTCATAGTAAAATTCTCAGTAATATTAAACAATGAAAAAATTTCCACTCATAATTGGCCATCGAGGCATTGCTACAAAACCAGAAAACACAATTGCTGGATTTCAGGAAGCAATCAAGAGTGGAGCAGATGCCATTGAAATGGACATCAGACATACCAGTGATCGAAAACTCATAGTTTTCCATGATCCCCATTTAAAGCAATTGACCGGCGCTAACGGTTTTGTTAAGGATCGTTCATTAAAATCAATAAAGAATTTGTCAGTCTCAGGTGAGCCCATCCCTACTTTGGATGAAGTTTTGAAAGAAGTTCGTGGCCAGGCAAAATTAATGCTTGAACTTAAGGCTGGCTCAATCCACAAAAAAACAATAAAGCTCCTTGCCAAACACGAAGTACTCCAGGATTGCATGATATTCTCATTCGTCCACCCTTTATCATATTTAATCAAACGTATTAATCCCAAAATTAAAACCGGCATAGCCATGGCTTGCCTCCCAATGGACGCAGTGGGAATGGCCAAAGCAGCAAAAGCAGATGCCATTGTTTCCTATTTCGCAACCCTTGTGGGCCGCCACCGTATCCAGAAAAAACTTGTGCGATCCGCGCACAGAAACAACATTGAAGTTCACACCGCTCCAGTTTACTCAAACGAGTTTATTCCTAAAGAAGAAATCATGAGCCTACTCAAACTTAAAGTAGATGCAATTTCAGTTAACAGGCCAGATAGATTGAAACAATTGTTTGAAGATTTGCAAACCAGAAAAGGCAGAATTGCAGCCATGCTTTCAAAAGTCAAAGGCAAAGCCTACATTTAATTCTTTTATAATCAAAAACTAAAAACTATTTAATAAACCCAATCACAAAACTTCCAAGAATCATCACAAGCATGAATAAAGAAATCCAGTGTGCATATTTCTCGCCTTTCTCTTTTTTATGAATCCCCGTTAAAAGTGTGCGCATCATATGACCACCATCAAGCGGTCCAAGAGGAATCAGATTTGCAACCCCGATAAATATGTTCAGCATCGCAACCCACTTGAAAAGATCTTTGAACCAGAAATAAATTTTGCTCCACACTTCATTTGTATTCTTAAACTCATTCTGAAGTTGAGTTACTCCCAGAAATCCTTTTCCTTTATGGTCTGGATTATCAACAGGTGTCAGCACCTGATTTCCTTTGTTTGTTGTAAGTTCTACACTCTTACCAGGCACAAGACATTGAACTTCTGCAAGAAATGCATTAGCATCACTAACTTTTTTTCCATCTACTGCATCCACTGTAGTCCTCTCTTTAAACAATTCAGATGCAGGATACTGCCCATCAACCGCAATCATTGATACCCCAATCGGCTCAAGAAAAATTGGATCAAGACGCGGAACTGCAAATCCCATTAAAATAATCAGGATTACTCCCAGCACAAGATTGGAAAGCGGGCCTGCCGCAAATACACTATATTGGGCAGCATCATCTTTCTTAGCCAGCTGTACTTCATCAGGTTCAACAAAAGCAGCCGGAAGTAAAGGTAATCCAAGCGCAAATATTGCAGCACCTGAACTCTTTACTTTAACATCATGGCTAAACGCCACAATTCCATGAGCACTCTCATGTACCACAGCAAGAACAAATATGCTAATGATCCAGTGCCAGAACGATAATTTTCCAAGCCCTGCCACACTTACACCAGGCAGAACAGGTTGAAGCGCATTCTGCGCTCCCGAAACAAACAGAAGCTGAATAATATTTTGAATAAGCGACCACCCAACAAGTATCATACCTACAAATCCAACTCCTATTCCGCAATAACCGATAAATTGAATCAGAACTCTATGCTTTTTCCCGAGTCGCTCCATAAATTTGAGTCCCCACTCAGTCTTGTACATAATCACATAAATAAAAGGAAATAGAATTTTTGCTATCTCAAGTTTTTTTCGTTTTAAGAAAAGGAATAGTGATAAACCTAGAATAAAAACAATAATAGTAATTAATTCAAAATCCAATGCATCAACCTCTTTTTTAAAAACTCTTTTTTTCTTTTTTTTTAAAAACAAATAATCAACAAATAATCAATAACTATGAATAATATCTACTTCTTACGTTTAAGTCTCAACTTAGATCTCTGACACTTCTGGCATTTAATTTTACCTTGAAGTACCTTTTGAGTTGGCGCCCTGCGTTTCGCTTTACATCGCCTGCACACATAAACATTCTTGAACAATCGAGCTTCTGCTTCTGGAAATTTAGCCATAATCGCTTATGCCATTCACTCATTTATAAAGATTACTGTTGAGCTTCCATTGCTCCTGCCCTTAAGGGCAAGCACATAGACAAAGATCTCACTGTGACCGGGGGTTGGCCCCTTCGGGGTGGGCACAGTGCAAATTGTGCGAGCAGGGCAGGAGCAATGATCTAAACTCAGAAAAAGACAAAAAAATCCGAAAACTAAAGAAACTAAGAATCCATTGAATCTTAAGAAACCAGATACTAATAACTACTTAACCTGTCTGATTACCAGCTTGTTCATAACATCCCAGTAAAGAACTTCACATCCATCCACAACTTGACCAATAAGTTCTTCAGGAATATGCATATCAAACATTTCAAAGCTTTCAGCATCCATAACTTTTGCAGTGTCTCCGCTTACCGACAACACTTGTGCTGTCTTCTTTTCAACCATAGGCACTTCAATGTTTTGTCCAGACGGCATTACCATCTCTCTTTTCTTCTCATCAAACATACCAACTGCGACAAGTCTGATTTTAGCGTGACCGTGTTTACCAGCTTTTGATGAAGTAACATCAATTACTCTGCAAGGTTCACCATCAAGTACAATAGAAGATCCCTTCTTAATTGAGTTAATGCTTTTCTGTTCTGTTGTCGCCATATAATTCCAACCTAAGCTCGTAACTTTTGAGAAATTTATAAAGATTTCGCATGGCTACAGAGTAGAGTTCGCACATATTGTCGACTTTCAGCATAGACAAATCCCCCAGCCAATAACTCAAAGCGATTCAAATTTTCACCACTTTTGCAAACATAAAACTCAACAATCAATTACCAATAACCAACAACCAATTACCTTTAAATACTCGCATCATCATCTCATTAACTATGGCATGGCCTATAATCACACTTGGAGTTGTAGTCGGCATAGGTATAGTTTCGGCATTATACTACAATAGTTTCATAACACTCAAAACAAGAGTTGACAATTCATTTAGTCAAATAGATGTCCAACTCAAGCGACGTCAAGACTTGATTCCAAATTTGGTTGAAACAGTCAAAGGCTACACAAGCCATGAAAAAAAGCTTCTCGAGAACGTAACCAAAGCAAGATCAGCAATGTCAACCGCAGGCACCATGAATGAAAAAGCCAAGGCCAGCAACATGCTCTCAAGCACCTTAAAATCATTATTCGCTGTCGTCGAAAACTACCCTGAATTAAAGGCAGACAAAAACTTCCAGCAATTACAGAATGAATTAAAAGACACTGAAGACAAAATCGCATACTCAAGACAATTTTACAATGATACTGTGATGCGATGGAACGAAAGCATCGCACGTTTCCCTGGAAACATCGTTGCATCCATGTTCCATTTCACAACACGACAATATTTCGAAGCTTCTGCATCAGATAGAGAAGCTGTTAAAGTTAAGTTCTAGAAAAAAAAGGGGTTGAAAAAAGTATCAGTTGTTTTAGTGACTGATATGATAAAGTAGGAAGAAAAATGAAAAACATACTAGATTATTTTGCAAAATCAGAATACAAAGGTGCAAATCCAGCATACAAAGCTATTTCAAAAGAATTTGCCCTGTATAGATTGCGGTCTACATTGAAGGATACATTGAAGGATACATTGATTGGCCTAGCAGCATCGAGTATAATTATTATAGGATATGGTACATATAATAATTATTCCAGAGATCAGGAAACAGAGAAGTGGCACAGAGAGTATATAGAGAAGAAGGAGAAAGATAAAATTGAATACATCGAGAAAGAAAAAAAGAGAAAAGATTCTTTTATAGCTATTAACGATCGTGATTTTGAAACTCTTAAAGCTAGCGCAGCTGAACGGTATGGCTACGATTACAACAAAGACGGTTTCATCAGCCGTGATGAATACTTAGTACTCATTAAAGATATCGATACAAACAACGATGGTATTGCAACAAGAGAGGAGCTATACCATTTTGTTGTAGCAGAAAGAGAAAAAGATCTTAAAAAATCAATAGAAATGTTATTACGCCTTAATGGTTAGGACTAGATAAGAGGAGTAGGTAAAAAAGAGATGTTTGTTTGAGGAGCAATTTAGTGGAGAAGAAAAATGAGCCTAACAGATATTGTAAAAAAAGCAGCAATCAAAGCAGATAAAATTTTCTCTAGCAACGCTACTCCATATGTTCTAGCTGTAGGAATATTTGGAATCCTCACATACACTTACTTTAATCCTCAACCAACTTCAATGAGGCTTCCAAAAATTTTGCAATCAAATGTAAAGGAAACCAGCGAAAATTACAATAGTAAAAAACAAAATGTAGAACATGATGTTGAAGATAAAGAAGAAATTGTAATTTCTCCTGACGAATACAGCGAACTTATGAAATTATCGAATCAAGATTCACGGCTTATTTTGTGGAGAGCTCAAATAGAGTTAATGAGAAGCAAACAGCAACCAAAATACAAAGGCAGCATAAGATTCAATTTTAATTCTAACTCCAACAAAAGGTGCTTTCAAGTTGGACAAATTTCAGGAGAACTCCTTGATTTTGATTTAGAAGAAAAGTATAACAATGAGAAAGATCATCATATTCCAGTTAATAGGTTATTTGGTATACCGGAAATGGCTCGTTATAAACGGGGCTATTCTTACTTCGAACATCAGTCAGGCGCACATATCTCTTTTGATGGAGGCAGTCCAATATCAGGAATAACAAATTTAGAAATGACCAATAAAGAATTAATTAGGGAATTTGAAACCTGGACAGTACATTACATGAATCAACCAGATTACGTGCCTATTCAAAAATTCATACTTGATAAATTAACTCAAATAAGAAAAAACAAATAATTGGAGAATAAAATGAACCTAACAGATATTGTAAAAAGCTCAGTAGGTAAATTAGTTGGTTACACTTTGATAGGCGGAAGCTTGGCAATGTTAGGATCCATGATCAATGATATCAAGCAAGCTGAAAGAAATTATGAACATTCACAAGAGAAAGCAATTATAGAATACAAGCCTAATGAAGACATTAAGCAATCTGAAAGAAACCATGAACAATCACAAATAAAGTTAACCAAAGTTGATCAACCTGATCAAGTTATTAAAACAAAAGATATTCCATTGCCAGAAAACAACATAGATGAAAATTGTGACGGTCAAATAAGTGAGGACGAAGCCTTAAAATTCTGTGCAAAGTATAACTATACAATGTCAGAAAACAACATTGAAAAAGTTTTGAAAACCCAATTCATACAAGGAGCAGACTACTGGATTATGGATCTCAGTCCACTTCAAAATCCTGCAAAAAGACATAAAATTTCAATGGGTCCTGGTTCAGTTGACGAAATATTTGATTTGGGAATTCAAAAAGAATATTTGGGAGCATTCCAGAAACCTACATCAGAACTCAGCGAAGAGGAAGCTCTCGAAGGAGTTGAAGGTGCCCAAATCATTGAAGATAATTACAAAATTGGATATAGTGTCATTAGACGTGGTAAACACTACAACATTATTATGGTAGACAAGAAAGACCATGCAAAAACCTATAGTTTCCTGAGAAAACTTGATTCTTTCAGAAGAGCTGCTGAGAAATATGACACCAACAATGATGGAGTTTTTGCAGATTCAGAAGCTGCACAAATGCTCAAAGAAGTTGATGGAGCAGATGGTTCAATACCTGACAACAAAATCAAAGTTTTCGAAATTGAAGTAAGTTTGTCAAGATAAAAAACAAATAATTTTTTTACTTTCTTTTTACTTATCTTTCTATGAATTGTTGTTATCTTTGTTAATTTTGCTAATCATGTCCTGTGAATTTATCCTCTTCTGTAAATGGGCCGATACCCTTGCAAATTCCAAAGAAACTCTTTTTAGGTTTCTTTACATCAATCTCAACAAGCTGATTTTTCTTTATTCCTTCAAATTCTATCAATATCTTCGGAATAGTTACTACAATAGAACCTCCAATCTCTCGAGTTCGTGCAAACACTTTCATATTGAAATATATAATTCTAGGTCATATAAAGTTTTCTATCATATAACAGAAACCTTTGATTCCAGATACTTATGACACTTAGAAACACTCGATACTACCTTTTATTTTACCAATAACCTCGATACTACCTAGGTTCCCTAACCCGCTCCCCCTCCTCCTCCACCGCCTCCGAACCCTCCTCCACCACTAAAGCCAGATCCACCTGATGTTCGACTTAACCCGCTGCTGAACGATGAGAATCCCCGCCCGACATCAGCAAATGCAGCTGAATTAAACGCACTTGCCATAAATATGTTTGAACCACGTGGCTGCCCATGTTCCGCAATTGAAATCTCAAGCGCTTTCTCAACCTGCTTACTCACTCCAAGCACAGTCCCATACACAAGAAACTTCTCCCAAAGTATGATAGAATCAGGAGGCATCTCTTTCAAGTTGCTGAAATCAGATAAAAACTTCTTCAACCCTTTCCATTTAAGATAATGTAATCTTCCAGTTTTAGTAAGCTGTGGCAACGCTTTACTTGACACCAAAAATAAAACTAACGCAAACACAGACCCCAGAAACGCCCCAAATGTAAGCCCGCCAAATATGAAATCAGTAAAAGGAAGCGAAGGAACAAAGAACAATAACAAAAATGCTGCAACAATAACCCCACATACACCAACCATGCACTCACCAAATACATATACACCATCCCGTGTAGAAAATTCTATTTGTTTTACTTCATTTTTAACCTGTTTCTGCCACCCTTTCATAAATTCAGCAACCTTGCTTTGATTCCATCTTACATATTTCTGAAGCAACCCGATTGAAACTGTTGTTTTTTCTTTCTTCGCATAATCACGAAGATCGTGCATAAATGAAAGAACCATAGATTCATGTTTCTTCAACGACACATCATGTTTCTCAGCCTTAGCCAAAAACACAATCTCATAATCATGATCTGCCCCAAACAATCCCAGAATTTTCTTCTGTGAAAACTTCTTCAGCTGGAAATATTTCCTTCTGCAAAGATCCATAAAAACAGCTCCAAACGCCGAAGCATCAACTGTATCATGACCATAATTCAACAATTGCGCAACATAAGCAGGACTATAATCGTAAGGCGGTTCCCGCTCATATTCCGCGTGATACCCAACATCAAGTTCTCTCCCATAATAGTAATAAACAATCAAATAACATACTAAAACAAGAAGCGGAATCAGCAAGGCAACAAAGAATCCAACTAAAAATCCATATTCATCAGCAATCCCATATTGTTCTTCTTGATCAATTATCTGTTGCAACCCGTTACCAGATTCAATTGATGCAAATGAAACTTTAGAATCCAGAAGTTGTCTTGGAAACACCGCCCTAATCTCAACCCATTGATTAGACGGCACATCATGAGCCTCAAATCTTATACGATCATCGCCATACATCCCAAGAACTCCATCAATATCAGGATGAGCCCAGGTATATACCTGTTCGGCTGTTGTTTCCTTAGGCAACACAATCTCTCCTCTCAACATCTGAACAGGAACATCCCATCCTTCTCCCCATACTTGCCAGTACAAATCAGCAACATCATCGTATGCAGTTACTGCATTCTCCAAGATATACTGAACAGAAAAAGTCTTCCTCTCATTGGAAGCTGCATAATACCATGTTAATGTGTCTCCCTCAACCTTTTGCTTAAGTCGCTCCTCACCATCAAAAACTTGTAAATCTGCTACTTTCCCAATATCATCAAATTTTCGATATGCAAAACTGAAATCTCCACTAAAATCAAAAGTGATATCTTCCTGCACAATAACAGAACCATCACCCATAATCTGCATTGCCACAAAAACATCTGGAATTTCATATGATTTAGCAGTCACAAGGGGAATTAATAAAATCAAAAATAAGCTAAAAATCCAGAATTTATTCATACTTATACAGATGGTTCAGTATTATATAAAACTGGAGTAAGAATGCTTATAAATAAAGTTCAATCTCACAACACAACCCAACACGCAGATACATTCTACAAACAGCAATGGGCTACAAAAAAAAGAGTGGCAACAGTGCAGAAAAAAGGAATAAATCCCGCAATTTTTTTAGTTATTGTAGCTATGCTGATTCTGATTGCAATTCATCCAAATTCCACTTCTTACATCACCGGATTAAGTAGCGGCTCACTATCTCTTCCTAACTTTAACTTAACAGTAAACAAAAGTGATAATCCTAATCCTGCATTCTCAGATTCATTCAGAAAAATGCATTTAAACTATACAATCAAAATCAACAACACAGGTGCAGGTCCTGCCCTTAACGTAACCCTCCGCGAATTCTATTCTCCAAATGTAACCTTCATCAATGCAACTCCTTTTCCAACCAGCGGAAACGCAACTTGGTTTATAGGCAACATGTCTGCAGGCAATGTTACAATAATCAGAATTACTGTAGGAGTAAGAGACAATCTTCCAGCTGGAACCATCATCCGTAACAGAATCAACATCAGCGCAAGAAACAACACAGATAAGAGAGAAATAACAGTCACAGAAAACACCACAATTATACGAGCTCAACCAAACATCACTGTAACCAAAGCCCCACCATCAGCTGTATTTAATGGCACCCTTGCAAATTGGACAATTACAATTAACAATTCTGGTCCAGGAACTGCAGTAAACTTATCTTTACACGAAAAATACCCAGTTAAAAGTTTCTTTGTAACTTCCTCACCAATGCCATCTACGTCAGATAATAGAACATTCTTCATAGGTAATATGTCAGGCAACTCAGTTTTCAGAGTAAATATAACTATACGAATGAATCAATCGCTTACCCAAGATGAATTCATAGTAAACATTGTCAACGCAACCTGGAGAAACTTTTCAACAACCTCTATTTATCTTGAATTTTCCCCCACCAAGGGATACATCAGACCATTTAACGTTACTGTTACAAAATCATTCCCTTCAGTTGTAAATAACGGATCTCTTATTAGATACAATATTACAATCACAAACCACGAATCCAAAGCAATTAATATTTCTCTACTCGATATACACCCGAGAAATACAACAAACGTAAGTAAGCAAGGCTTAACCTTTACATTCAATCGGACTCTCACCCATTTCCCTATCATTCACCTCCTGCCAGGTGCTACTAAGCGCGTAAATCTAACTCTAAGAGTCAACGCTAGTGCACTAAACGGCACTCGCCTGAACAATACCCTTATAGCACGGATTCAATTCGCCCCTCCAAACATTCTCGAATTCAAAGTAAGAACATCATTCTTGACCACTGTTAATGCATCAGTCCGCCGTCAACCCAACATTTCAGTATCTAAGGGAGCCCCGTTATATTCATTCAACAGTACTCTATCCAATTGGACAATCTTAGTAAATAATTCAGGTCCAGGAATCGCCTATAATTTGACATTGTTCGAAAAATACCCCGCAAAGAGTGTCTATGTAAGCTCTTCCATTTCTCCAGCCACCCCGAACAATAGAACATTCTTCATCGGCAATCTCAGCAATAACACTGTATTCAGATTTAACATTAGCATCCGCATTAACCAATCAATTACTCAACTGGAAACTCTAGTTAACAATATCAACGCAACCTGGCAAAACTTTTCAACCACATCCAAGTTTGCAGAATACGCAACTTCAATAGGTATCATCAGACCATTCAATGTAACTATCACCAAATCTCATCCAGTGATAGTTAACAATGGTTCTCTGATTAGATACAACATAACCATCATCAACAAAGAAGCATTCGGCCTGAATATTTCAGTCACCGACATCTTCCCAAAGAAAACAACAAACTTCAGCAAAGATGGTGTCACTACATTATTTAACCGCACCCACGCAAACTGGTTTTTCTTGAGCTTCCCGCCGGCAACAACAAAACGAGTAAACCTGACTTTGCGAGTCAACGCGAGTTTAGCAAACGGCACACTACTAAACAACACCCTCCTCAGCAATTTAGGCTTTTCAATCCTGGAAACCCGATCCAAAGTATTCTTTGCAAATGTAAACGCACCAGTTGCGACCCCTGCACCACCAGCACCGCCAGGCGGAGGAGGCTCACCTCCTGCTTGTGTTGACAAATGTTCCACATCAGACCCACACATGTGCGCAGGTGGCGACATAGTAGGCTGTGGAGAATTCAACAGCGACGCATGCTACGAGTACGGAATAATTACTGAATGTGACAAAGGATGCTATGATCCCGCTGGAATCACTGCTCCATATTGCAAAGAATGTAGCTCAAATCTGGGTAGTGTTCCATGTGGTTCAGGAGAATATGCGAGCTCAACCAAGTATGTATGCGAAAACTTCCTTTGTAAGAGAGGTCCAAATCCATTATTCTCAAAACCAGTTGAAGAAACTAAGCCACCTAAAGAACTGAAAAAATCAATCCTTGAAGAGCCTCCTACCACTCCTTCAGAAACAAACCCTCTCCTCAGCAGACCACTCACACCTTCTTCAGAAAGCAGTACACTAGTAGAAAAATTAACAGGCGGAACAGCTGAATTCTTTACCTCATCAGCTTCATTTGTTAAAACAACTGCAAGAAAAGCCTGGTGGTTCTGGCTTTTGCTAATCTTAATTGTTACAGCACTAGGAAAATTCAGCTATAATGAATACCAGAAATACAAACTGGCTAAGACAGAAAAATCTTCCACCAAGAAAGGAAAGGACATCTTCTAACAATAAATATTGAACAATATTTGATAAGAAATATTTATTTCCACACCACAGTATTAGGTAAAACTTAAAAGGAGCTGGTTTTCCCTGCAGTAATGTATTGTTTTCTTTAAAGCAATGCCCTTGTAGCTCAGAGGCAGAGCGCTACCTTGGTAAGGTAGAGGTCCCGAGTTCAATTCTCGGCAAGGGCTTTTTTGCATCCTCCATGATTCCAGAATCTTATGCAACCCGGCACCTAAGAATCATTTGTTTCTTCACTTGTACAGAATGTGCATAACATATCCGGCAAGCAAGTATTTGAAAAGTCCTTTAACAAGCCAGTAAATAATAACACTATAATTCACAGTAGTATAAAGTTCAAATAACAAGGAAGACGGTAATACAGCCATAGCCCAAAATAACACACCATAAAACAAAGCATTATGTGTACTTCCTTCAGGTGCCGGCAAACCATCATAAAGCACCACATAAAAGCACACAAAGAAAACAGCAGTTACTATTGAATAAACCACACCTTTACCAACCCACCACGCATTAACAGGTTCCCACATAACACCTGAAAAGAGTTGAGAAAATACATAAAAATCAAGCAAATAATCAAAAACAAAGAGTACAATTCCCACAATTACACCAGAAACTATCGCACTCCTAAGTGTCATACAAGGAAAACAGTCTCTAACTTAATAAATGTTTTTCTGGAACAACAAGTTTTGCAATTTCCCAGAACACAAAAATAAGGGAAGACATGAGAAGAATATTCCCCCAGTCATACAAGGATAAAGGCACTGTATCAAAGAATGAAGCTATTGGACTATATATAACTGCAAGCTGAAGCAGACCACTTATGATCAACGCCCCCCACACATACATATTTGAGAACAATCCCACTTTGAATAAACTATGACTAACGCTCCTGCTGTTAAGAACATGGAATAATTGGAATACAACAAGTGTAGTAAAAGCAACAGTCCGAGCATACTCAATTCCACTAGATAGATAGAGATTAAACATAATTAAGGTTCCAGCAGTAATAACCAGTCCAGTTCCGAGCACTCTCAAAAACATTGAACTGCTTAAGACAGAAGACTTATCCCTTGGTTTTCTCAGCATGATCCCAGTTTCATGAGGTTCAACAGCAAGAGCCAGAGCCGGCAATCCATCAGTCGCCAGATTCATCCAAAGAATTTGAATAGCAACAAGAGGCAGCGGAAATCCAAGAACAATTCCCAGGAAAATTGTAAGAACCTCCCCCATATTACAAGAAAGCAAGTATTCTACAAATTTCCGAATATTATCAAATATGCCTCTTCCTTCTTCAACTGCACTCACAATACTGGCAAAATTATCATCAGTAAGAACCATAGCTGATGCCTCCCGAGCAACATCAGTTCCCACAATTCCCATCGAAACTCCAATATCAGCTTTTTTAAGACTCGGCGCATCATTAACTCCATCTCCAGTCATCGCTACAACATGCCCATTTTTCTGCAGCGCCTCAACAATTCTCACTTTATGCTCAGGATTAACACGTGCAAAAATTCCAATCTGTTCTACTTCATTGTTTAACTGTTTGATTTCATCTAACTCAGCTCCAGTCACCACACGCCCAGTAATTCCAACTTGACGTGCAACCGCCTCAGCAGTTTCTTTCTGGTCACCTGTGATCATTATTACTTTGATACCTGCTTGATGACATTTTTCTACAGCATCTTTTACCTCAATTCGAGCAGGATCAATCATTCCCTGCAAACCTATAAATATCATGTTTCCCTCAAGAGGCCTGCGCTCCACCTCCCGATACGCAAACCCAAGTACTCGCAAAGCTTTCTTCGCCATCTCAGTATTAGCATTTTCTATCTTCTCATGATCAACCCGATTCAAAAAACGCACTGTGCCATTATCCACAATTTTATTGCACCTTTTCAACACCTCAAGCGGTGAACCTTTTGTATACTGAACAAGAGATGCACCAGCAGTATGTACCGTACTCATCATTTTTCTTTCAGAATCAAATGGTGCTTCCCCAACTCTTTTGTACTTTTTATCAAATTGATCAAGTGTCAGCCCGAATTTAGCAGCACTCACAAGCAAAGCAGCCTCAGTAGGATCTCCAATAATGCCTCCATTGGAAATAGCTGCATCATTGCACAAAAGACCATCAATAAGTAACGTCTTAAGGCCTGGTGTTGTCTTAGAAAATTCACCTTTCAACCCATATCCAGAACCAGTCACATTCACAAACTCTCCATCAACATACACTTGCACAACAGTCATTTCATTATGAGTAATGGTTCCAGTTTTATCACTGCAAATAACTGAGGTACTTCCAAGTGTTTCAACTGAAGGAAGTTTTCTAATCAAGCTGTTCCTCTTAATCATCCGCTGAACTCCAATAGCAAGAGTTACTGTAACAACAGCAGGCAATCCCTCAGGCACCGCCGCCACAGCCAGACTTACTGCCGCCAGAAACATCTCTAACCATCCCCCACCCCATGCAATACCTGCAACAAATACAACAATACAAATTCCAATAACAATTAATCCAAGCTGTCGCCCAAATCTATCTAAACTTTCCTGAAGAGGTGTCCGGTTGCTCTCGATTCTCTTCAATGATTCAGCAATCTTTCCAAATTCAGTCCCCATTCCAGTTGCAATAACAACTGCAAGACCAGTTCCTTTTGTTACAATAGTTCCAGCAAAAACACAATTCTTCCGGTCAGCCACCCCAATTTGCTTATCAATGCTACCTACAATCTTTTTGACTGGCAAACTTTCTCCAGTAAGCACCGCTTCCTGAGTTTCAAGCATAGCACATTCAAGAAGATAACAATCCGCTGGAACCTTTTCTCCCGCTGCAAGCACCACAATATCACCAGGCACAATATTTTCTGTTGAAATCTCTAATTTCTTTCCATCTCTGATCACAATGGCACGAAGTGAAGCCATTTTTTTCAGCGCAGCAATTGCATTTTCCGCCTTATACTCTTGAACAAAACCCAGAGCTGCATTCAAAATAAGAATCAGAATAATAACAATACCATCTCCCCATTCACCAAGCAGGATTGAAATAGCCGCTGCAGCCATAAGAATCCACACAAGGAAATCAGAAAATTGTTCAAAGAAGATTTTCCACAGAGAATCTTTTTCCCGCTCTAAAATAACATTTTTTCCATACTGATCAAGACGGCTTGCTGCTCCCAGAGAACTGAGACCATCTTTAGAACTATGAAGCTGGTCAAGCACCTCTTTTTGCTCTTTACGATAATAATCCATCCGTGTTTTCAAAGAGTGAAGTACTAATAAAAAGATTCCTATATGCAAATCAGTTAATAAACACAAATTAATACAGATAAGATCTCCATTTCTAATATATAAAAACATCAAATACCCACCTGCAAACATTTTTATATTAGATCTGCCTCGTAGTCCCTCATGAAAGACAAAATCTTCCATTTCTTAACAGAGGACTTAGATGAATTTGAACTAAGAATGCTGAAAAGGGATTTGGAAGCTGGTGGTCAAACCACACTTGAACTTGTCGATAAAAGAATTCGAATGCTTCAACGCGAGCACCAAAAGGAATGCCTCGTGTGCGGACGACTTCTGCAAGCTCATAATTACAAATTTATTCTTCATTTTGGTCCTGATGACTTCTTAAAAAGAGCCACTTTCTGTGCAGCTGATTGCCTTGAATACTTCCTTAAAAAAGTCAAGAACAAAGCTGACGGCCCGGCAGCCCAGAAAATCGCCTCTCAAACCCAGAAAACAATCCAATAAATGATTTATTGGTTTCTACCTAGATTTTGTCCATTAGTGGCAAATACTTAATAAGATTTATAAATGATCATTCTGGAGATTAGTTATGCCAGCAGAAATATTCATGCAGGAATTGCAAGAGATCCTGAAAAAGAAAAAACTATCAAAACAGGAACTAGTTAAAGAAAAGATCAGGCTTTGCAAAAAATACAAAATCAAAGAAGTTCCAACTGATATAGAGATTCTTCTAAATGCAAAAGAAAAGGACATGATTCAGTCTAAGACAGTAAGAACTGCTTCCGGAGTCTCAGTTATTGCAATCATGAGCGCACCCTACGCATGCCCCCATGGAAAGTGCACCTTCTGCCCGGGCGGTCCAGGAAGCGTATTCGGGGACGTCCCTCAAAGTTATACTGGCCGGGAGCCTGCAACCATGCGGGGCATCAGAAACAAATACAGTGCCTATCTCCAGGTCATGAACAGACTTGAACATTATTGTTGCCTTGGCCAGAGTCAGGATAAAATTGAACTTATTATCATGGGAGGAACATTCCCAGCTATGCCAAAAGACTATCAGGAAACTTTTGTCATTGACGCATTACAGGCAATGAATGATTTTTCAACACTTTTCTTTGAAGGCACCACATTCAATTTTGATAAATTCAAAGAATTTTTTGAGCTTCCTGGTAAAGTAGAAGACCCGGCAAGAACTGAAAGAATTCAAAAAAGGTGCATGGACTTCAAAAAACAAAAGACACTCGAACAAGTCCAGCAAGAAAATGAAACATCAAATGTGCGCTGCATAGGTATGACAATAGAAACAAAACCTGATTGGGGATTCGCAGTCCACGGCCGAGAATTATTGAAACTCGGTTGCACCAGAATTGAATTAGGAATTCAAACTGTATACGACAAAGTTCTCAAAGCAGTAAACCGTGGCCACACAAATGCAGATACAATTAAATCAGTAAGAGAACTCAAAGATTTAGGATTCAAAATTAACGCTCACTACATGCCAGGCCTTCCTTTAACAACAAAAGAAGAAGACATAGCAGGAATGAAAGAATTATTCAACAATCCCGACTACAGACCAGACATGCTGAAAATTTATCCATGCATGGTTGCTCCCGGCACCCCAATGTATCAACAGTACAAAGCTGGCCTCTTCAAACCATTGTCAACTGAAGAAGCAGCTGAGCGCATCATAGAACTTAAAAAAATAATTCCAGAGTATTGCCGAATTCAACGAATTCAACGCGATGTTCCAACAAAACAATGGGTAGATGGAGTAGGCATTACAAATCTTCGTCAATTCATTCATGAAACCTACAAACCAAAATGTCGATGCGTGCGATGCCGCGAACCAATGGGCAGATCTGTTGACATGCAAAATATTCAAATCAAAATTACTGAATATACAGCATCACAAGGCACAGAATATTTCATAGCTGCCGAAGATCCAACTCAAGATATGATAGTTGGATTCTGCAGACTTCGCTTCCCATCAGAATCATTGATTCCCGAAATTACAAACACATCAGCAATAGTTCGCGAGCTCCATGTATTTGGTAACGCAGTAAAAATAGGAGACAAAGGCGACATGCAACACAAAGGAATTGGAAAGCAACTCATGCAAAAGGCAGAAGAAATTGCCCTCCAGCATAACAAAGATAAAATAGTAGTAATTTCAGGAATTGGTGTAAGAGAATATTACAGAGCCAAACTTGGATACAAAAGAGAAGGCCCATACATGATTAAGTTACTTTCAAACAATTAACAACAAATAAAAAATCACCATGGAAGGCTACAAACTAAAAATAAAGCCAGCATTCATTGAACGCTACAAGACATTAACAGATTGGGAAACATTCTATCAAATTTCATCAACATTCTTGAGAAAAAGCATCCGGGTTAACACATTAAAATCAACCGTGCCTGATGTAGTAAAAAGCCTTAGTCAATGCACCCTTACCCCGATTCCCTGGTGCCCCGAAGGATTCTGGATTGAAATGCAGGATGACCGCAGAGACGTAGGCAATTTAGTTGAACACTCATTAGGATTCATCTATGTTCAGGAATCC
>CAZNVD010000019.1:24970-28848 GCA_964576505.1 uncultured Methanosarcinales archaeon
GCTTCCCGCTCAAGTCCTTCTTCCACAACCAGGCGACCGTGTACTAGACATGTGCGCAGCCCCGGGCTCAAAAACCACCCAAATGGCTGCATTGATGCAAAACAAAGGAAGATTAATCGCAAATGACACAACAGGTCAAAGGCTCAAAGCTCTTGGTATCAATTTGCAAAGGTGTGGTGTTGCAAACACAATTACCACCATGATGTCCGGCGAAAACATTAGAAACGTTTCATTTGACAAAATTCTTGTTGACGCGCCATGCAGCGCCACCGGAACATTGAGACGACGCCCAATCTCAGCAGAAATGTGGAATCCAAATCTTGTAAAACGTCTCGCTCGAATCCAACTCAAACTCGCATTAAACGCATACACTCTCCTTGAACCTGGAGGCACCATGGTATATTCCACCTGCACCATGGAGCCTGAAGAAAACGAAGGAGTTGTTACAAACATAGTAGAAAAAACAGGCGCAAAAATTCTCCCTATATCTCTCCCAGGCCTTAAAACATCAACACCAGTAAAAGAATTTGAAGGTCAATCCTTCCACAAAGACACAAAGCATTGCCTCAGAATCTTCCCGCAGGACAACGACACAGAAGGCTTCTTCGTCACCCATCTTCAGAAACAATAGAAACAATTGATTCTTAGAAACATGAGATTCCAAAGTAGTACTTGTAGACGCACGGCTCGACGGGGGTTGGCCCCTTCGGGGTGCAAGAGGAAGCTAAGCTTCCTCTGCACAGAGAAAAGCAAAGCTTTTCTCTTGTGTCGAGCAGCTCAATTGCACAGCAATTGAGCGTCGTGCCGTCTACACATAAATAAATCAATAAATTCCATCAAAACGAAAGAGATAAAAGTTACTAAATTTTCCTAAATATAAATGGGATTCACAAGCATGATACAAAAGTTACTTAGATTTTTTGGAATAGAAATAAGCCGATTAGATTTCAGACCACTATTTGAGATTGAGGAAGAGCTTAAACACATTCAGGAAACATCCTCAACAGATGCTGATTTATTCAAGGAAAAGGCTTTCACTGAAAATATTATTAGCAGCCTGAGAAACCTTGTAAAAGAATGCAGAACTAATATTCTTCCATATATTGAAGGCGACCCAAATAAAACTTGCCAAGACATTTGCAGCAATGTTGAACAGAAAATAGCTCCCTTCCTTAAAGGACACATCAGAGCAAAAACAATAGGCAAGCAAGAACAAGACACCCTTGAAAAGGATATCAACATCTTGAAAGGCTTATTCGATAAATTTAGAGAAGAAACAGAAACAGGTCAGTAAGATTTTTCTATTAATTTTTTACAATTTTAGTTATATTTTTTAGTTATTTTTTCTAATTTATATACCTCATTTACACAAACTCCTTAGACACGAAATCTTTAAATACACTTTCCGCTTCTGGCAAATTTAGAAGAAAGATGGATGAAGAACGTGCAGTTTCCAAGGAAATAATTGGTAAGACAATCGTCAGCAAAGCTGGTAAAAGATACGGCGAAGTTGGAGATGTTATATTTGAAACAAAAACCGGCGAACTTATCCACATGGTAGTAAAAAATCCAACTACCTTTACTGAAAAAACAGATTTAGAAAAAGACAAGCAAGGTAACATTCTTATTCCATTCAGTGCAGTTATCGCAATGGGAGACTTCATGGTTATTTCGGAAGAGGATATTATTTAGTTTTAGTTACTTTTGATTCTAAGATACTTGCAACCAAGTTTCTATTGTTTCTATGCAACTTAATATTTGCATTTCCTATAGATTTTTATACTATCAAATTTCCGCAAAACCATGGATAAAATCTGGATTGAAAAATACAGGCCATCAGATTTCTCAGAAATTAAAGGTCAGGAAGACACAGTAAAACGGATTCAATCATTTGTAGAAAGCAAAAACATGCCTCACTTATTATTCGCAGGTCCCGCAGGCATCGGAAAAACATCATTATCATTAGTAATTGCAAAAAAACTGTTCGGAGAAAACTGGAGACAGAATTTCTTGGAATTAAATGCATCAGATGAACGTGGCATTGACGTCGTCCGGAATCAGGTAAAAGAATTCGCCAGAATGCGTGCAATTGGCGACGTCCCCTTCAAAATAATTTACCTTGACGAATGTGACGCCCT
Source organism: uncultured Methanosarcinales archaeon (assembly GCA_964576505.1). Classification (GTDB taxonomy): domain Archaea; phylum Nanobdellota; class Nanobdellia; order Woesearchaeales; family WJKV01; genus CAZNVD01. Next base: position 27,109 of record CAZNVD010000019.1, read on the forward strand.
CACAAGAGAAGCTCAACAGGCACTAAGAAGAACCATGGAAAATTTCTCAAGGACCTGCCGATTCATTCTCAGTTGTAATTATGTTAGTAAAGTATTAGACCCAATCCAGTCACGTTGCGCAGTATTCAAATTCAAACCATTAAGCAAAGATAATATTACTGCAATCATCCAAAACGTCGCTAAGCACGAAGCCCTCACAATTAATCAGGAAGCAATCGACGCAATCTTTGAAGTAAGTGAAGGTGACGCAAGGAAAGCTGAAAACATTTTGCAGGCATGCGCCGCAACAAGCAAAACCGTTACAAAAGACAGCATATACACAACTGCATCCACGGCAAAGCCAGAAGAACTTAAGAGCATTCTAAACTCAGCACTCAACGGTTCATTCGTAAAAGCAAGAGATGATTTATTAAACGTCATGCTGAAAAACGGCCTTGCAGGACCAGATATAATCAAGCACATGACAAAATACGTCTGGGACCTCAACACAGACGACAAAACAAAGCTGAAAATTATTGCAGCCTGCGGAGAAACCGAGTTTCACATAGTAGAAGGTTCTGATCCATTTATTCAATTGGAAGCATTGTTAGCAAAAATAGGAATTCTTAAGCTTCCTTAACTCTATTGCAACTAGAAACTAAGTAACAAAAGAAATAAAACAAAGTAAACAAAAAATTAAATTAAAAGAAGTTAACTTTATTCAGTATGCTTAACATTAATTTGAGTCTGCACACTATCTTTGTAATTAAATGTTGCTTCAACAGATACAGGTTTGACAAATGCCCCTCTGATACTTTCTCGCACATCCTGTCTGCATCGAACAATTGCTGAACCTTCGCGTAAATCAAGCATTCCCTGTCCAGGACTGCTACCATCTCTCAGTCCACTACAAGTTAGCCCTTCTGATCCAGTATCAACTTTTACAAACACTTTATTCAAATTTTGACGTTCAGAACATTCCCCGGGCTTGTAAATCTGACCATTTGCCTTATGCTCAATTTTGAATGAGAAAGCAAATGCATCCTTACTGATTGCAGCCTGCTGGAATTCAACAATTTGCACAGGAGACCCGCTGCTTGTTGAAGGTTTTTCTTCATTAACCTCACAAACTCCGCCCGCAACCCGCTGATCTTCTTTGTAACACAAACGTGATACTGCTCGCGTTCCATAAGCATAACAGGCTTCAATCACAACCGGAAATTGAAGGCTTCCAATAACCGGATCAACCCGATTTAAATTTTCAAACACAACATACTGCGGCAAACTCTCTATAACATTTCCATCAAAGTCAAGATGCCTTCCTTCCAGATCAGCTTCAGGACCCTTAACAAAGTCAGCTTGAACTTTAGAAAATTCTTCAGGATCAATTCCTGTTAGCACAACAATAACATCATCTTTTGTAATATCAAATTCTCCATCATTGGAAACACTTACTTCAACATCAAAAGGATCTTCCCCACCTGCAAAAACATCAACAGGTGGTCTTTGCTCTGTAAATTTAATCAGTAACCCACTGGTTCCACCGATAAAAGTTTTTTCTCCTCCCTCACCTTGTCCAAATCCTCTCTCTTTTTCCCCTTGCTGACATCCTGACAGGACTACCAGCAATAGCATAATTAACCCAGCGTACATTCGTTTCATTATTGAACACCCTCCAATTTTTCAACCAGCACAGGCTGGGTTATACTCTGCTTGACTCCATATTCAAGCACAACATCAAATGAAGTAGTATAATCAGCT
>CAZNVD010000020.1:0-774 GCA_964576505.1 uncultured Methanosarcinales archaeon
GAAACCCCTTTTTAAACTCAACCTTTATAAACAACCCCCTATTTCGAGCCAAATACAACAAAATTCTAGGTAATTTTGTGAAGAGACATAAAATGGCGAAAGTAACAATAAAAGGACATACATTTGAAGCGATTCAAGCGCGGGATGCGTTTGGTAGGCGTGCAGTACAATACAAAAATAGAATAGTCTCAGTTCTTGTAAAGGCAGGAGTACGGGATGATCAGGTTATTATTGATATTGAACCTCTTGCAAACCGAAATATTGAAGCTTATGCTACCTGGTATGCTGAAGGCTATCGAATGTATTACAGCTATAAATCAGGCAAAAGTTATGTTGACAATTTGTATGTTATTTACAAAGTGATTGAAGGTGAAGTAGAGGCTTTGCTTGATAAAAGAAAGACCTTTGACGAATTCTTAAGAGAGTTTACTGAAAAGGATGATGTTGAGCAGCTTCGAAAAGAAGCTCGTGAGACTATTGGAGTTCCTGCGGATTGCATGGATATGGATCTTATCGATAAAAAATACAAGGAACTTGCTAAGAAGTATCATCCTGATGTAGATGGCGGAGATACTGAGATGTTCCAGAAAATAAATAATGCTCACAAGGTTCTAAAGCGGGAATTATTCTAGTTTTATTTTTTAAGTTTCTGATTATTTTGATTATTTTTATTAATTATTTTTTATTAATTCTACAACAGTTTCAACATGTTTAGTCTGTGGAAATAGATCAAAGATTGCGACTCTGCCGGCCTTGTAATCAGGAAATAACTTC
>CAZNVD010000020.1:784-10295 GCA_964576505.1 uncultured Methanosarcinales archaeon
TTGATGTGGATTGCATGAAATGTAGATGATTACTTTGGGTTTCGCTGCATTCAAATATGAAATTGTCTTTTTGTCCATTCCTGTTCTTGGTGGATCAGCGATAACAAACTGATGATTTGGAAGATTATGTTTTGATAGGGCTGATGTATCGCACACCAAGAGATGACAATTGGTTGCGTTATGCAGATTGATGTTTTCTTTGCATGCTATGGTGCTGAATGGGCTGCTTTCGACTATAGTCACATTTTTGAACCTGGCTGAATTGATGATTCCAAAGCAACCAACACCGCCGTATAAATCAAAGAGTTTTGATTCTTTAGTTTCATATGATTCCAGAATCTTAGAGCAATATTGATGCATTGATTCAGCCATCTTGGTGTTGTTCTGGAAGAAACCTTGAATATGAAGTTTGAATGTTTTGTTTAGAATTTGTTCCTCAAGTAAGTCAGACCCTTTTACCATGAAGTACTCTGATGATTCTGTTTCATCCATATTTTTTGGAACATAAGTGATGGCTACATTGTCTGCAGTTGTTGTCAATGTAAATTGTTTAATCTTGTCAATTGCATCCGCAAGTCGAGATGAATCTGAATTTAATACAAATGATAAAGAAATTGAGTTAGTGTATGCTCTGATCACTAAATACTTGAATGTACCAATTTTTGTTTTCAAATTGAATGCGTCAATGTCTTTGAAATGGTGTCTGACTTCTGCAAGTAATTTGTTTATTTTTTCGCTTGATATTGGGCAGTGTGGGACGTCAACTATTGAAGACGGATTATCTTTTTTTCGTAAACCGATTCCTTTGCTGTGAAAAAGGAATTCCATCTTATTTCGATAGTTGTAGGGTGCATCTGAAAATACTTCTATCTTGTCAACTCCTGTCGCCTTCTGCACCACGTTTCGTTTGAAACTGAGTTGTGTTTGATACTCCAGATGCTGCATTGAACAGCCACCACAGGTTCCAAAAAGAGGGCATTGAGGGATTGCAGATGTTTTTAGTTCAGACATATTTTAGTTTTTAATTGATGGAATTATAAAGTTTTGTCTGATATTGCAAAAATATAAAAAAAGTGAATGATCTTGAAGCACATGATCAGTCTTACTGCAGAGTACAAGGTTAAGAAACAAAAGGTCCAGGAAACAAAAGATGCAATTGCAGCATTTGTTTCTGCAGTTCACAAACAGGAACCAGGAACTGTCCACTATGAAGCATTCCAATTGCCTGATAAAGTTTCATTTATCCATTTTATGACGTTTAAGGACAAAAAATCTCAGAAGTTTCATCAATCGACAACTCATTGTGAAAAATTTGTAGAATGCTTGTATCCGAATTGCGAAGTAGAACCTAAGTTTACAGAAGTCAAAAATATTGAATAAACCTGAAGTCTCCCAATAGAAGTAAATAAACGTATCATTCTGAGTAATAATTAAATAAGGATCTTTAATTACATCAAAGCATGGGATTTGATTTCAATTTCAGGACTGCTGAATCTTATGCTGATACTGACAAAGTTGTCAGATTCATTGGATCGCAAAATCTAGGTTATCCAAGATACCAAGATTGGGTAGTGAGGACGCATGATGAATTGAGCGCTGGGTACAAGAATGCAATTGTTTGCGAAAGTAATGGTGTAGTAGTTGCTGATGTCATCTGGCAGAGGTTTAAAGCGACGAGCGAGTTTTATTCTGGCCTTCCTCATGGCATACTCGGTAGAGCCGGGGAAGTAAAAAATATCCGTGTGGATCAAAGAGTACGAGGACGATTTGTGGCACAATTTATGCTGAGAAATGCTGAATGTGAAGCGCTGTCAGATGGAATAGATTTTTTGGTTGGAGATGCGCGAAGTTCTGCGTCAAGTGCAATTAGTTTGTTTCTTGCTTCTGGTTATAGTATTCTGTTTAAAGCTCCGCTTTACGAAGATGGAGTGGAAGAGATTGTGCTTGGAAAGTATATCAGAAATCCAAAGAAAAGATGGGTGTATGAAAAAGGTGTTCTAAGATTAGTTGATGTTATGCTAGAATAAGTTAATATTTTGAATACACAAATCCATTCCTATACCTGAATAAATTTAATGCATCTCTAATGGCTGCGGTTGCTTCAACTTCTTCTTCAGAAACTACTTGGGGGTGTCCGTCAAAATTAAACCTCTCAACTAACCTGGCTTCCAGGTGTTCAATATGAATTACCCCTCGATTCTCTTTCAAAACTTTATCTATCCAACAATACATTTTTTGATCTGAGTCTGGAAAGAAAATTATGTATTGAATATTGGTAGTCATATTTATCTCTTCACCATATCATAAACACCGATTCTTTTTTTACCAAGTTTTTCTTCAATCATTTTGTGATGCCAGTGAGCGGGTGCTTTCTTTTCATTTTCAAAATGATCGCAACCATTTGTTAAATCTTTCCAATCATAATCTGGTTTTGCTTGTTTTGTTTCATATCGTTTCAGGAGATCGTATGCAACGAGAGATGCTTTGATTCTCTCAGAGATAATTTTTCTTTGAACTGGATTCCAGGTTTCTGGTTTCTTTGTATCAATAGATTCAAATGGATCAATCGCGTCATTGAAATTTGTCTGATAACGGATTGCAGTTTTTTTGTGTACAGCATCAAATGTCTGGTACTGATCTGGATTTAAGATTACAGCAAAAAGTGAGTGATCAGAAATATCAGGGTTTCCTGTTTTGTTTCTTCCAAAGTATGCCTGTTCATGCATTCTGTTAATGATAGTCCAGCCCATTAAGTACATCCATCTTGTAGATGTGTTGCGACCTTCTCCATAAAGGCAAGCTCCTAAAAGTTGCCAGTCCTGGTTGAACCGCTGAGCAGGATCAGCTGAAGGAGTAAAATTAAGGATTCCTTTGGTGGCATCATAAGGAATTTTTGAATCTGGAAGGGTTGAAATCCATTCTTCTAATGGCTTTTCCTGTAGAAGGCTTTCAGCAGGATAATCGTCTCCTGAGTGTTTGGCTAAAAGGCTGTCAAGAACCTGGTTAAGGGTTTGTTTTGGCTTCTTTGGCTGCTCTGCTGGGCAGACTATAGCTGATTCAGCTTGCTGAATATTTGCCTCGTTAGCCTTGTGTTGATATATACCTACGGCTAATGTAGAAAGGCCAATCATGGCCCCAGCCCATAGATAATCGAATGTTTTAAGATTCACCATTTTGTAATCACTTGCCCGTGGTTAATTTATAAAGGTTTCGTATAGACAAGATTTAAAAAACCTTTATCAAACAATGAAGTCATGAAGTTTTTAGCTTTTACGGACATACATGGCGATATCTCAATTTTGAAGCATTTTGGGCATGTAATTAACAAAGAAAAAGTAGATGCTGCATTGTGTGCAGGAGATATTACGAATTGGAGCTCAGGCACTAATAAGGTTCTCAAAGCAATGAATGACCTCAAGATACCAGTATTCTTTATTCATGGAAATCATGATTCTGAAGAGGAAATCCGGACTCTAATCAAGAAATACAAGAATCTGCATTTTGTTCACAATAATGTTTCCATCTTCAGAGATGAAGCAGTTATTGTTGGAATTGGTGGAGGCGGATTCTCGATTGAGAGCAGCCAGTTTGAAAAGATATGCAAAGGGCTGAAAAAAAACAAAAAAGAGTGGAGTAAAAAGAAACTTATTGTTTTATCGCATGCACCTCCGTATGGAACTGTTCTTGACGAAATCTATGGTGATCACGTGGGCAATAAAAATATCAGAAGATTCATTATTTCTGAGAAACCTATTTTTGCAATTTCTGGACATATTCATGAAACAATGCATATGATGGGAGTTTTGAAGGATACTATTGTCATGAACCCAGGGGATGATGGCGAGCTGATTGAACTTTAGTTGTAAATTTGACATTCTATACAAAAGTTATTTAAAATTCATACAATACATAACACACATAATTTGTGAAGGTGAACTAATGACAAAAAATATGATAAAATGTATGGCTGTCCTGGTTCTGTGTCTTCTCGTATTCTCAGCATGTAAACCTGCTGATAGCATGAATGGCGGAAGCAAAGGAACTGGTTCAGGCGATGAAGGAACTCAACCTCCCGTAATGGGTGGAAGAGAGAGTGGATCAGAAGCCGGATCAGGAACAACTGAATCTGAGAAGGAAACAGAAGCTGGTGCTGGCACAGTAGGTGCAGCCGGTGATAAAGCAAACTTTGAAGCATTCCTGCTTGAAAGCACATGTAAGAAAATGACTGGAAAGTTGCAATCACTTGAAGCAGAACTTGCAGTTCAAAAGAAGTATGGATACACATCAGCGGATGTCCGTGATAGGATGACAAAATATAGTGATGTTGTTGCTAATATAGGAACTAAAATCGGTGAATGCTTTACAAAAGATTTCAGTTAAATCTATTTTTTCTTTTTTTAATTGTTTCTGAGAAACTTAAGATTCTTGATTCAATGTATCAATGAGAAGTTACAAGAAAAAAAACTTAAAAAATTAACAAAACTCACAAACGTTCTTTGCTGCTGCACCTTGCCTTGATGTCTGATGAATCCCTTTAGTTTTTGTGTTTTCTTTACAAATGGCTTCACCCCAATTACGGTCGTAAGCTGGTGTAAGGGCAGCGACAGATTAGAAAAAAATAAAGAAAAAAGAAAATAATTAACAAAACTCGCACACATTTTTAGCAGCTGCGCCTTGTCTGGATTTCTGGCCTATATTAATTTCCTTAACATTAAGCAGGCTGCAGATCATAATGATTGTAATGATTATGTGCGAAATGACACATAATGGACAAGCTGCAGCGAGTACAAAAAATTCAATGTACGCAAGGTAAGTCTGGAACAAAAATCCAATCATGCTAAGGAAAAATATTGTGTAGTGCATGTGAACATTTGTTACCCCTGAAATGAGCTGGCCAAAGTCATAATGCCTCGTTAGCATAAATGTTGTGTATGCAAAGTACAAGTATGTAAGCAATCCTAAGAGCGCGACTGGAATTCCGAATAGTTTAGCGTATATGCTGCTGTTAACTTTATCACAAGAGATTGATGCGCTGATTTCACAGAAGCCTAAACCACCTGGTTTGTAGTGATTGTAAAGAAGGATAGCAGTGACTACAATCCCAAGCAGGGAAAGCCAGAAGATTATTTTGGTATTTCTTTGAATGTGTTCACGAATGCGAAATATGTTTACCTGCAAAGGTTGTGCCTTTGGGGCTGTTGACTGTAATTTAGATGATTTATTTTTAGGTCCCGCTTTTTTTGCCATGGCTCCAGTAAAGAAAATTCAATATATAAATATTGTGATACAGAATTTATTGTTACAATTCAGATATCAATCAGATATCAAAAAATTGAGAAAAACAAAATTAAGAAAATAAAAAAGAAAATTCAGCCAATCAATCCGGCTTCCAAGGCTTCTCCTTCAGTGTCCATCTTTTCAAGTTCCTGAGTGAGCTCAGATTCCAGAGCTTTTTCAGGATCTGCTTCAACTGTGGTCTTTGAAGAGTCAGCCATCATTTTGTCTTCGCTTGCTGCCTGCTTTTGTGTTGAGCAAGCTGCAAGGGCTATTACCAAAATGAACAGTGTGGTGATTATTGCGAGTTTCATCTATTTCACCTAAGCTGTTGCTCTTGTGTCGGAGTCATCTTCTTTTTCATCTGATTCGTCAGAGTCTTCAGCTTCATCTGAATCTTCGGCTTCTGCTGCTTCGCGTTTTTCCATCATGGCTTCCTTTCTGGCTTCCATTCTTTCATCAACGACAAATTTCATAGCTTCGCATTTGCCTGGATTCTTTGCACACCATTCTTTGCATCTAGGAACATCGCGGTCCTTTGAGCAGTAGTGGCCGATTCTATCTAAATCCTTCTGGCACATCTGGGCACGTGGATGTTCGTTGCAATAGTGGAACACACGGCGACCTGCGAATACCTGACAGTCGTCTTCTTCTTTGTCATGAGCTGCGCACCATTTTGTTAATGCTTCTTTGCAGCGAATATCATCTGCGTTATTGAAGCAGAACTTTCTGAAAATATGTTGGCATCTTTCATCATCAGGATTTGATGCGCATACATCAGCTGGTTTTTCCTTGCATCGTTCTTCGTCTGGATGCTCTGTGCAATATTCTTTAACGCGTTCTTTTAGCTCGTCTGAGTTTGCTTTTCTCTCGTTTTGTAAAATGTAGATATTGAATGATCCATCTCTGAATGTGAGAGTTCCAACCCATACTTCGTTGTCTTCTCGTACTGTGCTGGATACAGACATGCTTCCAACTTCAGCGCCATCCTTGTTAACAAGGACTCCTTTAACTGATCCTTCTTCACGTTCAATGCTTGTCAGCTTGAAATTCTCGCCATCGAGAGTTACAAGACCGAGGCGTTTTTCACTTCCAGCTTCACCAACTGCACCAACTGCAACTTTAACTCCGAAGAAGTTTGTTGCGTCTGTTGTTGATACAGCTATTCCTCTGCCCACAAGGACAAGAGTCCTTACACTACTTTCTGCTGCAACTGCTGATACAGTAAGCAATGCAAGCAAAAGGCAGATTAAAGTCAGATGTAATTTTTTCATTGTTTAAACCTCCCATTATGTTAATAATTATTTACTTTACTCAGTGAGTACGACATAGTATATAAATAGTTTGTGAAACCAGGTGCAACCAGTTTGCATAAGTATTTATACAAAATATAATTATTTAAAGTTGGGTGATAATATGAAAGGTAATGGATTAGATGTGAAGGCTTTTGCGATTGCTGCGGGCGTTACTTGCGGAATTGGATGTTTAGTTCTGGGATGGCTTGCGATGTTTGGCACAGGTGTAGAATTTGTTGAGTTGCTTGCATCTTTTTACATTGGATATAAGCCGACTTTTTTTGGTGCGGTAATTGGCGGAATTTATGGATTGATTGATGGCGGAGTTACAGGAGCGTTGTTTGCCTGGATTTATAATTCGGTTTTAAATTAATTGTTTAATTTTTTGATTTTTCATTTTTATTTTGTATATTAATTGATAAATAAATCAATAAATAATTCTTAAATTTGAAGACAATAAATTTAAATATCTATCAGGAAATTATAGACTGTATGACGCATAAACTGAAAAAAGGAGATTATGTATCAGTTGATTATACAGGGAAAGTAGGGGATGCATTCTTTGATACCACTCAAGAAGAGATTGCTAAAAAAATTGGAATATTTAATTCAAATACGAAGTACGGTCCTGTGACCATTCGTGTTGGAGAGGGACACATACTAAAAGGACTTGATGAATCCCTTGAAGACAAGGATTGTGATTCTAAATTTTCAATCAGTTTGACACCAGAGAAAGCGTTTGGTAAAAAAGATGCCAAACTCATCAAACTTGTTCCACGTTCTGCGTTCACTCGGCATAATGTTAATCCGCAAGTTGGTTTGCAGGTAACAATTGATAATGGAACTGCCACAATAAGAAGTATTGCAGGGGGAAGAATTCTTGTTGATTATAATCATCCTTTGGCTGGCAAAACAGTGCACTATGATGTGCAGATTCACAAGATTTTGACTGATCCAAAGAAGCAGATGCAAACCGTGCTAAGCAGAGAATTTCAAATAAGCGAAAATGTGTACAAGGTTAAATTTACAGGCAGCAATGCAACTCTTATGTTCTCAACAGGTCCAATTCCCGAGCCACTTGCAAAGGTCATTAATGATAGAATTATAGTATGTGTACCATCCATAAAAAAAGTAGAATGTACTTTTGAGAAGAGCAAAGGAAATGACACTTCTCAGGAAATTGAAAAATCTGAATAACGACTGAAAAAGTAAAAATCCAATAGTTGAATGAATAATTCTCGAGTTGCAGGGACGTAGCAAAGTTTAAATACATGAAAGAGTCGTGGATTTCCAAAGGGGAGATTAATGGAGACGCTTATTCAAGAGGCTAAAGAGAGGTTGCAAACACAGCCTGCGCGTGCTGATGTTGTTTCATCACCAATATTATCTAATTCTGGGAGACACATACCTGATCGAGCTTCAGTAGATGAAGAGTTAAGAAGATTTCTCGCTGAACAAAGCGCAAAAATAAAAGTTATTGGAGTAGGTGGCGGTGGAAACAATACTATTGACCGAATCCACGAAGTAGGTATAGAAGGAACTGAAACAATTGCAATCAATACTGATGCGCAAGATCTTCTTTATACAAATGCCGATCGAAAAATTCTGATTGGAAAAGAATGCACAAAAGGTATGGGAGCGGGTTCTTATCCAGCAGTAGGAGAGCAAGCGGCTCGCGAGACTGAAGCTGAAATCCGTGATGCTGTGAAAGGATGTGATATGATATTCATTACCTGCGGTCTTGGAGGAGGAACAGGTACTGGAGCTGCACCAGTGGTTGCAGAGATTGCGAAAAAAATGGGAGCGCTTACTGTAGGAGTTGTAACTATTCCTTTCTCCATGGAAGGAAGGGTGCGTTATGAGAATGCAATGATTGGACTTGAGAAACTTGAGCGAACTGTTGATACTTTAATTGTGATTCCAAATGACAGATTGCTGGAGCTTGCTCCAAATCTGCCGTTGCATACTGCATTCAAAGTTGCGGATGAAATATTGACTAGTTCAGTTAAAGGAATTGCTGAACTTGTGACTCGGACTGGTCTTGTAAATCTTGATTTTGCTGATATCAAAGCAGTTATGGGTAATGGCGGGGTTGCACTGATTGGTGTTGGAGAGTCGGATGCTGATAACAGGGCAATTCAATCTGTTGAGAAGGCAATTAACAATCCTTTGCTTGATGCAGATATTAATGGAGCTACTGGAGCTCTAATTAATGTATGCGGTGGAGATAATATGACTCTTGACGAGGCCCGCCAGATAGTTGAAATGGTTTCTTCTAAATTGGATGAAGATGCAAGAATTATATGGGGAGCTCAGATATCTTCTGATATGGAGAATACCATCAGGACAATGCTTATTGTTACAGGAGTAAGGTCATCTCAAATATTTGGGCCTGGACGAAAGAGTAAAGATGAGACCAGGGATAATATGACAAGCGAGCTTGGGATTGAATTCTTGAAGTAGATAGACAGATTTGTTTGATTCTTTGAATAGGAAGCTTTTTAAATAAAAGAGGCTATCCCAGAGTATAAAATGTTTCTCGCTTAGTTTCTCAGAAAAAAGGAACTAGCTGAGCGAGGAGAAAAACCAATGTTTGAAAAAATATCCCTAAAAATTCAGGAATACAGACGGATTATCAGGCTTACAAAGAAACCGTCAAAACAGGAGTTTAGTATGACTGTTAAGGTTTCAGCGCTTGGTATGCTCATCATTGGTCTGGTAGGTTTTGCGATTACAATTATTAAAGCAATAATTACAGGAGGAATTTAGTATGGCTCGTGAATTTGAAGATAAGGTTATGGAAGCTGAAGAAGAACAAGATAAAGCTGAAAAGCTAACAAAGGAAGCTGAATCAACCAAAATCGGAGCACTTGAAGCTTTGAAACAACAAGCTGAAGAAGCGAAAAGTTCTGAAGATGATGATGAATCAAAGCCTACTCCTA
>CAZNVD010000020.1:10305-14214 GCA_964576505.1 uncultured Methanosarcinales archaeon
TAATTTCTAAAGAAGTTGAAGAAACAGAAGAACCTGTGCAATCTGCTAAAAGAGAGCATGAAACAAAAATATTTACAATTAAAACAACTGCTAATCGTGAAGAGCAGGTTGTTGATTTCCTATCTGCAAATGCAGCTAAAAAAGGATTTGAAATTTATTCTGTTATCAGACCGCACGGCATGAGATCATACATCTTCGTTGAAGCACAAAGTCTATTTGAAGCTGAACAAGCTGCATATGATGTTCCTTATGCACGAGGAGTTTTGAAACAAGAGATTCCGTATGCTGAAATTGAGCACATGGTTGAAATTGTCAAGAAAGAAGTTAATATTCAGAAAGGAGATATTGCTGAAATCATTTCAGGACCGTTCAAGCGGGAGAAATGTAAAATTTCCAAGTTTGACAAAGACAAAGAAGATGTTGTTGTTGAACTTCTGGGATCAGCAGTTCCAATTCCTATTACCTTGAAGATGGATGCACTTAAAGTCATCCGCAGAGAAGGAGAGGAAGAAGAAGCTTCTGAAGAATAAAGATAATAAGAGATTTTTTTCTCTTTTTTAAACAGTGACGAAGGGAGACAGAGATTATGTGGTTTGAAGGAATTCCAATTGTGACTCAGCGGACAGCAAAAATTGTCAGACATTTGTTAGAAAAAACAGATAGACAATTTTGTGAGGATGTATATTCACTTATCGAGTCAGATCCAGTTCTTAATTTCTCATATATCAAACCGCTTGACTGCGTACAACGAGAACAATGGAACGCTGGTCGTGCTAATTTTGTTACTGTGGGAATTATGATGACTGCGTTTTATTATCAGCAAATCGATGACAGCGTTGAAAAGAGTGAACATGATCAATTTGAAAGACGATCTCTTGACTTTTACCTTGTGATGGACATTCGCGATAGGCTAAAACCATACTCTATTGATGCTGAAATATCTGAAGGCCTTTTAATGCAGGAGAATCCTTATTTGTACAATCTTTTGCGTTCAACTGCGCGTTCATATGCTGGACGAAAGTCAGAAATTGCTAAGGATGCGGAAGATGAAGCTTTACTCCATTGTATCTGGATTAATGAAGCTTATAGAACATTACATCTTGCTAACACATCTGTGCGCTAGCGAGCTTCATTGAAACAATATTTTTACAATTCTTGCTGCATGTGCCAATCATATTTTTTCTACAATCCTGGCAGACTACAAACATTTTATCGCATCTTTTGTGGGCGCAATTAATGTAATCACCAGCTGGATTGTGACAGAGCTCACATACAGTAATTACTGAATTTTTTGGACCAGATGGAATTGATAATCTCGCGTCGAATACAAAACATCTGCCTTCAAAATGAGTATCTGGGAATTTGTTAATGTAGTCAATGATTCCGCCGTGTAATTGTGAGACATTTGTGAATCCTTCTTTTTTCATGGCAGCGCTTGCTTTTTCGCATCTTACTCCACCAGTGCAGTACATGACAATCTTTTTGTCTTTTGGAAGATCTATATTTTTTGCTACATCCTGGAATTGTCTGAATACTTTGATGTCTGGAGCTATTGCATCTTTGAATTTTCCAATTTTGCTTTCATAATCGTTTCGTGCGTCTAATAGAATAATGTCTTCTCTATTGTCCAACATTGTTTTTAGTGATTCACTTGTAACATAGTCTCCTTTTGTTTCAAGAGAAACATTGAAACTTGAATGGATGATTTCAGGTCTGACTCGTACTATCATTTTTTTGAAAGGGTGGCGGTCAGCAGGAGTTTGTCTGAATGTGAGATCACTGAATCTTGGGTCTTCGCGAATCTTTGCTTCAAATGCATCAATTTGATCCTGGGTACCTGAAACTGTGCCGTTAATACCTTCAGTTCCCACTAGAATTTTTCCCCTGATTCCAAGAGTTTTAGAAATTTGCAGCCAGGAATCCCTGAATTGTTCAGGGCTGTCCATAGTTACATATTTGTAAAATGATGAAGTAATGATCATGAGATAATTTATCGGGCTTTATTTAAAAAGATTACGCATTAGATGGGTTTACAACAGCAGGAGAAGGCCATAGCTCAAAAGGCAACCCACAGATACAAACGGCATAGCTGGATAGTAGGTTTTTTCTTTTGCCATGAAAAATAGATATCCTAATGCAATGGTTGCTCCAAGCGGAACAAGTAATGTTAACAAAATAGGAAAATGCTTGAGGACAATGCCTGAGAATAGAAGGCAGAATGCGATATCTCCTCCTCCCAACATTGCCATTCTGATGTCTGAGCCTGACTTTGAAACCAGTTTGGATGTTTTCTTTTCTGATTTGCTGATTGGCTTTACTAATGAGCCGGACTTTTTGTCATATGGAATTGAAAAGCCTGCAAAAAAGTCCATTGAAGACTGGGCTTCTGCCAAAGTCACCATGTGTTTTGATTTGTAGACAGCGTAGAAATCGTAGATAGATACTATGACTAACAACATAATCCCTGCGAAGATGTTCATGACAGGAACCAGAATTGCTGCAACACCTGCGTATACAAGCACTTCAGTAATGTTGTGGAACCAGACTGACCTTTTCAGGAGTTTGAGGAGAGCAATTACAAGTCCGATTATTGCGGCAGTAATTTCGTTTACAAATGCTGCTAAGGAAATGGCAATTGTGAGCCACAGAGCAATGAAAAACCAGACTTTCCAGACATTAAATAATTTCCATTTGATAAGACCGAGAGCGATGATTGTTCCTACAATTAATGCAATGAAAATGTAAACGAATGAATAGTTTTCTTCAACTTCAGGGCGCTCCTGGTCAAAAGGCAAGGGCTTGTAGGTTAATTCGCCTGTTGCTAATGTTTGAACTTTGTCAACATAAGCGTCAAGAATGGTAAGACCCAGGAATTGGGATACAAAAAATAAGACCAACATGAGAATAGTTACGCCGACAGTATGCTTCATAATTTGCGAGATGGGACAAATGTTTTTAAACTATGCGGAAAACGATTTTAATAAATAATATAGTTCCGCATGTTTAAAATATATTAATGATTAAAATCATTAAATATATTTTTAAATTAAATGGTAGCTGCAGACATATGAAACAATTTCATAATGTTGAAGTATCTATGTTTGTAAGACAGAATGAAGATCTGAGCGAGTTGATGCTGTTGTTTGAGCAAGTATTTCCGTTTCCAGTTAAAGAGTTGCTGAAGACTGAGAAAGTAAGTGGCTTTGAACAAGAGATCATTACTGTTGTAAAAGTTAAGATTATGCAGCATGCTAAGATTCTGGAATTTCTGTTGCATCTATTCCAAGGAATGACTGAAGATCAATTCCGACTGATTAGAACTCAGGTTGAAAGCAGGTTAGATGATGATGGCTATTTTTACATCAGAATATCAAAGAATGGGGTTAAATTCGGGAAACATAAGTTAACTGAGACTGGTGATTGTATTCACATTAAAATTCTCACAGCCGCTTTTCCTAAAAATAGGGAGAATGCAATGAAAGTAATTCAAACTTATTTAGATTCACTCCTTGAAGAGACGACGAAACAATTATAAGTGAAAAAGAAACTCTCCTGTTTAATGGAAGAGCCACAAAATGGCGGACCTAAGAAACACGGAGACATTAAAGTTTTTTCTTTAGCTCCCGAAGGATATGAAGATTCATTCTCAGCAAATATTTGCACAATTCTGAATAATGGAGTAACACTCAATCTTGTAAAGGTAAAACAATTCGCTGATGGAGACATTGACCTCCATATTGACAGAACAAGAGGATATGATGTTTTTGCTGTTGTTCCATATATGGGAAATGTTGCAGAACGGATTTATCAGATGAGCCTTTTTGCTGATGCTGCAAGATCAGGCGGGTATGCGGAAAGAGTTGTATTCGTGTGGCCAAAATGTTTTGGGGATCGTGCAGATCGAAGAAC
>CAZNVD010000020.1:14224-15469 GCA_964576505.1 uncultured Methanosarcinales archaeon
CTGTTAATTCTCTTGTTATTGCACGATGTATTCAAGCTAATGGAGCATGGGGAGTACTTACATCGGGAATTCATACTGAAACTGTGGGAAGTACATTTAACGCTTGTAAGCTTGGATGTGAAAATCTTCAGCTGGAGTATGTTGCAGCAAATTACATCATTAGAAATTATTCAGGAGAGGTTGTTGTAGGATCTCCTGACGCAGGGGGAGCAAAACGGGCAGAAGGACTTTTGAAAATTATTCAACAAAGAAAACCGAGCCTTGAAACAAGAATTGTTCTTGGACATAAAGTGAGAGATCGCACTAATAAAATAGAAAAATTCCAGCTTGTAGGGGATGTAAAAGGAAGCGACGTCATATGGGTTGATGACATAGGCGATACTATGGGGACTATGAGAAAAGCTATTGAAGCTTGTTCAGATCAGCAAGCTAAAAGTGTCAAGGCACTAATGTATCATCCAACTCTTGGAGAGGGATATGAAAAAAATCTAGGTGCAATTACACAAGACAGTAATGTTGAAATTATTTTTGGAAATTCAATGCCACTTAAACCAATGGCTCAAGAGTGTAGCCAAGTAAGACTTATTTCTCTTGAACAATTGTTTGCGCAGGCGATTCTTAATATGAACAGAAATGAATCAATTTCTGGATTGCATGATTACAATCAAATTATGACTCTTTATGATCGATGGTCTGAAATTCATGCGGATGATGCTAAGTATGTTAAAATAGGGGCAACTGGGGACACGTCTGACTCCGCAAGAATGAGTATGGCTCAAATGGCTCACCAGCCATAGTCCGGGCAAAGCTTTTTAAAGGGAATTTCTGATTTGGATATTATGTCAATATTGTATAATTTAGAAATTGAAAAGGCAGTAGAGAAGATTAACAAAAATAAAGCCAAAAAAGTATGTCTTCAGCTTCCTGATGGTCTTAAGCATAGAGCTAAGGAGATTGTTGATCAGCTTGAAAAAGAGACTACTGCTCGAGTAAGCATATGGTTAGGGTCATGCTATGGTGCATGTGACATTCCTTTTTACATTGACAGATTTGGGTATGATCTATTAATTCAGTGGGGGCATAGTAAGTGGAGGCTTCATAATGAGTGAGCGATTAAAAGATATTACAAGCGTGCATATTGGTGAAAAAAAGACATTTCTTTGTTACATTGAACGGGTTTATCAAACAGGTGGGCCAACTGTTTTCAGTATTAATGACGGATCAATGTCATTTGCTGCGAAAGCT
>CAZNVD010000020.1:15479-25585 GCA_964576505.1 uncultured Methanosarcinales archaeon
AGCTGGAAAACGTGCATTGCCTGATCTGCTTCCAGGAATGTGCGCTGAGTTGACCATGATAATAAAAGAGTATGAACATACTCTTGAAGGAGAAATTGTTTCATGGGTTGTGATGGGTCAGCAAAAAGGGGAAGAGTTGAAGAAAAAAGTTACTACAGTGGAGCCTGTTGTTGTGCCTAGCCATTCAAAATTCCTTGTTCATTATCATCTTCTTGAAAAGATGAGGCATCTTTTTTCTAAGGCTGCGTCTCTTATACTTACTGCTGTTGCTGAGAAAAGGCCTATTTTTATCAAGCATCACGCAGATGCAGATGGATATATATCGGGTCTGGCAATTGAATGCGCTTTAATGAGTCTTGATGTAGATTCCAGACTTGTGAAACGGATGGCGTCAAAAGCGCCACTTTATGAAATTTCTGATGCGCTTAAAGATTGTACTTCAGCTGTTGGTGAAACAGAAAGATTCGGGAATTCAATGCCACTCATGATTGTAGCTGATCATGGGTCGTCTGCAGAAGATTTGTTTGCTTACAAGCTTTTGAAGATTCATGGATGCAAGATTATTGTTGTTGATCACCATCCAATTGATGAGAGAGTTGAAGGACTTGTAGATTGTTTCATAAATAGTTTGCAATTTGGGGAAGAGTCGTATTGTGCTGCGATGTTGTGCGCGGAATTAGGATACTTTGTGAATCAAAAAGAATCTGTGGAACAATTTAGATATTATGCAGCAGTTGGTGGAATAAGTGATCATATTGAAAGTGAGGCTCTTGATTTGTATACTGCAGGGTTTGATTTTGATGAGATGAATCAAACCGGAATCTGTATTGATTTCTTAGCGTATTATTTACGGGCATTTGATGCACCGTATTTATTTTTGGATATATTGTCGCTTGCGAGTGAGCGGAGAAAACGATTGGTTGATTTGTATTTCGGGGTAATATCAGAAGCTACTGCAGCATTCATGGGGCGGGCAAAACATCATACTCAAGTTAAGCAAGTTAATGGGAAGGAATTTATTTTGCTTGATGTAGAGGCTACAGTTATTTCTGGAGCGTATCCTCGCATGGGAAAAGCTGTTGGTATATTGCATGATTCGACTCCTGAAGATCATGTTACTTTAGGTGTATTTGATTCAGGTATTATCATGCGGGTTAAAGGCGAAATATTTACACCTATTCCAGATGTGATTTTGAAGCTTAAAGAGAAATTTCCATTAGCTGCTATTAATGGTGGTGGACATGCCAAAGCAGGAAGTATCTATTTCTTACACAAACATCAAAGTGAGATTTTGAAAGAGATTATGAATTTGATGTAGGTGAGTAATTAGAAGAAAGTAGGTTGTCAGGGTGGTTTCTAAAAGATTCATGTGGTTTCCAAAAGATTTGCAGTATGTTATTGGACTGTGTCCAATTTGATGCACTGAAAGGTTATAAATTTCAAATACCTTGACTCAGGACTAGATGGATGTTAAGGAATTTACTGAATATGTGAATCATTTACCAAGAGATCAGATCATTTTTTCTGTGCATGCACATGATCAGGTGGTAAATAGAGGATTTACTGAAGACTATGTAGTGGAGATGCTTTGCGGAAACCAAATTACTGGTTTAGAGGAAGAAAAAGCTCAATTTAAAGGAGAGAAAAAGTTTAAGCTCATATTCAGTGGAAAAAGAGATTGTAAAATTATAGTTTGTCTTGTTTATAAAAGGGTACAAGAAAATTATTTAAAGGTTGTTACCTTCATTAATAGACATAGAACATGGCACAAGGATATAAGGTATAAAAAATGACTAAAAAAGCTTACTATGATCAGGAAGGAGATATTTTGTTTGTCCATAAAGGATATACAAAAAATGATCCTTTTGCAGGTAATGTTGATAGTGGCGATGTTATTCTTGATATTTCTAAATATGGAAAGGTTAGAGGTATTGAAATTTTGAATGCAAGTAATTTTTTAAAGGATCTAGATGTTGATGATTGCAAACAGATTCTTGATCATGTGAAGGATATTACATTTGAATCTAAGATTGTTCGAGGTACTTTGATGTTAATCATTAAAGTATATTATGTTTTAAATAATGTGGAAGAAGTTATGCGAATTCCTTATTCAATGCGAGCGGAAGCGCCTATTGCATGTGTTTGATTGTTTTATTGATATTCTAATAGACTTGGTTGTATTATTGCTGTCATAATAGAGTTAATTGTATTACTAGGTTGATAAGTGATGCTTCTAATTATGCATTATAAGAAATGAATCTTGTGATTGTGTATTACAGTACATCAAGCTTATGATTGTGTAAGATGAGAAATGAAGCTTATGACTTTCAGGATGAAGGTTCAATTTGAATATAAACAAAAACAGACTAGGAAGAAATATGGTAAACTACTGGATATTTGGGGTTGGTGGGGAAGAAAAAGACGTTAAAGAATATATTGGTGTCAGACGGAAAAGTTCTTCTGATGATTATGGTGAGAGGGCCAAGGGCAAAAATGAGGTCTTTAACCCGGCTACTCCTAATGTGAATAAATTGTGTGCTGGCGATAAAATCTTATTTTATAATGTCTTGAAGGGAAATTTTATTGGTACTGCTAAACTAACAAATGAAAGTATTGTGGATTTGCAAAGAATGAAAACATTCACACATCATTATCAGTGGTCTCCCTGGATGGAATTGAAACTTGACGAGGTTACATTTTACAAGGTACCTCGATCTCCTGCTTTGCTTATTTCTTCCACGAGTATGAGAATGGTGGATAGATTATGTAGGCCTGGTGTAGTAAAACAAATTACTCAAGAAGATTTTGATGTTGTTGAGGATGGTTATAATTTACGATTACTTTTACGCAAAGATGATGGCCATTTTCGAGATAAACCTCAATTTTATGTTGAGAAGTACCTTCATGAGTATCTTGCTGATAATTTTGAGACTATTGATTTTGGAAATGGTATCAATCTTGGAAAGAAAACAGAAGAAGAGCTTATGCTGAAATTATTTATAGATGCAGATAAGAACTCAGGGATTCAGTATTATACAGATGCAGGTTATATTGATTTTATCGGAGTTGATGAAGATGGAGATTATCATGTGATTGTCTTAAAACAAGGAAGGGAAAGCGGATATGTTGTCAGCAAATTGTTACAAGATATGGGGTATGTGAAAAGGAACCTTGCAAAAAGTAAAGTTGTGAAAGGGATTCTATTGAGTACAGAGGAAGATAAGCAAATGGAGATGATGTTGCTGAATCAGGAGAATATATCAATTATAAGGTGTAATGTTGAGTTTGAGGTTGGTTGAATATATTCATTGAGTGATGGAAAGGTTTAAATATTACAAATGTATACAATTGTAATATGTTTGTATCAAACACCTCTACTCTTATTTTACTTGCTAAAATAGGATTGCTTGAGAAATTCCTTGACAACTCACCAAAGGTCATTATCCCCGAGGAAGTTCAAAGTGAATCAATGGGCACATCTTTTGATGCATTGTTGATTGAGAAGGAGATTGAAAACAAGAGGATATTGATTGGGAAAAGTGACAAGAAAAAAGCTGCTGTTTTGATGGCTCAGTTTCATCTTGATATTGGTGAAGCTGCTGCCTTTACTTTGTTTGATGGTGAGAAACATAGTGGAATTTTGACAGATGATGGCGAATTAATCAAATTGTGTAGATTTGAGGATGTGTCGTTTATTTGTGCTATGGCTATTGTTGTAAGAAT
The DNA here is from genome assembly GCA_964576505.1 of uncultured Methanosarcinales archaeon. Classification (GTDB taxonomy): domain Archaea; phylum Nanobdellota; class Nanobdellia; order Woesearchaeales; family WJKV01; genus CAZNVD01. Next base: position 19,203 of record CAZNVD010000020.1, read on the forward strand.
GAAGGAAAAAAATTTAATTTCAAAACAGGAAGCTTTCGATAAATTAGATAAATTATTTACAATCGGAAGATATTCAAAAGTTATATATGAACACTTTAAAGGTGGGGTAAAATGAAAATGGAAACGTTATCTGTGCGAATGGATCCAAAGGATCTGGAAGATTACTCTCGTGTTTTGAAACAGAAGAAATCTACAGTAATACGTGAGCTTGTAAAAGAAGGAATGATACGTAAAGCTCTAGGTTTGTACAAAGAGAAGAAAGTTAGTATAGGATTAGGTGCAAAATTAGCTGGAGTTAGTTTAAGTGAATTTCTTGATTTCATGAAAGAGCAAAATATAACACTTAATATAGAAATAGAAGACGTAGAAGAAGGATTGAAGACTTTAAGAAAAGTTTGGTGAAAAGAGTAAATAGTCTAATAACATACTTGAAATTATTCTAAAAGAGGTAAGCTTGTTACTATTAGGAACCTAAAGGTTACAAAAAGAGACAAAGAAGGAACAAAAGAGAAAGAAAAAAAGAAAATAGATGCAAAATGGGAACAAGGAGTATCTGGTAATGATGGGAAGAGAGGGTAATAAATGGAAAGGAAAGGGAGGTGGAAAAGTGAATCAGGAGAATGTAGATAGTAAAAGGTGGAGGTTGGGTGAATGAAAACGCGTAGGTTTTAGCGTATGAGTTTTAATACAAGAAGAGATTGGTTTGAGTATGAATCGCAAACTAAAATATGTTGTACTCACTTTACTGACGATCTTGTTACTTTTTGGTTGCTCAACGACACAATCAAGTATTGAAACAAAGGAGAAAATTGCTGAGAGTATTGCAACTCAAATCAATACAAAGAATCTTAAAGAAATTAACTTGTCGCAGGTTCAGAACTATGACGATTTTACTGCTAAGATAGATAAAATAAACCTGGTGATCAGCATAGTAAATAAGCATGTGGACAAGGAGTTTGATCCTTTAAGTGTGGAGCGAACAAAATATGACCAATTTACAATGACGGTAACTAAATATTCGCCCTTGATTGAAAATTACAATGATCTGATTGTGGTCTCTCGTAATTTCAATGTTGATGATGAAGAATTAGTTGATGCAATACTCACTGAAACGGCTGCATTTGCTTTTGAGGTTGCATTCATTTCCAGTTTTGGACTTCACGAGCTAATTTTCAAAAGCGTGGGAGAATTTGCTGTGTATTCAGGCTTGCTTCGCCTTTCCAATGTTTGTCGACCCTGTGTTAGTGCAGCGATGAGCTCAGCATATTGGACAGGTAAGAACATTGTTGTGGATAAAGGCAGTAAATTATTTGAAGAACTTGTGGCTATCAGTCTGAAAAGGAATCAAACAAGTCATTGATTCATGGCCTGCTCAAAATGTGACTTATTTTGCCTAATTAGCAAATTTTTTAAAGTCTATCGAATTGTGACTTAAACATATTGTACTCTTCTCATTTATTTTTTGAAAAGAGTGCGGCGGACGGGAATTGAACCCGCATCAAGGCGTTAGTAGCGCCGTATTTTTCCGATTAAACAACCGCCGCACCACATTTAGTCTGTGACTAGTTCTTCTTAATAAATCTACGTTTGTTCTTCTCCAATAGTATAATTAATCTTATTTAATCTCGATTAAATGGAAAACTATATAAATATCTTTCTCCTCTGACAGATAATGGCAAAACAAAAAAAAATAGATTATCCAAATATTTCAATAGATGAAGCAATTCGGTGCATGACTGTTTTGATTGAGAAATTTGACGGCAAAGCTAAACCAGAATCTTTTGCGCCGCTGTTGGGACACAAGTCAGAAAAATCTGGCACTTTTATTGTTAAGCTCGGTGATTTAAGAAGATATGGCTTGCTTGAGTCAAGAGGAGAGGTTAAAGCTACACCTCTGGCGGAAAAATTAGTACACCCGAAGCCCAACAGCAACGAACGTCAAGAAGCTATTAATGAAATGATAATGAATGTTGAAGTGTGGAAACTCTTGTACAACAGACTAGGCAAACAGTTTCCCCCTGATGATGAATTTTGGGCACATATCGCTGAAGCCTTAAATGTTGACCGCAATGAAGCGATTAAATATTCTGCTGAACTTAGAAATAAATATAAGGAGGTAATCCAACACTATAATAAAATTGATTCAACTTCATCAGATATTGAAATGAAAGTCGATAATTTTGATAAGTCAAAGTTAGGCGGTGTTGAAAAATCATCCTGGATTATGTTGAAGTGTGGTGGAGTAAACATTTCTTTACCACAGAATAATGTTAATATTGACATCGTAAAAAATATTCTGGAGAATTTGAAGGAAAGTGAATAATTATTTCAAATTCTTTTTAATTATTTTCTTTTATGTTGTTTCTTATTTTTGAAATGTTCGGAATATACTAGGTCAAAAATTACCGATTTCAATTTAGCCTTTAATTTGTCATTATCAACTAAGCGTTGGTATACTTTCATATTGCTGTTTAGTAGTGTTGTCATTTCTTGATCGAAATACTTGTCAAAAACAACTTTAACATTCTCTTTTGGATTGTTTTCTATTTTTTTGATAAGATCACTATTTTTGAGCATATTGTCTTTAACTCGACTTAAAAAGACTTTGTCATCATCAGAAAAATCTGTTCCAAACGTATCGTTCAGATCCTTTAGAATTTTTGACAATTTTATATTTATTTCTTCAGCATATTCTCCAACTCCAGCACTAATTGCTTGAAGTTCTCCTTCTGCCTGAAGCTTGATTTCCTTTTTACCTTTGTTTACTATTTTATATGAGTCTATATCAACATCTTGTAATACATTAAATGGTAATGGATTATTTATTGAAGGAAGTTTTTTTGTTAGAAACTTGTTGAAAATATGAAGTTTTTCAAGGTTCACATCAGAGAAAGGAATTAACTGAGATAAGAATGAATATATGTTTTGATATCTTCTTATAACTTTCTTAAATCCAACTTGATCCTTTCTATTTTTCTTAATAAATTCATTAATAACCGAATTTAAAATATTGTGGAGGTTTCTTTGTGATTCTTCATTTTTCCAAGCTTTTACGAATGCGTCAACATCAGAATGATCAAATATTTGATAGTCTAGTATTTTTTTTTCTAATTCGTATAATTTATGTGGGTCTGTACCCTCCTTTAGGAAAGTAGTTTCATAATATGGTTGGAATGCTTTTTGAATTACTTCAGTATCGTTTGCAAAATCTAAGATTAAAGTGTCATTTTTGTGATGATGTATTCTGTTTGCTCGACTTAAAGTTTGAACAGCAGTAATTCCGTTTAGTAGCTTGTCAATGTACAGTGTATGTAACAATGGCTGGTCAAATCCAGTTTGATATTTATTTGCAACTATTAAAATTTTATATGGTTCTTCCTCAAAGGCTCCTTCTATTTTTTTTCTCGCGGGTAAATCATTCATTGAGTTTTCCGTGTACTCTTTTTCGTCGTGTTTTACGGTGCCAGTGAAAGCAACAATTGTCTTTATCTGATAACCATTTTCTTTTATTACTTTATCAAATGATTTCTTATACAGAACTGCATGAAGTCTAGACCTTGTTACAACCATTGCTCTTGCTCTTTCCTTAATTTTATGAATTGTTGAATTCATAAAGTGGTCGAGCATTATTTCTGTCTTTTTTGCTATTGCATGAGGATGTTTTTCCACAAAATTCCTCAACATTTTTTTTGCTTTTTTTTCATCGTACTCAGGATCATCTTGTATTTTTTTAACTAATTTAAAATAGGTTTCATAAGTAATGTAATTGCTTAGAACATCTAAAATAAAGCCTTCTTCTATTGCCTGTTTCATCGTGTATTTGTGGAATGGATGATATTCTCCATTTTCGCTTTTAGTTCCGAACATTTCAAGAGTCTTATTTTTTGGCGTTGCAGTAAAGGCAAAGAAGCTTATATTTTTCAAATTTCGGTAGGCTTCAATTTCATTAAGTATAGTTTCTTCAATTTCCTCATCAATGTTGCTTTCCATAGCTTCAGCTTCTTCTAGGCTGTTTGTACTCAAAATTTGTTTTAATTTCTTTGCCATGGTTCCAGTTTGCGAAGAATGAGCTTCATCAATAATTACTGCGTAATTTCTTTTTGGTATGTGCTTTACATCTTCAAGAATGTATGGAAATTTCTGCAATGTTGTTACTACAATGTTGCTGCCTGTTTTAAGAGCTTCTTTGAGATCTTGTGATGTTTTTTTCTCGTCAATTACTTCAACGATCCCTTTTGTTTTTTCTATTGCTTTTACTTGATCTTGTAATTGTCCATCGATAACTTTCCTATCTGAAATTACTATTACCATGTCATAGACTCTTTCGTCGTTATTGTTGAACTTATTAATTAGTCCGTGAGAGAGCCAGGCTATTGTTTTTGTTTTCCCTGAGCCTGCACTATGCTCGATTAGGTAATTTTTGCCTGGTTTTGCATCTTCTAATAGAAGATTTACACAATCAAATTGATGATATCGTGGAAATACTGGAACCTTATTTTCTGCAAAAACAAAATTGTGAACTAGTTTTGAGAGCTTGCTTATTTGCAAGATTTCATTGTATAAATAAGCTGTTTTGTAGTCATTTGAAACTTCTGGATTATCCAATCCTTTGTTGAATGGTAAGAATTTAGTTTTCAATCCTTCGAGTTTTGTGGTCATAAATACTTTTTCATCACTCATTGCAAAATGAACGAAACAATTTTGGAATATTTTTTCTCTTTGGTCTCTGTCCTCTTTGTACTGTTTTATTGCTTTTTCGACTCCTTGTGAGAATGTGTCCTTAAGTTCGATAGTAATAATTGGAAGGCCATTTATGAAAATAACTAAATCGATTCTGTTTCCATTTTCTCTTTTCTCATATTCTAATTCATCAATGACTGAAAATATGTTTTTCTCAAATTTTTCAAATAAATCGGGATTTTTCTTGTCGTTTGGCTTTGGATAAAATAATTGGAAATGGCATCCTGCATCTTTTAATCCATTCCTCAGAATGTTAATAGTTCCATTCTTATTAATTTCATTAATCAACAAATAAAATAACCTTTCTTCTGCTCCGTCGGCATGTACTTTTTGAAATCTCTTCCAAGTTGTTTCTTGTGTGTCTTGAATGAACTTGAAGATTAATTCAGCATCAATACATATTGCTTTATTATAATTCTCTTTTCCCCTTTTTTTGTAGCCTGTGCTAATTAAATGAGCAATAATATCGTTTTGGAAGGCTTTTTCGGAAGTGTTGGTTACCATTTTATAATCCCATGTTATCTAAAATAAATCCAATCATACCTATGAGTAATATGCCCGCTATATTTCCCATTAACAGGCCTCCCGCTATTGCACCCATAAAAGTGAATTTATACCTTGTTATCAACTGTTGGATTGGAATCATTTCTTACCCCCAAAAAACCATTTTACTGATATTACTAATCCTGCAATTAAAGCTCCAATTACTCCCCAATACCATTTGTCCATTATTTGATTTTTTACAGTGTTATAAACTATTGCAAAAATTATTAATCCTAAGAAAGCAACAAATGTTACTACTGTTAATATTGCTTTAACTATTTCTTTGATGTTTTTTTGGGGAGCTTTCTTTACTTTAGTTTTTTTAACCATTACGCTACTACCTCTCTCACGTCAACCTTTCCCGTTACAACATGATGTATTAGTGACTTTTTATATTCTTCCAAAAATTCTATTTTTTTTTCAATCTTTTCGATAGTTTGGTCTATCTTGGAGGTTTCTTTGTCGAGAAGTGATGCAATTTGGATTTGCTCAGATTTTAGAGGCATAGGAATTTTAATCTCTTTTATATCATCAAGACTCAGTCCATCACGAATCCCTTCGCCTGCAAGTCCCCTAATTCTTAAATAATTTGCTTTTAACCAATAAAACAAATACATACTAACCACCTTTATCGGAACTATTGCTGCTAATGACTGATTCCCAGTTGTTTTAATTTGAAGATAAGCAACCATACCTTTTGTTTTACCTTGACCTGCTAATGCCATTATTAGAGAACCTTTAGGAATCCATTTAGCACTTGAATTAGCAAAAGCTTCCTTAGTAATACATGTTGTTGGATGATCCACATAATCTTGATTCACTTCGCCAGAAGAAATCCAAGGAATATCTCCATTTTCCCAGTAAGTTTCATTACTCTTATCAGGTGTTCCTCCCGAATATAGTATTGACGTATGAGATAATTTCCAAACTTCCCAACTTTCAGGCACTTTTCCAATCCATTCAATTCTAGAATCCTTTAGTTTTGCTTTTGGATTAAGTCCTTTTGTTACTACGTGATTGATGAGAGCGATTCTTCTTTCTTTCAAGAGACCAATGAGACTTTGGTCTTTGGAGATGATAGACTCTATTTCTGATAATTT
>CAZNVD010000021.1:0-17042 GCA_964576505.1 uncultured Methanosarcinales archaeon
TGTATCACAGAAAATAATTAGTGAGGCTAAGAGATTAAAAGTTTACAAACCTCTTTCTGGAAAACCTGCTTTAGTTCCGACTACTCTGGAAGATGTTGGAGTTTTTAATGAACTTTTACCTAACGAGTTAAATGTCCGAGTAACTAATGTGATTAAAGAAAAGATTGGTGAACACATTGTTCGGGCGCTTGGTCCTGATTTAGTTAGTCATGCTGAACAGATGAAACAGTTTTCTGATGATCGGGTAGACATTTTTTTTAGTCCCTATGTTAGTGTGGCTAATGGTAGGGGTGTAAGTGGAGATGGAATCAGAGTATTTAACCTTCCAAATGGAGTAACTCGATATGTTATGTATGACATTAGTGATAAGGGATTGCCAAGTGCATATGATTCGTGGAAGTTCTCTCAAATCCTTGATTTGATTGCAGGAGAAACTGATTTAACGCAGTTTGTAATTAATGCTAATTCTTTGTATAAAGAAATTGCCTCTGCTAACACCTTTTTTTCAGTTCCTACTATTTTGGATGTGGACGGAAATAAGGTTACGGTTTATTCTTTCACAGAAACTGTTAATGTTGTTGATAAGAATGGAGATGTGGTTCAAACTGTTGGACCACTTAAGCTTAATCTGGGTAGTGGTCTCTCACTTGACCAATTCTCACAATTGCTTAATAGTAAATTGAAAGAAACTAGCACAGTTGTGCAGCTGAACCCTGGTGATCGTTTGGTGGTATTTACTGATGGTTTAAAAGATGGTTTGGACAGAAGAATTGATGAGAATGGAAAAGAAGTAGTAGTTAAGGGGAGAGGGAATGAAGTAATGCTTGGTCGATTAAAAGAGCACAGTCAACTCAAAGGTAAAGAATATTTGCAAGCAGTAGTCGGAAATGACAAAGTGGTGGATGATATTACTGGAATGGCTATTGGATATCAGAAGGTATCTGTAGCTATAAAGTCTGACACCAGTACTACTGAAACTGAAATTTTGATGCAACTAAAATCAAGAGCTGAGCAAGTTCTTGGAAGGCCAGTAACTGATGAAGAACTGACTGCTATTAATGCAGCTCATTTGGTTGGTGAAGGTCATTCATATGAATCTGACCCTGCAACTGATACCTACAAACCTAATAGTAATCCTGATTTAAGATTTACTCAAGCGGAAATTGCTGAAAAAGCAAGAATTCTTGCAGCAGTTGGAACTATTACTGCTGATGAAAGAAGAAGGTTGATGGAGAGAGGAGTTGTTGGGTTTGGTGGTGCTGTTGATACATCTAGTTCTTTTGACTCCGTAGAACATGAGCTTTCAAAGCTAAGAGAAAGTGTTGATCCTAAGGTATTTGAAATTAAAACGCCAACTAAGCAAGTCATTGAGAATGCAAAAATGCTTTCTGATCAGATTGCTCCTAAAAAAGCGCTTGGTTATATTTCACGCGTCAGCAAAATCGATAAAAGTGTATCACACACTATTGATTATAAATCTAGGAGCGGTGATAGAATTCCTGATTTCATTATAGGTAGAATAAAAGCTGGAAGAGAAATTAGCCTTCATGAAGGAACAGTTGAAATGGCTATTTCGCAGCTTATGAAGGAAGGCTTCGATACTTTTACTCTTGTGGATGCAAAACAGGAAAGAACTACCTACAAAGTATATGTAGCAACAAACAAGGCTGATGATGTTAAGTATTTCATAGCAGATATTAGAGGAAAAAGTCGCTTGTTCCATTTGGAAGCACAGCTTTGGCTGTCTGATGTCCCACTTGAAAGAGTTGCATCTTTTGATTATGGAATTGATTATTCTGCTGAGTTTAAAGCTACACTTGATGACCTTGTTAAAGGAGGAAATACTCCTCAGATAGTTATCATTGGAGATCAGGCTGATATTCTGGACGGTTATTTATTGAAAGGATATATTGCTGGTAATCTTAGAACAAATTTAGAATCCATTGTTCGGGAAACTGAATCTGATCCTCTTTTAGTTGGCAATGGTTTTGTGTCTCTTTTTGAAGATAAAAGTCCTTGGTTTGAAAAGTACTATGAGGCAAAGTATGTTGCAAATCCTCTCCGAAGACAGAAATCAAATTTGGCAAAATACTTGACGGATAATCGCAGAGGTAAAGATATTTCGCGAATTATGAAGGAAGCCGATAGTCTTGGGACTATTACTAGTGAGTTCCTTACCAAGAATGGATTTCCAGAAGCTAACCAACAAACTATTCTGAATGTTGCTCCTATAAAATCTAAGTCTCAGGCTTATACTGAAGATATCAAACCAGTGTATGATAAACTTAATGACCTTCTTATTACCAAAGGAGAAAGCACCAACTTGAGACATACACTAGATCAATTGGTAATTAATCGAGGTTTTGCTGAGGAGGCTGGTAATACTTTTGAAAAGATTATAATTATTCTTAGGGATCACAACCTCTGGGAACAATTTCCAACTTTAAAGAAACCTGATAAATACTATAATGAGATTGTAGCAAAGAATCGTATCCTCTCAATGCGTACTTTTAAGATATATAATTCGGATGGTTCTGTTAAAAATGTTATTGCAACTGCTAATCCTTATGGTAGTCTTTCTGGAGACTTGATTGATGCATTGCTTGACTTTAGTGAAGAAAGTCCAATTGAAGATATTGTATTTGTTGGCGCAAGTGGAAGTATAAATCCTGAAATGGATGTATCGACTATTTTCTTGCCAACACAGGTAACACTTGAAGGACAATTAATTGAAGTGCCAAACTCAATGGGAGTACAATTTGAACAAGGCAAATTTGGAGATACTAGAACACCTGTTGTTTTGAGCAATCATGCTTCAGTAGATTCAGTGTTTGAAGAAACAGTACCTTTCATGAATAACATGGTTGGTTCAGGACTTCAGACTGTGGATGTTGAAGTATACTACATTGCAAGTGCCTATCAGCAAAGAATTTCTCAAGTGATGGATGATTTAGCAAAAATATTGGATGTGACACAATTTGAATTCATTGCTTCTAAATTAAGAAAAGGTGAAACTGTAACAATTGACACCATTAATAGTTTGGATATATCTGAAGAAAATAAAAAGAAAATTGCACAGAGTTTACAATCTATACCCCGACTTGGTATATTACAACATGTATCTGACCTTCCTCTTGATCCTAATAAAAATCTTGAGGCTATTGGTGGCTTTGACGCAAGTAAAACGCCCCAACTTGAGTTGGATAAATATGGAAATATCCTTTTGAAGCACTTAGACATACACAGTGTTATTACACCCCAAGAAGCTGAAAAGATAAATAAAGTTTCATTGGGTGTTGTCAATGCGCTTTCTATTATTGAGATGGTATCAGAGGACCCTCGCTTCAGGCAACAGGTTACTGATGTAATGGTTCAAATTCTCAGGGGTGGTGATCGTAAGGTAATTGAAGCCAATCTGAGACAGATTTGGCTTGAGGCTACAGGTTCTGATACTGGTGCTGATGCATTTGTCAAAATTGTGTTTGAAGAGGTTGGAAAGGCGTGTCCAAATATGTGCGCAACACCTTTAGAACTTATGAATAGAATTAAATCACGTCTTCCTGCTGAGCTAGCAAATTACTGGGCAGATGTTAGAGAAGAAGTGGCAGATGCTGCGGCTGCAGTTTATGCTGAAACTGCAACTCAACCGCAGGAACCTGATAAGGAAGTTAATGTCAGATTAGCATTGGATTTGAGAAGCCGATTTTCAGATATTACCCCGGATGAAAGAGTACAACTTGAGCAAGTTATTTCTATTATGGACAAAGCACTATTGGAAACTGAAACATTAAGCGAAGAAGAGTTTAGAAATCTTGAAATTTTAGGTTCTGAAGCTGATGCACAGACGGACCAGCCTACAATAAGTGTAATTCAAAAAGTGGGTGATACCGCTAGGAGAATTGCTGGTGCAATTCTTGCATTTGCTTTACCTGGATTGTATGCATTGAGTGCTCCTACTCAAGCCGCTGCGGCTTCTATTACTGGACCTTCTGTGGCTGGTGCTTCAATTGTTGCATTGTTACCATTTGTTGCTGGTGTTGCAGTTGTGGTCGGTGCAGGAATCTGGGTTTACAAAAATTTAATCAATCCAAATCCTTCTATGGCTTCTGTTGGTGATAATTTCAAGGCTACATTAGGAAGTGTTGGAATTCTTCAAAAAGTAAAAAATCTCCGGGTTCTTCCTGAGGTTGAATTAAGAAGGCTTGTTGGAGTATCTGGTGTACGTGCATTAATTGCTGAAGATTGCAGGGAATGTGCTGACTTTACTGATTTTAAATGGGATGATTATGTTGTCATTGAGAAAGAAATTGTGAGGCTTCCAAATGAAATTGAATTTGATGAACTGAAACATATTGATGAAGTTGCAAGGACTGATACAAAAGAATTGAATAGACAGGCTGATGCTAAGTTAGCTGAAATGCAGGTGTTGTCTGCGGAGCTTGCTGCCAGGGCTCAAAATTATGAAAACTGGAATGCATTTGTTAATGCTGAAACAGAATTTGTACAAGAGACACTTGCACAATTACAACAATCAAGAAATGAATTGTTTGAATTGTATACTCAGATGTTTGAGTACTACAATAAATATGGATCATTGCCTGGTACTCGAAATGATCTTGTTACAACTCACACATTTGTTAAGGAGGCTGCTGGCTTTAGAAGTATTATTCGTGGAAGAGTTGGAGATATATATCTTAGAACTTTGGCTGACATAGAAATTGAAAAGACTAATTTACAGGCTCGTCTTGTTCAGGTTTCTGATGTGAATCAAAGAGCACAACTAGAATCACAGATTGCAAATCTAGAGATAAAATCAAATACACTTCACACCTTTATTCTTAACAACCGGTTCAAAGGAGATCTTCGATCGCGCATTCCAGGTTCTCAGCGTTTAGATGTTCCTGGTGCACTTGGATATGCGCTTCTTGGCAGCTTCTTAGCTTATGGCATGGCTGCTTCGGTTTCACCTGGAGCTCACATAATGATGAGTATATTTGGTGAGCAGGGAGCTGTCATTCCAAGTCTTGCTGATAGAATTGCTACTGCTAATCAATTGCTTCCGTATCTGACGCTGCCTGTTCTAATCGGGGCTATGATTGATGTTGCTTCTGTGGTCATTACTACTATTGTTTATGGAGAGCGTAGTTTGTCTGTTCCAAAAAATGTGGATGCTATTGTTGCTGAACGAAAAGTCTTATCTGAATTTAGTCAGACTCCTCTTAGACGGTTGCAAGATACTGAAGCTGTGCTTAGGTTGTTGTATGTTAATCATGTTTCATATCTTGATGGAGAGGCTTTGAGGGCTGTAAATTCCAATAGTGCCCAAGATGTTAGATCTGTATTTTTCATTATGCGTGAGACTACAGCTCATATGTTTAAGTTGCTTGATGCGAGAATTGCGGGATTGCAGAAGGCTGTTGATGATGTGTCTCCTGGTCCAACCACTCCAACCACTCCAACTACTCCTGGTCCTTCTAATCCCGCCGCAAGATTGCAAGATCGCTTGATTATTCCTCAGGTAGCCAGTCAGTATAGAGCTAGACAGCAACAATTCATTGATCAGATGAATGAGTTTCTTGATTCTACTGATCCGCAGGTAGCTGGGGCTGTTCAATATCATAATCAGATTCATTGGAATGAGTTACTTGAATTTGGTCAAGAAATATTTTCAAATGATGCATTCAGAGCGCAATTGAGAAATCCAGACAGAGCAGCATTCCTCTTTAATCTGGCTGTATATGGACATGATCTTGGATACTATAATGCTGCAACTCCTCAGGGAATTGCGCGTGATCATGAAACAAGAAGTCAGTCAGTTACTGAAGGTATTTTGAATCAGATGGGTATGAATCAATTTGATTCAAGTATTGTTAATTACATTATTGAATGGACACGGTTTGTTGATGTTGGATTTGGGGCACTTATTGAAAATAATCCACAGTGGCAAATATTTGTGCAACGCGCTGAAGTGGCTGAACTGGCGATCAATGCATACCTTGCTGATGGCACAGGAATGCAGCCCGATGTGGTTGATTGGCTGACTCGTAATTTCCCTGGCATTGAAGTAACAAATCTGGATAATCTGAGATCTGTGCTTGACGCAATTGTTAGCGGACGTGTTGCTGCAACTGCTGATGTTTATGGTGCATCATCTGGAACATTACAGGTAATCCCTGGATTATGGAATGAGTTTAGAACTGTTAACTCTCCTACTGTTGCGCCTACTGCTTTGCAGCAGCTTGGAAATTCATTTGGATTTTACACCCAATTTGTTGTTAATGCAAGGCTAAATCGAATATTACCTGGATTGCGGCCATTCATAACTCCTCGTATTGAGCAACAGAGACAAATGAATATGAATACTTTGCAGAGAATAAATGAGATTTTCCAAAGACGCGCAAGTAACCAGCTAACACAGTCTGATATTAATTTTGTTACTGGATTTGTTCAATCCCTTGATCAGGAAATAGTCGGACCTGAATTGATGGCTAGACTTAATCAAGAACTTAATGATTTGATAGCCAGCTTTGAGCAGCAAAATGTACCTCCTGCTCTTGGTCTAGGCCCAGTAGGTGGACCTGCTTCGGAAGCATCTCTGTCTGAGGCAGAAGAAGTTGAAGTTGATCCTGCTGTTCATGAATTAGATAATCAGCGTAAGAATCTAGAAAGTCGTCTTGGCAATCAACCAAGAGGATGTTCAAATTGCGCTGACTTTGTTAATGAATTGAAAAGAGTTGTTGGCTTGCTGAATGATAGACAACTTACTCTGGCTATGCAAGCATTACAGGGAATGGGCATTAACCAAAACGGGGCTGTTGCTGAGTTCTTGAAGGGAGATTATAGATTCCTCCAAGGAAATTACCTTGCGTCTATTACTCATCTTCAGGCAATGATTTCCATTATGGATGTAATGAGTAATAAAAATGCAGATGAACTCAAATTTACTGAACTTGCTAAACAGATGTTACAGCGATTGCAGTCGCAAGAGAAAATTAGTATAAAGGCTTCAAGTCAAGAGGAATTTGATAAAACTCTGGTTGAATATTCACAAAAACTTGCAGCATATGATGCTGCTGATAAAAAGCTAAGGAGCAAGCAACAGCTTACGGATGAAGAACAAAAGATTCTTTCTGAATCGAAACCTTTAGCTGATCAAAGAATCCAGTTTATCAGATCTAATCCAGGGTTCCACAAATTAAATTCCGCTTTGGCAGACAAAAAAACATTAGAACATTTGGCGGCTCATCTAGAAGGCAAAGAAATTGGTTCAGTATTTACTAAAACTAATACATTTGGTGCTCCAACTGACATTGTTACCTTCTCTGAAAGTGTGCTTGATCATGTTTACAGAACTGGGGAGGTTCCTCAAATTCCTGGTTGGACATTCCGAGTAATTGATGGAGTTCCACCAGGAGGTCGTGTTGTTATTGAAGCGATTGCAACTTCAGACATTGGACTTGATGCTCTTGTTGAGATATCGGATGAAACACGGAATGACTTTGTGACTGCTCAGAGAACCATGGGTGGAAGATCTGAAACAGTGCAGATTCGAGCTGGTGAGAAAAAACCAACCAACAAAATGCATATTATAGGTGGAGCATTTGGGCCTACGAGTGCATTTGGACTCTATACTGTATTCCCTGGTGAGTATGCTCCTTCCTTTGGGGACAGATTTGATAATGTCTTAAAGCAAAATGGTAATCAATATTGGGCTAATCATGGATTCATTGCTGAAGGAAGTGAGATTGCACAAGCACAAGCACGTGCTGCAGCAGAAACTGTGCAACAATTAAAATCCAGAGCTGAGCAAGTTCTTGGTAGGGTCGTAACTAATGAGGAACTTGCTTCTATTCAAGCAGCTCATGAAGTTGGTGAAGGTCATTCATATGAATATGATCCTGCTACTGACACTTACAAACCTAATAGTAATCCTGATTTAAGATTTACCCAAGCAGAAATTGCTGAAAAGGCAAGAATTCTTGCAGAAGTTGGTACTATCACAGCGGATGAAAGAAGAATGTTGATGGAAAGGGGAGTTGTTGGGGAAGAAGAATTTAGGTCTGCATATTATGAAAGGCTGACAGGAGAGGAGGCACAGGCTGCTGCTTACCAAGAAGCAAGGGCGAGAAGGGAAGCTTTGGGTGATAAAGTCACTGGTGTGTTTTTAGGTTTTATTGTAGTGTCTATTGCTACATATTATATCTTGGAGAATATTGGAAAGGCATTTAGACAATTCCTTAACTTCCCGGTGTCTGTTAAGGAGCGTGTTGTTAGTTGGTTTACAGGTACTGGCACTGGTTTGAGTGTTGGTACCGCATTGGGTTTCATCATTGGGGGTGCAATTGTAGGTGTGATTGCCCGCTTTGTAGGTCCTCTTGTATTGAACTGGTGGGGCGAGAGGGCTATTGCGGCTGAAGAACAAAAGGCAAATGAACTTATTGGTTCCCTGAGAAAAGCAGGTATACCTGTGAATGCCGGGCTGGAGGAAATCATCAAGCTTCTCAGGGCGGGAGATCAATATATGGGACGTGATACACTAATCAATTTTCTGATTGAAGATCAGCACATTGATAAGTATACCGCCACTCAGTATGCGGACAAAATTATTGAGCTGGTTCAAAATGCATGTACTGAATGTCCTTATGTAAAGGAACTTAAAGATCTTGCTAAAAAAATATTTACCAATCAAGAAAACTACCGCCGTGTAGAGCCTTTATTTGATGGATTGGCTGCAAATCATTATCTTGAAGCAGCTGCGACTGCAGTTGATGAACCTCTTGGAATCAGAACTCATAATCTTGTTGAGGGATTAGGATTGTATGCTGATATGGAGCCGAGTCAAGCAGAGGTAGTTGATCAAGCAATTAGCGAAATAAATGGTGCTCTTGCAGTTCCTATCGCTAAAGCAAATTATATTGGAGTTACGGTTTATGTTCCACAAGCTCAAGAAATTATAGAGGCAATACAGAATATAGATGGTGCAACTGGGCTTTATGAAACTCTTGTTTCAAGGAGAGGAAAAGGATACCATGTTACACTTGTCAGTCCTACGGAAAGTAAGATACTACAAGAAAGATCAAGTGATGTAGTCAGAGAATTACAGGCATTGGGACAGATAGATGATATTGAAATTTTAGGAATTGGAAAGAATGTTGATGCAAAGAAAGGATTAACTACATACTATCTGGTGGTTAGAAGCAATAAAATTTCTCAGTTCAGGAAGAATTTGGGTTTGAAGACTTATGATTCAACTACAGAGTCAAGTGAGCCTTACCAGAAAGATAAAGGGTATCTACATATGACCCTTGGATTTGTAGGCTATGATGTATATGGAACAAAGAAAGATGTGGATAGTGTGCTAACTGATAAAGTCAAGGAATCAGCTGATATTCCTCAACGTGTTGATATTCATGAACTTCATTTCACAGTCAGAAATGCAGATAATAAAGATCGAAGATCTATTGAACAATTAAAGGAGTTTGCTGAAGCTCAGAAAGTACTGGAAGATTTGGATGCGAGAGCTTCTTTGGCAATAAGTGCAGGACAAATTACAGAAACTGAAGAAGTGAGTGAAAAATTCAGGAAATATGAAGGAATTGTCGTACCTACACTGAATAATGATGGGACTCTTGCTCTTAAACTGGATGATTGGGAACCAGGACATGCCGAAAAACCACGGTCAGTTCCTATGTATTGGATTCCTACTCAGACTGATATTCAAAGGATCTATCAAACAACCAAAGCCATATCATCAAATGAACGTCCAATCATTATTGGCATTGGATCTGGTGTGGCAATTCCTGAATTGTTGATGGCTCAGCTTGGTGCTGAAGTTGTGGCGGTTGAGCCCGACAGAAATTATGTTCTTGCAGTAGCGGAGGCATATGATTTGGAAGAAAAGTCCCCTGGTGTATTTGTGCCGAAGGTAGGTGGACTAAGTGAAGGTTTACGGTTTACTATGGTTTTAGCTACGCACAAGAATTTCAGAGAAAAGATTAAATCATTAGGATATGAGCTTCTGCCTGAACCTCCCGAAATTATCCAAAAAGATAATGAGGTACAAAGGCTTACTAATTCTCTTGTTGAAGGAATCGAGAATGCTGAGAGAGAAGGTAATACAGAAAAAGAGGACCAATTGCGTTCTACTATTTACCCTCAAATTAAAGAGGCGGTACAGGCTGCATCAGAGTCTCGTAAAGTTTTCTATAATCAACGCGCGCAGGAGATTGAACAACAGGGACAGAGACGAGGCGAGAAGTTTGTAGATACATTGTTTGTCTCGTGGATGCCCACAAATTGGGATTTCGGTTTAGACAATGCAGGTGCAAAGATGGTAGTGTATGTTGAGGAGTCTGGGGGATCTACAGGCATAGAGTCATATCTGGTTTGGGAAGGCCAAAGCAAAGAGTTGCTGCAACGAGGAATAGTTAAACCTTCGTATCAGACATATCCACATTTCTTATGGGTTGCTAGGTCCGGCCACTCAAATTCAATTCTTGACCTTGCAGAGGGTAGGGCGGGCCAAGGGGGGATAAATAACAATGCTATTGAGTACTTTGTGCGTGTCGATATTGAGGGTAAAGTGCCAAATCCACTAGGGTTCTTTGCTGCAGAAGAATATCCTTGGGAAAGTCAGCTGTATGAATTGATACCATCTTTGAAAGATGAATATTTGGAAGAGATGGCGGATTTACGACAGGATGGAGAGGAGGTCGTGATTATTCAGAAAGAAAGTGAAATTTCTGCGCAGGCTGAAGTCCAAGAGGCAGAGATGGTAGAAGAAGCTGCTAAACTTCAAGAGCAACAAGAACCGCAAGTGCAACCTGGATTTTTCAGTAATATCTGGAATAATATTAAAGGATGGTACCAGCTTTTCAAGGTTTCCTTCATCAATAAACAAATCCATTATATATCTGGCAAAGATTCATTTATAAGCTTTATTAAGAATTTATTTAATTTGGCATCAAAACCTTTGCTGCTTTTCCATGATCATGCTTTCGATGGATGCAGAATCTATTTAGTAGCAGTGCGGGATGGAGAGTAGAGTTGGCAAGTTTGGCTCAAGATATCATTGATCAACATAATTATTTGGCGAATAATGAACAAGTAACTGGTGGCGTAATTGCTTGATTTTTTGTTTAATCTAAACTTTTGAATACTTCTAATAACTCTTCTATGGAAATTCCAGTATCGCCTGGAGATGGTAAGATTAAAGAAACATTTTCATATGGAACTGCGCAATGCATACTATCATCTTTCTTTTTTTTGTACTCTACTGGTATAAGTTCATTAAAATTGTACGTACCACAAGGACAGCCTGGCCCTAGGTGTATCTTTACAAGAAGTCCTCTATGTAAAGTAAAATCTGAGTGTACTGCGAAATCTTTTGACATAATTGCCAAATTTTCTACACTTTTCTTTTTCCTGATTGCATCAAAAAGGGATTCTCCTTGAGTAAATGTTCCTTTCCACTGTTCAAGAGGAAATAAAGAGACTCTACTTGATTCAGAAATTCTTGCTAATAGATCATATTCCATAATCTATCCGTAATGCTTCTATTTATAAGCTTTTATTGAGGGGCAAAAAACATATACGAAACACCATGTTCTCTTAGATAACTTGGAACAATGTCTTCCCACATGAAGTCTGCGTTGCCCATGATTTGAACTATTTTTGGTTCTGTGCTATTTGCAAGGTTTTTTGCATAATTCAAGGCATAACCTTAATTCTTCAATTGTTAATTTGTCCAGTAAATCACCTTCAGAATCAATGCAAGGGTGGGGTCCACCAATCCTTTCTAAGATAGTAGTATCTTTCTGCGGTGTTATCTCCAGTGAATCTGCATGCAAAACTTATAGTAATTTCTGGACATTTACGAATAATATGTGTATCTCAATGACTTATGACTTTTATGTTTTTTACTATTTTACCAATTCTTTTGAGAGTTTTTGGCATTAGTTGTTGTCCCGCTCGTAGGAGGAGATCCCAGGATATATCTAACTGTGAATAAAATTCTTTCTCTGAAATATAATGTCCATCTACATAAGGATGGGCAAATTCTACATAATATTCCTGATCCTGATCATCAGAGGTTTTACCGAATCCTTTAATTTTTGGATGTGGATCTTGGAATGTACAAAACAGTAGTGTGATTTCTTCCAGATCTCCTTTTTCAACAGTATATGTATTTCGGGGTACTTTTGTTGAATCGCGTTCTTTATGTGCTGAGAGTGATCTTTTCTTAATCTGAAGCGCTTTGTTGCTCTGCCAGAAATCTTCCACAGATCCTTCTTCCCACCACCCAAGTCTGTTAGGTCTCAAAATGTATTCTGGATGGATGAAAGGAATCTTTCCAGGATTTAAGCAATATCCATTAGAGTCTTTACCTCTGATGTTGATCATTTCTGATCCCTGAAAACTTTTTCCCAATTCAGTTATTGCTCTTCTTACTGCAATGTCTTGAATATGAGTAGCTTGAGTTTCTTGTTTAGCGTAGTCAGTTCCAGACTCTGTGTTTGATATGTCAGTGTCATAAACGTTGGAGGCAGTTGAGGTTAACCATCTAAGAATTTCAGAATGCTCTTGAAAAAATTTAACGTATGATTGTTCGTACATTTTTAGGGCATCGGCATGTGGAAGTACTTGATCATCTAAAATGTGAACTTTTCTATAGCTCTTTCCAAATATTGGATACATGAATTCTTCAATTTTTGGTTTAAGTGGTCCTGAGTATCCAATCCTTGCAATTGTGCTCCAATTTTCTGTGTTATGTGTCATGCTTTTATTGAGTTGATTTTTTCTTTCATAAATTAGTCATACTTCTGATTGTTACCTTGTCTTGCTTCTGACAGCACTATCAAAAAGCTCTTGCACGTTTCCGATAGTAAGTCCTTGACCTGATTCTTGTTGTGGAAGCAGTACG
Source organism: uncultured Methanosarcinales archaeon (assembly GCA_964576505.1). Lineage (GTDB taxonomy): Archaea > Nanobdellota > Nanobdellia > Woesearchaeales > WJKV01 > CAZNVD01. Next base: position 12,923 of record CAZNVD010000021.1, read on the forward strand.
GCGATTTTTTCCATGGGACAACCATAGAAATATATGCTATTATCTCTGTATGGATACATAATTGGAACGGAATTTTCTGATTGATACATGTTAGAATGGCAGCCTTGACCTGTTCTTAATTGAACTATTTCTCCTCTTTTTGCATTGTGACTTCCATAAAAAGTTATATCTTCTAACATTACCCCGAATAATCTTTCCTGAGCCCAGTGTAACCAAAAGTCCTGGTGTCGAGAAAACCTTCCTACATAAGGACCTAGTGGAACAAGTCTAATGTTGGGAGAAGATTCAAGTCTTTGAATTAGATCTGCTGTGTTTTCCATGGCTTTATTAGTGTTATTTATTTTTTATAAATCTTGTTGTTTGTAATTATAGTCCTTTCGTGCAAAAAAAATGTATGACTGATTACTTTCTTTCATTAATCTTGGTAGATGATTTGTTGAAAAATCCAAAGAACTCATTAGGTGAGGTCTATTTCTAAATTTACCTCGGGATGCGTATCCTTGAATATAAGAAGCTGCTTTTTTAGGAAATGCTGAAATTATTTTTTTGATTGATTCTCCTTTCATTCTCAGACTACGTGGATCGTACAAGTCCTCTGTTTGCATAATTGTCATTTCTCCCGCTAGGATACTTAGAGTAGCATCCGCATCATCTATGCCCTCAATTCTAATTGGAGAAGTAAGTGGAAGCACGTTGTGAAGTGGGTGGTTTTCTGGTATGACCCAGTGAGGTCCTTCAGCAGCATAGAGAATTTTTTCTTTTCCATTTTCTCTGAATTGGGATGCATTGAAACTTCTGTTGAAACCTTCAAGAAAGATGACATCTTGATCGGTAAGCATTTGGGTTTTACTTAATATTTTGAGCATGTCAGCCAATTCTTGGACTGCGTGTCCGTGCTCTTGTCCATATTGTAATACAATCGGAGGACTTTGAATATTGAAGTCATAAACATGAAAGCTGTGGTTTCTAGAGGTCTCAACTAATAGCTGTAGGCTGTCTTCGAGGTTTTGGAGTTCTGATTCTGACTTTCTTGGTTGCCAGATGCCCCGTGATATACTCTCAATTTCTTTTGTATAGTTTCTGTACTTTGCGACTTCCTTTTTGTATGGGATATAGAAATATCTGTGATAATTCCAATAATCTTTTAAATGAGTCAAGATTGACATGTGATTATTCACTCTTGAGTGATTATTATTTAAATCTTGCGGTACTATGAGAGCAATAATTTCAGACATACATGGAAATTTGGAAGCTTTGGAAGCAGCTTTAGCTGATATACGTTCCTTTGGTGTTGAAGAGATTTACTGTTTGGGAGATGTGGTTGGGAAGGGCGGTAAGTCTGAAGAAGTGGTTCGTTTGATTTCTAAAGTTTGTTCAGTGTTTGTACCAGGGAATCATGACGTGTTTGCGGTGGCATTGAGAGGGACACCTTTGCAACCTGATGTCTGCACTATCCTTGAGGATCTATACAAGAAGAGATTAGTGCATTGGGAGGGTCTGGAAATTTATTGCCATGGTACTCCTAGAATTCCCCTGGTTGAATATGTTTATTCAGATCGAGCGCTGGAAGTTTTGGATTCTGAATTGAAAGATGGGCAAATTCTTTTTTGTGGTCATACTCATAAGCCATTTACTTTTTGCGATAATTATTTGCGAGAAGGAAATATCCTTACTGACGACTTACAAATTCCACCACAGTCTCGGGCTGTGGTGAATGTGGGATCTGTTGGGTTTCCTGAAGATGAGTTTGGTAAATGCTATGTTTTGTTTAATCCTGTTTCACGGATTGTTAAATTTAGAAAAATTTAGTTTCTGGTTGCTCATCAAATTTCTCTGGTGCTATGCATAAGTATGAAATACCCCTTTCTTTAATGCAATGGGGTAGATAATTCAGCCACCAGTAATGAATCATACCAAAGGTTTGAAGTTTCTTTTGAGCTGGGTTTTCAAGGAGATACTGAAGATGTTTATCTATTCGTTGTTGCATTAATTTGCACCAGTCGTAAGACGTATCAAAGATTTTGACGCCTTCTTTGCATTTGGAGCCCTCAGTTGCAATTAAATTCCAATAATAATCTAAGGTTTCTTGAACTCTTTCTTGTTCTTTTAAGGCCTGTGGGCAATCGTTGAAAACTATTTTTTTTTCTTGTGAAGCTAATTTATTTATTATGTAATATAGAGCATCTCTTTTGGGACACAATTTATATTTTTTTGACTGGTCGATGCAGCTAAATTCCATGCCGCTCTCAGTATCGTGAAGTGTGGCGAAATTTATGGTGCCTTCATGTCCTTCGGTGAGAATCATGTCGCCTGTTGACAAATATGATGTTGCAATAAGATCTAATATTTGGCTTCTTTTCTCAACATCTACTTCGTGTTGTTCGCAGATGAATATGATTTGAGGATTGAATTGTGTTGTTGATGAGAAAAAATCATACACTCTAAATTTTATTTTATTTACTAATTTTAATAGTGAATCGAGATGATCAATATTGTAATTTTGTGTTAGCTGATTTACGTCATTAACTGGTTGAATTTGTCCTTTTGTATATTTTTTTTTGAATTGGTCTTTACTTAGAACAAGGTTGGCACATTGTATCTTTGTTAAAGGAAATTCATCATTGTTGGCTCTAGTTAATATAAGTTCTAACAATTTCTGATTATCTTCCATATAATTGGGTGTTCTTAGATCCATAGGGCTTACCAGATTACTTTTGATATTTGGAATTTTATTAAAATTATCATTTTTCTTGAGCAAAAAACAAATACGATACTCCATGTTCTCTTAGATAGCTTGGAACTATATCTTCCCACATGAAGTCCATGTAACCCATGATTTGAACTATTTTTGGTTCTTTGCTTTCTGCTAAAGATTTTGCATATGTGTTACATCTCTGTCTCATACATTTTATTGAAGTTGCGGCATGATTATTGAATTCTAATTCTGCTCTTCTTGTCAAGTTTCCACTTCTAAAAGAACTAATTACTGAATCAGTATTGCTATCTAACCAGGCTTGGGATGGTTCCATTTTATCCCGGGCTTTATCATTATCATTTCCCAGGAATTTGATTTTTCTTTGTTCCATCAGGTCTTTCAGGTTGAGGAAGAAATTGTCTTCTGGAAACATCATGCGCCAGTCAACTTCGTAATGTATTTTCTTAGCTGTTCCTTCAGTATATATTGTTCCACCTTCAGGTAAAAATTTATGAATGAGATGGCTGAAAATTTTCTCTTTTTTATCATTGTTTTCGTTATGCTTTTCTCCAATAATGATTACTTTTGGATTTAATATTCTATCAGGTGAGTAGTAGTCACGAAGTGGGAAATCATGATCCTGAAGAACTTGTAGGGTATCTTCAATTGATTTTTCTCTTTTATCAGCTGGATTGATTTTGAAGCCTGGGTCGTAGTAGGGTCTCAAAGCTGCAGTAGGAATAGGTAAGGGAAGGATTCTTTGGATCTCCTGCAGATAGGTCCGAGCAAGACTTCGTCTATGGGGAGCCATTACAAAATCAGAAATTCTTTGCAGGATAGAACCTGCGTTTCCATTGGTTTCTTCGCTGTACATTTAGTCTCTCTTTTTTAAATGATTATTGCAATTTTTGATTTTCTCTATTTATAAAGCTTTCTATTTTGGGTGGATTTTAGAATTATTAATTTCCTAGGGGTTTCGTAATAGGATATTCTTTTTCCAATGCTAATCTCGCCTGCTCTAATCTCCATGCGATAATTTCTTGCCATCCATTATGGTAACCATGATGCCAGTGACCTACAGGTAAAATGGTATCATTGTTGCCTGGAACCTGATTCCAGGGGTATCTTAGCAAGAAAGAAGTTCTTCCGCCATCAGCACATGCTGTTGCATTAGCGTGACTATCTTCAACCATTGCATCTATTCCATATTGTTTGCATTTTTGAGCTTTCAAGTCTTTTGTTCTGCCTTCTAATTGATGGACGAAATATATCTCCTCAAACACATCTCCATATTGGGTTTGAACCCATTTGTGGGAAACTGCAAGGCTTGTGAGTGGTCGGGCAGTAATTACATATAGACTATCACCATGAGATTTGAAGCAGTCAATTGCTTCTGAACTTCCTTCTGTTTTAGGTATGTGCAAT
>CAZNVD010000021.1:17052-25442 GCA_964576505.1 uncultured Methanosarcinales archaeon
TCAGAAGTTATGCAAAATAAATCTTCTAATTTTGGTGTTACTACTTCGTCTATGTTGAAATGAGTACCACTTTTTTTATTGTACCAATCGATGAAAGGTTCACATAAACATCCAAGAACATCATCAAGATCTAAACCAATTTTCATTTTTATTTCTGCATTGAATCTATTTAAAAAACTTTGGTTTTAAAACTTGATGATCAGTTTTGACTGAATCTATTTTTTGGATAAGAAATGTTGAGCTGGGAAATTTCGAAATCCCACCGATTCTTGCCTTGAAGACTGTCGGTCCATACATCAGAAGCAAGTATTGAATTTGAGAATGGGTATTGTCTTGCTAAATCTCTTATGCTTTCGGGAATTCGAGTTTTTTTTGCTAAGCTTAATAGTGAACATGTGCTTAAAATTTCTTCTTCAATATTGGGGTTTCTAAGGTACCCTAAAATTATTTCATTTACTGCGGTTGAACAGAAGCTGTAAACATCAGAATTTGGGTTGCTTTTTCTGCAATTGTCAAATGCAAGACTTATTTCGCATAGTCCCTTAACTTGATCTGGCCTCTCTTTGTCTTTAATTTCTTGTAAAATGTGACGGGCAAACAAAAGAATATTGTCATATTGACCTTCTGGTCTTAATTGCATTCTTAATACTATTCTTACTGGAGGATCATTGCATCCACATAGTGCATCGTATATTGAAGTTGCTTTTTGAACCTGCAATCTAGATGTTTTGTATCTCAAATACAGAATTTTATTTGCAGCTGGCACTACATATTCTAATCTGCTCAATACACTTTCTAGTTGCTCATCCATCACCTCAAGCCCCCTATTTTTAGAATGATAATGGAGATCAAATTTATATATCTTGTCTATTGATTTTTAGTTGTTAGTCTTTAGTTATTGGTTCTGTTGACAGAATATTTATATAGCCAGGTATCGTTTTTCCTGTATGATTTATTTATTGTTGGGTGGTGGTGTATTCTCAATTTTGCTTGCATTTATTCTCTACAATTCTGTTAAAAGTGATTCAGCTGGAACAAGTGAAATGCAGAGAATTTCTGACATTATCAAATCTTGCGCTTTTTCATTTCTTAGAACTGAAATGTATTTTCTGGGCATTTTTCTTTTACTAATTGGTGTTATTATTTTGGGTGTATTCGGGATGGATCATGGATTTTTTATTGCATGCTGCTATTTGGCAGGTGGATTGTGTTCTGCTTTGACAAGTTATGCTGGAATGGCTGGAGCTTTAATTGGAAATGTGAGGACTGCACAAGCTGCAAGGAATAGTGTTGGTAGGGCATTTAGAGTAGCATTAAGAAGCGGGGCACTTATGGGTTTTGCAGTTGTTGGATTTGGACTTTTAGGAATCAATCTCTTAATTTTCTTGCTTGCTGATGTTACTTATCTTCCTCAACTTCTGATTGCATTTGCTCTTGGAGCATCTACAGTTGCTTTGTTTGCAAGGGTTGGAGGAGGGATTTTTACTAAGGGTGCAGATATTGCTGCTGATTTTGCCGGCAAACTTGAATTAGGTTTGCCAGAGGACGATCCACGGAATCCTGCAGTAATTGCTGATAATGTTGGAGACAATGTTGGAGATGTTGCAGGGATGGGCGCGGATTTGTTTGAATCTTTAGTTGGAAGTGTTGTGGCTGCTCAGATTGTTGGTATGCTTCTGTTTCCAGGTGAAATGACTTATGTATTTTATCCTCTGCTTATTGTTCTGGCAGGATTGGTAAGTTCATGTGCTGGATTATGGAGTGTATTTATGTTTAATAAAAAAGAACCTCTGTCTGCTCTTAATCTTGGACAATTGACTGCAACAATCGTTTCTCTGATTCTTGTTTCAATTGTTTCTTTTGTTGTGTTATCTGAAAGTTTGGGCGCTCAAATACAATTTATGGTAGTTAGTGTGATAAGCGGATTGGTGGCTGGTATTTTGCTTGGGTTAAGTACTGAATATGCAACATCCAGCAAATATAAATCTGTCAGGGAAATTTCAAATTCTGCAAAGTATGGCGCAGCTTCTGTTGTTTTGAATGGGATATCGCATGGATTTTTGAGTATAACTTTTCCTGTGTTAATTCTTTGTTTTGCAATAATAATTTCTTATTTTGCTTTCGGAGTTTATGGAATTGCTTTGGCAGCTGTAGGTATGTTGAGCACTCTGGCATTCAATATGTCAGTTAATGCTTTTGGACCTGTCGCTGATAATGCTGGCGGAATTGCGAGGATTGCTGGTCTTGGTGAAACTGTGAGAAAACGGACAGATGTGCTTGATGCAGTTGGTAACACAACATCTGCAATGGGAAAAGGATATGCTGTGGGATCGGCAGCTTTGGCTGCACTGGCGCTATTTATGAGCTATGCGCAAGCTGCTCAATTATCATCTGTGAATATCCTTAATATGCCCGTGGTGCTTGGAATGCTGATTGGTTCGTTTATGCCTTTTCTTTTTGCCGGACTTACCATTAGATCAGTTTACCAAATAGCTGAAAGCATTGTGAATATTATTAGAAAAACTGTTAAGATTAAGACAAAAATTTCTCTTTTGCCATCTTTATACTATCTTGATTGTGTTAATATTGCAGCCAAAGAAAGTATGAGAAAGATGTTGCTTCCTGGAATTCTTGCTTTTATGGTGCCTATTGGAGTTGGTTTATTTTTTGGAGCTGAGGCTGCGGCCGGATTGATTAGCACGAGCCTTTTAACAGGTGTGCTGCTTGCCATGAGTATGGCGAATTCAGGGGGGGCCTGGGATAATGCCAAGAAATACATTGAAGCCGGTTCAAAACAAAAAAATAATAAAGCAGTCTATGCTGCTGCAGTAGTGGGAGATACAGTAGGGGATCCGCTTAAAGATACTGCGGGACCATCTCTTAATATACTTATTAAAGTAATGACTATAGTTTGCCTTTTGGCTGCTCCGTTTTTTGTCAAGTATGGGGGAATATTGTTTTAGATGGTAAAGAAAGAAGTTACAAATTATGTTGACTGGCTGCTGACTCGTGGATATAAATATGATGCTGTCAAAGAGATCCTGAAAAAGCGTGGGTATTCTAAATCAGATTTAGAAGAACTTGATGGCATATATGGTAATGTGGGTAAAAAAGGGGTTGAAGAGTTTCTGCAATCTATTCCTGATGAACCTGTAAAAAAAGTTAGTTCTAAACCTGTGAAACCTGAGAAAGCTTATGCTGAGGTTGGGGATGTTTTGAAGGATCTAAAGGGAGAAGATGAAGTTGAGGAAGAGGAAGCGGAAGAACAAACAAAAGATCAGGAAGAAGAACAACAAGAAGAACAACAAGAAGAGCAAGAAGAGCAGCAAAAAGAATCAGTTGAAACATATGATTCAAAGGATTCAAATTCTGGTAAAAGGTATGTACTTGATAAAAAGAAGGTTGCAATATGGGGTATTGCATTTTTGTTGATTGTGGGAGTTGTTGCTGCTGGCTACTATTACATGCCTACTCTTTTATCGTATTTGCCTGAGAATATTCCTTTTATGAACAAAGAGTCATGTAGTGAGAATTGGAATTGCACTGATTGGAGTCCTGTTGCCTGTAAAAGCGGGGAGAGTCAAACAAGAACCTGCACTGATGGCAATAGTTGTGGCACAACATTATCTAAGCCAGCTGAAACTCAGGGTTGTGTTGTGGAAATGGAATGTGTGGCTTCATGGAAATGTGGAGAATGGAGTGTTTGTGGATCATCTGGAACCCAAACCCGCAAATGTGTAGATGAGAGTAAATGCGGAAAGAATGAAGGCAAGCCAGTTGAACAGCAGAGTTGTCAGCCTGCTTGTGTTGAAGAATGGGATTGTGAACCGTGGAGCCCTAGTATTTGTCCTGAAAGTGGTATTCAAAATAGAATGTGCACTGATGTAAAGAATTGTGGCACAATTGAAGATCGTCCTGTATTTGTTCAGGGTTGTACTGCGTGTAAGCCTAGTTGGCATTGTGAGGCGTGGCAGAATTGCACTGATTCAGGTGAGCAGACTAGGGAATGTGTTGATTTACACAAATGTGGAACACTAAAAAATAAACCTGATAGTTATGCTAATTGTGTATATCATCCTCCAACGAATTCGACTTAGGCTGAATGCAAGTAGATAGAATCAATGGATGCAGAGTTTCTATAGATTCAAGGGTTGCAATTGATTGATTTAGAAAGTGTTAATTATTTCTTAAGATCTTCTTCTTTGATACCTTTTGCTTGAAGTCTTTTCTTGCCTTCTTTTGCTATTCTTTTTAATTCAGATATTAGGTCTTCTTTTGATGGAGTGTTTATCTTTTTGAGAACAATAGTATCTCTTGTTATTTCGATTGACATGTGTAAGAAAGTAAGATTGTCTTATTTATGTGTTTTTTGGTTGGTTTCTATAGAATCATAAGTTGCAATTGATACTAACTTTTATAGAATCTTTGGTTTGATGTTTTTAGTTACTTTTTTGATTTTGCAATAATATCATTTGATTCTGCAAGGAATTTTGCATTTTCTGTCTCAATTTCTTTTGGATCTTGTGTCAATCTATTGATTTTGCCTTCTGTTACTGAGAATGTGATGATTTCAGGAGAATTAGTAAATTTATCATAAGTGTTTGTAAATATGTATTGTTTGCCGTTGATTATGACGACTTTACCAAATTGGAATATTCTTTCATCCTCATAATAATGTATTTTATTGTATTCTAATTTTAGTAGATCTTCTGCACTAAATGACGTATAGCGCTTAGACCCTACTACAGTTGATGGTGGTGAAGCAGGTTGGGGACCAGATGGTTGGGCTGATGCTGATTGTGTTGCACCTGGAGCTGCTACAATACTTGGTTGTGTAGAAGTTCCTTTAATTTCTTTAGACATAATTAATCTGACTCTGTCTTCGCTTTCTTTGCCTTTTTTGTCAACAATTCTTACTATCAGTGTTAGATAGTCTCCAGGATTGTAATTATAGAGAATGTTTGTGTTAATTCCTAAATCTTTGTAGAACTGGCCATTCTGGCAGTTGTCGCAGACTTGAATGGCTCCTCTTATTGCGGGCATTGGAACTGGAGGAGTAGGTGATTGTGTTACTTTTGCTTTTTCTGATTGTTCTTTGGCGTAATTTTGTCTTTCTATTGTGTATGCTTTTTCATCATATAATGCAATGTATTGAATTTGATCACAATCATCCCATGCGACTACTTCAATACCTTGCTTTGTGACTATGTTTCCGTTTTCATCAATTTTAATTGCAGTATTGAGTCTTCTATCAATCTCAGAATCTGCGACAGGCCAGATGATTTCTACTTGAGGTGGTTCAAGACAATCTTTTGGTCGTGGTTTTGTGTTGAATGAAAGAGTTTTTGTTTGTGGATCATTGTTTGGTCCGTATACTATGATGTTGTCTCTCTTAGTTGTGTCGCTTATATCTGTAGGATCTGGAAGAGTAATAATATTATCACCATCTGCGTCATGGATTAATGAGACTATTGTTTCGTATTGGTCTGAACCTGCTGATTTAGCTGGTGGCGTTATGATTATTGATTCTCCTATTAGTTCGAAGTTTGTTGGGAATGGTTTTATTGATTCTTTATTTTTGATTGTATTGAAATCTGGATTAGAAATTTTCTGCCATTCAAATGGTGGTACATTGAGATATAGGATTTTATAGCTGTTTTGATCTTGCTTTTTTGCGCTGTTTCTGATTATGAGCTTTTGATTAGAAAACATAATTGCCTCGTCGAAATTGGTGTAGTCTTCAGAAGTTGCAAATTTTTTAATTTCTATCAAGTTTGTTAGTTTGCTGAATCTTTGGAATGATGGATCTGCTTCGATGTACTTTTTCTGAATTTCCCTGGCTTCCATATACCTTATTGCTCGTTTTTCATTTGTTACTGAGCCTATGGGATCAGATTCTAACAAACCTAAATATGGTACTGGGCTTTGTCCAATTTCAGTAATGAGATAATAGTTGTATTTGTTGTTTGTTTCTCTCCTTGAAAATAATACTTCATTGTCTCTTAGAATGTTTTCTTTTTGCGTTGTTTTTAATGGGATGAAATATTCTTCACCTGGAATGTAAGGAGTACTTGATAAACTCGGTAATACTGGAATGTACCATTCATCAGTTTTGATCATTTTTGCTTTACTTTCTGTTTGACTTTTTGATTTGTCAATTATATTCATGGCATCTGATATTGGAATTTGATGAGTAAATATTTGGTTCTGATTAAGAGGCAATGATGGAGAGCTATCGAGAATTTGGAGATTGGTTGGATCAATGAGTTTTATGTCACTTATTGTATTTGTGGTTCCTAAGAACATCACTAATACATTTGGTCTATCTTCAGTAGTGAGATCGGATGCGTATTTGCAGTTTTGTTTTTTACAGACCCGTACTTGGATATTTTCTGCGAATCTTACAAAGTAACTATTTTTAAATACTCCTGAGGGATCTTCCCTATTTATCTTTTCAAGATTTACTTTGTCTGCATCTTGCGTAGGTGGATTTATTTTGTAATACTCAAATTTGTCGTATGCTGAAAATGCTCCGTGAACAAAAAAATCTGCCATGTACTTTATTTGATTGTCTGTTGGCGCACTAACTTGTTGACCATTTACAATAAACTGTGAGCTTAGTAGTATGATGAAAACTAGCCAGTAGAATAAGAATGCGTGGCTATGGTGCATTTCTATTTGCCTTTTGTTTCTTGTTTGCAGCTTTTGTTTTCTCATGATGATGTTCCCTTGAATATTAATATCTGAAGATTGTTATTTTGATCATCAATTCCAGGATAAGCTTCCACTTCTAGTTGAACCTCTAATGCCGTAAATTGAGAGTCCATGTTGTTAACACAAAGCATTGTTTCGAATGATGAAAATTTGTTTGATCCCTGATCAATTGGTTTGTTGTACTTTTCGCACTTTAGCTCATCTGTGTAAAGTGTGAGTGGCATGTTGGGTTCATTTGGTGAAGGGGGTAATGGTCCTATGAAAGGTTGCGTAGTGGATCTGTGAGTATCTGAGAGTCCTAGAATCTTGGCATTAGTGACTCTTCTTATGTTAGTAGAAGTTCTTCCGGATGGTGCTAATGGAGTTTGGGCTGCAATAAGGATGCCTTCACCTGGTTGAAGGATAAGTTCTCGTTGCTTGCTAGTTTGGACTGCGGTTTCTAGTGCGATGTCAGCAACCCATCCGAATAAGTTTGATGTGGCAGTAATTTGCTGTGTTGGAACTTCGAATATCTGGTAGACACCTGATTGTCTGCCTGATGTTAAGTCAACTTTTGTATTCTGCGGGTTTTGTCTGTTTGATATAATTGTACCATCTGGTTTCTTGATATCATAAACAAGGTAAACATTTGTCTCCTCTGGTGATTGGCCGAATGTTGAATAATAGTAGTCTGCTTTCAAATTTACTTTGTTGCTTGGGTAAAAGGTTGTGCGTTGTTTTGGAGCGAAGTATGCATTTAGTAGCTGGACTGCTCCGCCTGCTCCTTCCTGGGATAATGTGTCACAACCTAATTGAGGAGGGAATAACTGCCAATGGCATTGCGCGATTAATCCTGATTTCTTGTCTATTGCTTCTCTTATTGGAGGTGAGTTTACAAATTTGTCTCCAAGCTGGTATTCATAATCCAATTCAGCCACATTGTACCAGTATCTGGCTCTGTCGTCCTGGTAGAAAATGTTTCTTTCAACACTGCCATCAGGAGGAATGTAGAATGCTTCTAACTCTACAACTTGTCTTGAAGGAGGACAGAATTCTCCGCCGGGCTGGCTTCTATCACAGATTAATCTTAATCTTGCTGAAACTGCCTGGCCTCCTGAAAGGATACCGACTGTCATGTAATAGTTAATTGAAGCTTCGCCTGTGAAAGGATTCCACGCGGTGAATCTTGAGACCGGGAGTAGTGGACCAAATATAGGCTTGACCGGGATTCTTGTAGCCTGCTGGAATACGCCTCTGAGATCAGACCAATCTCCAGAGATTGCTGCAATACATGCTTTGTGTACTAACTGATCTGCGCTCAATCCATACCTGCTCTGGATTATTGATCCATATCTTGATTGGAGACGTGTGTTAACCTGATTAAAGTTGCCTCTGATTGTTGCGCCTTCGCCTGATGAGAAGTCTCCTGCTCCTTTCATGAATTTCTGGACTGCGGATGATATTAAATCACAGGTGAATTGAGCGAAGAGACGTTCACAATAACCAGCTCTTACTTCTCCCATCATTGCTGATTGAAGGCATTTTTTCATTCCTCTTGCGACTCTTGCGAAATTTGCCAGGTGTCCGCGGACTCCTGAGATGCAGCCACATTGGGTTGAGGTAACTATGTCTTCGTATGGTGAAATTTCTCCATTGTTATTTACATTGTTAGCATCTGCTGGCCAGCATTTTGTTTC
>CAZNVD010000022.1:0-1737 GCA_964576505.1 uncultured Methanosarcinales archaeon
TGTGCGAGATTAAAAATTAGATTACAATTTATTCACACATCAAAGTGCGGAGTCATAATCAAATCTAATTTTTAATAATTCACCTCTCATGAGGCCGATAAATGCAACTAGATTTATATAGCTTTTTTAATTTACACAGACATGAACATTACAACAAGCTCAACAATCAAAGCTCCGATTGACAAAGTCTGGGACTTCATTAAGAATCCCAAGAATATAGCAGAATGTTCTCCAGATATATCGGAGTTTGAATTCAAAACCAAAACAACATTTACAATGAAAGTAAAACCTCACTTCTCATTTATTCAAGGAAGCATGGCACTGAGCTGCAAAATTACTCATCTAGAGGATTACAAAGAAACAATTGAAGTCACAGGCAAAGGCATAGGAAGTTCCCTCAACATGACCATCAATGTAGAAGCAAAAGCAAAAGGTAAAAACACCTTTTTATCAGGCTCTGCAGATTGCGCCTTTGGAGGCTTGCTCAAACCAATTCCAGAATCAATCCTTCAGGCAGCAGCAGGAAAAGTAATCAACCAGCTTCTTGAGTGCGTTGAACAGAAGTGCAAAACTTAAGATACAATTGAAACTCAGTTTCCTAAGTTTCCTGGCAACAAAGAAAAACGTTTAAATACCGACAAGCTCTCTTTAGCCGTAGTTTAGGGGTGATATTTATTTCAGAGAAAGTACAGACTCAAATCAAACAGGGCCAAGATCGTAATTTTACCTCTGAAGACAAAGTTCTGATTTTAACATGTTCTGTGTTATTCGGATTCTTCATGCTGATAGCAGCAGCATTCAGCCAAACCCCAATATTCCTCGTGCTCATCGGATTCCTCCCGACTGCAGCCTACTTAATCGTCATGTTCTCGCATTATTTGCACAAAAAAGACTGGCATTTCTGGTTAACCACCCTTCCTTTTGTATTCTCTGTGCTTTTCTACATGCTTTGGCGAATTCAAATCATTCCAATTCTAAGCACAATGGACGGCGGCATCCTTACATGGTGGAATATGTTAGTATCTTATTTATTCGCGTTCATCCTTTTGTTCAGTGAACCTGCTGAAAGAATAAGGCTCGCAATCATCGCAGCAAAACTCAGAAGATACTTAACTGGAATTACTTCTGAGAGAAAAAAAATAGAAACAGCGGTCTCAAAAATAACAAGAGAAAATCTCAGTCAAACAATTCGTTCAATTGAAGATAAATGTAAAGCAATAAACTCTGTTATCGGAAGAGTCTACAGCAACAAAAAAGGCGGTTCAATTGAAATCCGCCAGCACCTCAGTGTACCAAGAGAATGGTATAATAGATTCTCAGAACTTACAAAAGACTTAAGCAAAAAAAGCGAAAAAGAATTGCTTGGTATTATTCTTAATATTCACAAAAAAGTTATGACTTTAGAACTTAAGGAATACGATGTTTTCAAAACATCAAAAGGACGTGTTCCTGTAGAACGTGACTTCTTCGGCCAGGATAGAATCATAGATGTTCTGGCACGGAATGACAAAGATCCTGTTAAAGAGTATCATAAGGCTGCAAAACAGGTATGTGAAGATGTTATAGGATTCTTAAATAAGGATTCTGCAAGCCAAAATAATACACCTGTAAAAAAGAAATTATTCAAATTCTAAATTTTATTTTCTCTTCCTACTTCCAACTTTTTTAGTTCCTTGCTTCTTGGCAACCGGTTTCTTAGAAACTAGTTTCTTGGATTCATGCCCCTTTTCAAAAGCC
>CAZNVD010000022.1:1747-6982 GCA_964576505.1 uncultured Methanosarcinales archaeon
GAGAATACATCTTGAAAAATGACGGAATTGGAACAAGTATTACTGAGATTGAATAAGCAAACAGCAATCCCAATGGAACCGCAAGGATCACACCAAGAACCACCCAAACCACCGCGCTCAGCGGACTGGAAATTGCAGTCATTCCAAAAACCATTGCAATCGGAATCATGAATAATGCACCTACTGCCAATAGCAGCAAAATAACAATCAAAGATCCGATTCCTGCAGCAAATGATAACACAAGGGTAGCCAGCCAGTAAATTATCATCTCACCGATTTTTCCCTTACCTATTTTCATGAAGTGATCAAAAGCCGGTTTTATAGAAATTCCTTTCAAATACATTATAGGAACTACAAATTGGTTGATAACAAAACTAAACACTCCAAATACAATACCACAAATAACAACTCCTCCAATCATAGGAAAGAGAATTGAAAGATTAAAATTTATCAATGTATTCGACAAGAATGACATCCACACTGACATAGTCAGCAACCCAAACACAATTAACCCAATCAATCCAAATATAAGTCTGAAAAGGAAATAAGACATTCCAGCATCGTGCTGCTTTCTATAACTTTCTCCAATAGCAATGTCTCCAGATGCAACACCATCAATAAATACAAAAGTAAAGATACTCTGAATATACATTAAAATCAAAGTAAGCACTGTTAAAGAAACAATCCCGATTCCAATGAACAAACTATATTCAGAAAGAAATTGCAACGCCTGTGAATTAAAGTTTGCAAGAGATGATGTAAAATCTCCACTCCCGCTCAACCCAAAGTCAGATCCTGAAAAATTAAATCCACTGCCGCCAAAAGACCCGGCCATCAACAAACTGACAAGACCCATCTTTAGCCAATAATATGATCTGATCGGAAAAAACAATTTCTTTGTTTTCTCAAATGATTGTTGAATAATATCTAAAGCAATTGCCATAAATTTAAGTCTGTTATGAAATATATTAACCTTTCTTATGAACAGTTTTATGCATAGTTTATAAGACTTAAAAGATAAATTAGAAAAGGTAATAAATGACTATCTAAAATTCATAGTATGGGAAGAGACAGAGATTCTTTACTTAGATTGTACGATCAAGAAATTGATCTTATTGCTGAAAAGTCACAATATGATCAATTTAGTCAAGAACTAGAATCAGATCGCCATTACAAGCAAGTAATTTCAAATATATCACAGATTCGCCAGCACATCGAACAACATGAACATCATTCTATAGAAACACAGCAGGAATACTTAAGAGAAAAATTACAGGAACTCAACTGCAAATTTACATCAAAATGCGCAAGCTGTAAACATGCAAGCCCGCATATAACCAGTATCATAGATAATGCCATTGAGCTGGTCACATTTACTTCAGAAGAAACAGTAAATCTTCCAGAAGATCTTGAATCCTTACTAAAATCAATAAGTACTAAGCTGGAAAATGAACCTGCTCTAGATGAAGACTCTGATATGAGAGAATGGTACAAAGATAGCATTGATACGATCAGAATAGATCTCGAAGAAAGACAAATTCCAGAATATGCAATTCCCAGAATTACAGAATACACAATGCGACTGATAAGACTAAGGCAATCAGAGAGCGAAGCTGAACAATACTTAAATGATATTCTCTATTTTCCTCAGAGTATGATTGAAGAATTTGCAGACGAAATCCCAGACAACAGAGTTCTGGAAGAAGGCATTCACTTATTTCCGGCAATTGAAGACCGGCTTTCACCATCACATGAAGCGGCATTTTGCATGATAAGAAATGACAGCGAATATACATTAGGAGGAATTTTCTGTCCTGATGCAGAACCATGCGAAGACTTACTGAATCAGGATAACAATGAAAACATGAAAGCTGCATGTAAAATAATTCTAAGAGAATTAGAAGAATTAAAAAAAGTTTGATCTAAATTTGAAAAAATTAATGTAATTCTAATATTTAATATTCATGCAAGTCAAGCGATAAAATACCCTAAAGCCTTTTAAATCAATACTGAGCAGAGAATAAAATGAATATTGAATCTTTGCATGAATTATATGAAGATCAGATCAGAGATACGGGCGATGTGATTGAATATCATGAGATTTTCATAAATCCAGATTCGGAACCTATGTGCCTGGAAACTGAGCAAAATTTAGTTGCAGTAATCCAGCAAATAGAGCAGCATCCATTACATTCATTAGAAACTCAGAAATCATATGTTCAAAGTAAGTTGGAAGAATATACATTTAGGGTTATTCCTCCATGTTGTGCAGCATGCAAATATAACAGTGTAACTGTAACAAGAATTTTGATAATGACATGCAGAGCGTGCCAATACATTCCAGTTGAAATTTCAGATTTTTTTTGTAACATGGGTGATAATCTGGAAGATATATTAGACACCATCCAAAGAAAGCTCGATACTGAAGATCAAGAATCCTTTTTGAGAATGGCTCGCAAGACAATTGAAGAACTTAAAGTTTCTGAAAATGGAAAGCACAGAATCATGCTATCTGTACTACACTATCTTGCCCGCATTTTTCCAGGTTACTTATTGACCAATGAAGCAGCAGAAATACAATCAGAGATTCTAGAAATAACATCAGAGCATGAAAACAATAGTTCTCTAGATTTCTGTATATTAGGAAGAGAAAAAGACTACAAAATTGGCGGATTCACCTGTCCTAATGCTCCTCAGCCAAGCGAGATTGAAGAAATTCTCGTCTACGATAAAGGTAATATCAAAGCCTGCCAAAAAATTCTTAAAGATATAGAAGATTTAAAGAATTAAAGGCAACAATAGAAACATTTGATGCGATTGATGCCGCAAGCTAACTAAATGCATCAGGCCCGATTTTCTTGAGTACCTCTTTAATTTCATCAATTGTATCTTGTTGATGTCGTTTATCTGACATTCTGACAAACCTAAGAAGCAGATCTATGAGATAATCTCTATTTGTACACTTAAGTTTGTACCCATCTGTGATAAAATAAAAGCGAAAACTTTTGTACTTAAGTTCTTTGATAACAATCCCTCCAACAGTTCCTAGCATTTTGCCTTTGAAAGGATTATTCTCAAGCTCTTTCATAAGATCATATATTTTGCTGGCTTCATGCTTGAACTTCTTTTCTATTTCTTCAAACAGACTTTTAACAATCTCTACTTTTGCCACATTACCTTATGCCTTTTTTGAGCTTCTTCTAAAGAAATAGTATCATCAGATGATAGCAGAAATTGCCTCAACTGCTCCTTTATCGCCATGTTATAGATTCTTTTGATAATCTCTTCATATGTGTCTCCTTTAGATCCAAAGCTACCAATCATTTGCTTTGTTTCATCTGAAAGCTGGATTGTTGTTACCATCTATAGCCACTATAGCAACCATAGTATATAAAATTATCGTTAAGCCTGTGTTTCTCGAGTAAATCATATGAAGATTTAGAGACTCCAAAGCAACAATAGAAACGTTTGAATCTTTGAAGGTAGATTAATAAATTTAAATAGATTCATTCTAAAAATGGTGACGATCATATTGTTCAGAGGTCCGGCTGCAGCAGGCAAAACCACCATTGCTACTCACTTGCTCAAAGAAATCAAAAAAGAAGGAATCAAACCTGCATTCATATCTGAGGATAATTTTAGAAAAAGACTCCAGTTCAAATACAAATCAGGAGAAAAAAAGGCACATCTCAATTCTGTAATCATCATCAAAACTGTTATCGATAAGTTGTTAGAAATTGATGATTATGATCTAATAGTAATAGAAGGATTACTCAGATATCCAGAAATGGTTAATAAATATAAAGAATACTGCAAAAAAAGAAAATTTAAATTCCAAATATTTCAGTTTCAAGCTCCTTTTGAAGTAAGAAAAAAAAGGGACAAAGTTTCAGTCACGCGAGACCACATTACTGGATTAGGCAAAAGACCAATACAAGAAGAGGAAGAATCTTTCACAATCAAAGGCTCAATCATTATAGACACAACTAAAGACATTGAAAAGTCTGTGAAATTGATTAGAAAAAAACTTATAACAAATTAATAATATTAAAAAAAAGGCGCCGCGGAGGAGATTTGAACTCCCGTGTCCTTACAGACAGTGAATATCTGCATCAACCAAAGCTTGGGTTTCATATAGACCCAATGCCTATAGCAATCCACCGCAATGGCCAGGCTATGCGACCGCGGCATAATGGCAAGTACGCATTTCCATCTTTCCGATTCACCCGATCACTTATAAATCTTTTTGATAAAAGTTTCAATAGACTCTCAAGATTTTTTGAAGCTCTTGATCCAATAGAAACTCTCTTTGCTACCCCTCATCCCCAACATTTATAAACAATTTTTCAATTACAAGCCCATGGTGATAATCAATGGCCTTCTCTTTTTCCTCGCCCTCATATTTCTCATAAAAAGCGCAGAATATTCAACCAGATATGCATCAAGGCTCGCCCGCATTTTTCATGTTTCTGAATTCTTAATCAGTTTTTTTATCGTTGCAGTTATCTCAGTCTTCCCAGAAACAACAATAGCAATTGTTTCAGGAATAGAAGGCATTCCAGAGTTTGCATTTGGCGCCTTGTTAGGCTCAAATATCGCAGACCTCACCTTGATTCTCGGAATAATAGCCCTTTCATCCAGAAATGGAATAAAGATAACAAGCGAAATAATCAACCGAGACCTCGCCTATTTAGTAATGTTATCATTACCAGTCCTTCTTGGTTTTGACGCTCACCTTTCAAGATTTGATGGAATCATATTAATCCTGGGTTGCGCTGGTTTCTTTTTCAAACTTTACTACGACAGCAGAAAGTTCAGAAAAGAAGAACAGAATAAAAACAATCACTGGCTCATAAATTTGATTCTCCTTACATTCAGTCTTGCAGTATTATTATTGTCAGGTTACTTCACTGTAAACACTGCAGTAGCATTCGCTCTCGATCTCCATGTTCCATCCGTGCTCCTTGGCCTCATAGTTGTTGCAATTGGTACATGCATGCCCGAACTTATTTTTTCGCTTAAAGCGGTCCAGAAAGGAAAAAATACTCTTGCATTAGGTGATCTTCTTGGAACAGTTATTCTGGACGCAACATTTGTAGTAGGACTGCTAGCAATAATCAGACCTTTTTCATTTGATCCAATTCTCATATATTTCACAGGCATGGCAATGGTAATCTCTGGCCTCCTTGCAATGCTCTTCATAAAAACACAAAGAACACTTACAAAAAAAGAAGG
>CAZNVD010000022.1:6992-23499 GCA_964576505.1 uncultured Methanosarcinales archaeon
GAATTATTCTAGTATTATTCTATGTTGCTTACGTAGTGATCCAGGTATTTATTCTAGCTGGTCCTTAGCACCCAGTAATTAACTTGTAAACAGATTAGACAATCTGATTGTTAAAAACAAAGAAATAAATAAAATCTAATCATGGGAACCTATTATTTTTACTCTCACCATTTTTTATAATCAATATTTTTTCTTCTGCTGTATTTCTAATTTGAACTGCAGAATTAGCCTGCGAACCACTACCAAAGTAAGCTATCCCTTTCTCTGCCTGCTTCTTAGTCTGCTCCCAGATTTCAATTTGCGAAGGATCTTTTTCAATCACATTTTGCAATACTTGTACCATCGAATCATAATTCCCAACAACTTCATACAAGTAAGAAGCTCCAACAAAGTGAGCTGCACTCAGTCGATTATTATTAAGAGTCTCAAATTCTGACAAATAGATTGCAGCTTTTTCAGTATCACCCTGTTCTACAATAAGTTTCACACTCTCAAGCCAGGCATCAACATCATCAATATTAACTAAAGTTGTATCATAAACATCAAGAGTATCAACAACATCCGAAGGTAAATTCTGCTGAGCCTCTGCAACACTCGCACCTGAATTATTGTTTTTCTGTCCTCCCAAAATAAGCAGGAACAAAATAAATATCGCAACTCCCCACCAGATCCATTTTCGGCTTCCAGTGTTCACACCTTTTGCAACAACTTTAGGAACCTTCACTTTAGGTACTGGAATATCACGCTCTCCAAGAACTTTGTACACTTTTACTTCATATGGAATTCCTTGCAGGTGTCGATAACCAATTTCTGCAGAAGGAATTTCATTTTTATTCATTGCTAAATACACAGATTCAGTAAAATAAATATCTCCGGCTTCAGCAATTCCTTCAATACGTGCCGCAATATTAACTGGTTCACCAAATACATCACTCTTACGAACATTAACTTCTCCTGAATTTACTGCCACTCTTACTTCAATTTTCTCTGCATCATCCAGCTCATGATTATAAGCAGTCAGGGCCCTCTGAATTTGCATGCCACAAAGCAAAGCATCAGTAGGAGATTTAAAAGTAACAAGAAAAGCATCGCCTATCGTCTTCACTACTTTTCCTCTGAATTTTCCGAATATAGGTCCAACAAGTTTTTCATGCACATCAAGCAATGTCTCCATCTGTGCCCTAGACTGTTTAGAAGTCCGGCTTGTAAACCCTTTGATATCTGTGAACATTATGGCAAGATTCTCTGTTTCCATAAAGACAGTCAAATGTCACATATTATTAAATGTTTGTCACATCAGAATGAAAAGTAAAGAAAAAAAGCAATCATATTGACTCTATTTCTTAAAAGGTCTCAACTTTCCGATTGGAACATGAGCTTGAGATTCATAGAACTGAACATAAGGATCTTCAACTTTCATTGCCTGCGGATACATTGTCTTCCAGTTTGAAATACCTGATTCAGGTCTGGCAAGAGGCGGAGAATAGGGCTCAAGCTCTACATGATTATCAGAGGCATAAAGAACTCTATGCTTATTAGACAGAGCACCAAATGCTTTTCTATCAGAAATAATCACAAAGTATCCAAGATATTCTCCTTCAGTTAGAGCAGGAATCATCACCATGGTAAATGATTTATCAATCAATCTTTGACTTTCAGAAACTTGTTGTTCAACATTTTCCACAAACTTCCGTTCTTGAATCACTCGATCCTCAAGATGCTTAGGATTCTGTTGATTCATTTGTTGATAACCTAATACAAGGCCTGCTCCCACAAGCAATCCAGCAATAAAATTTTTTTTATCCATTTTTAAAAATAAACAAAAATATTAAAAAATAAATAATAATAAGTTTAAAGACTTTTATTGAATCTCACTTAATCCAACGAACGTCTTCCTGCTTTCACAGGTTCGCCTCGAACAGCTGGCTTAGGACATCCTCCACATCCACCTGCCTTTTTCTGCGACTGTCCGCCTTGAGCAGAAATTTTTACAGCTGGTTCTCCCTGTTGCCTAGCCGCTACTTGTGTAGCATTTGGCACATAACGGGAATAATCAATACCATTCATATCTACTGCTGTAGCAACATGAGATTCATGTTGAGAATCATATCTATTTGTTTGTTCATACTGATTAGGCTGTTGATATTGTCTTTGTTCAACAGAAGCACAACCACCTAGACTTAGCACACTAGCCACTAAACCAATCACATACATTCTTTTTACCATCACTACATACCCCCTAAAGTTTCTATACTCCTCAATTACAAAAAAGAAATTATAAATATATCGAAGTCTAAAAGAAGCCATCGTCTCCTCAGAATGACACAATTAACAAGAAAGATAAAGAAAAATACCTATTTGCCTTTTACACTCTCTTCAGTTTTCTCAAGTTCCTCAACTGCCTTTTTGAGAGCTTCAAAGAGTTTATCATCAATTTCAAACTGTTTTTTCTTCGCCATACAACCTGAAATATTGCCTTATTTATATGGTTTTTCGCTGACTTTCATTTATATAATATAGAACAACATATTTTAATTAAAATTTTCTATATTATATTCGAAGAACCGTACAAATTATTATTAAAATTTAAGGTTCTTCTTTATATACGAATCAATTGAAACTTATGACTCTAGAATCAAAGCATCAAGAATCGGAATAAAAAAGAATGGGAGGTGATGGAGGTCACCAGCCCAGGGTATTTCATGGAATGACTAGGAATGGCAGCCCAGGAATTTGCACAGATCAACTGTCATCTTCCCTTTGCTGCCATCAATGGTTTTAAGACCACATGTTTGGCTTCTATAGCCCAGCTCAATTCGAGCGAGGTAATTCTCGAATTTCACAACATGTGTATATAAATCATGTACGCGTATGCAAGCAAATAACTTAGCACTCCCCAATTTCGCACCCATCAAACATCACCTAAATGTTGTTATGCCAATTGCTTATAAAGGCGTTAGGAAAAGAAGCTATTGAATCCCAATAGAGAAAAAAGTTTCATAATCCTTATAAGGCCAGTTACGATTTTCCTCAATTAATGGGGGTAACATTATTCATTCCAAACTGGTTTTTAGGTCTTGATGTAATATTTGAGTGCTTATTCCTGATCATCACAGCCATGATCGGCTATCTTTCATTTAAGTTCTACAAACTTACAAAGCAAAATCAGAACCTTCATTTTGCATACGCTTTTTTTGCAATCGCATTATCATATCTTCTAAAGTCTGGACTCAATATTGCAATCTACCAGAGAATTCATGTGGGCGGTGAAGTGTATAAAGTAGTAAGAGATGTTATTACCCTTAGACAGATTGGAGAATTTGTTCAAGACGCGTTTATGATGTCTGGTCTTCTGATAATTATTTACCTTCAGGCGAAAAATAAAGATTCGCACACATTCTCACTAATCGCAATTCTCACATTTATTCTGGCAGTAATTACCCAGGGAACTCAGAGCGCAAACTATGTGGTAATTTCAGTTTTGCTTATTTACATCCTTTGTCATTGTTGGCGCAACTATCAGTCAGCACCCAACAGAAGCAAATTATATGTGCTTCTCGGATTTGCAGCGTTAACAGCTGGAAATATTTTATTCTGCTTCGTCCCGCTCAGTTATTACTTTTACATTACAGGTCATTTCGCTGAACTCATTGGATACATAATGCTCGCAGTAAACCTTGCGCTCGTGTTCTCTGGAAAAATCATAGACAAACACGCACAGACAGTAAGCACAAAAATTAAACCATATATATCAGCTAAGACAAAAAAAGGAAAAAAAGAGAATGACATCAAAACGTGATCGCTTGCATGTAATAAATGATATGCTCGCCGCGATTAGAGAAAAGCACGGAAAAATAAAGCCCACTCATTTACTTTACAAGGCAAATCTTTCTCACAAAATGATGAGCGAATATATTACAGAGCTCATGGAAAAAGGCTTCATTGCAGAAGAAGATGATGGAAAGAATAAATTTTATGTTCTTACTGATAAAGGCAATCATTACATTAACGAGTTTGGTGTTATTAAGCAGTTCATGGATTCTTTTGGATTGAGTTAATATTATTCATCTTTTCTTAACTAAAAATTCATCTGCCTCAACCAACAGTTCTTTCAAATTTTCAAAAGTTAAAGCTTCAAGTGCCTGCTCAAAATTAAGCCATGCATATCCTATATGTTCAAGAGATATTTTGACTTTCTTGTCTTTAGTCTCCGCTAAAAAATACTTAACAAATTTGTGAACATTTTGTCCACCCACATTAAAGAAGTAATTCAATTCATAATTAAATCCATCCACAATTCTGAAACTTTTGATTCCGGTTTCTTCTGCAACCTCTCGTTTCGCTGCATCTAAGTCGGTTTCACCCTCCTCAACTCTTCCTTTCGGAATATCAAGCCAACCCGCCTCCTTCTTGACAAACAAATAAAACCTTTCTCCTTTCTCCTGCCGAAAAAGAAGAATCCCTGCACTTCGATTCTGATCAGTCATATTGCAAGTTAACATATACTCAAATAAATAATTATGCAAAAAGAGTTAATAGTTTGAAGGCTCACAATAATTATAAAACAATTGAATATTCATCAACCTATGCTCAGATCAATATTCATAGGTCTATCTTCAAGTAAGATTGCAGCAGCAATTCTCAGACCTTTTTTCAAAGGCAAAGCATCTCGATTTACAGCTGGAGATTCAGTTGAATCGGCAATGGATGCTGCCTTAAAGCTTTCAAATAACAAAATAGCTGCCACCATTGATCACTTAGGCGAAAGCAACAAAACACAAGATGAAGTAGCAGCAGCATGCGACGAATACGAAAACATAATCAGACATATCAGAACTCATCAACTTGATGCCCACGTTTCATTAAAGCTAACACAATTCGGTCTCCTCTTTGATAAACAACTCTGCATGAACAGCGTAAAAGCTATCCTTATGCTTGCAGATCCTGAAATTATTGTAACAATCGACATGGAATCAAGCCAAAAAGTAGATGACACAATCACCATGTACCAGATACTCAAACTTAGAAGCACAAACTGTGGCATCTGCCTTCAGGCACATCTGAAAAGATCTGCTCAAGACCTGGATAAACTACTTTCATCAGTAACAGAACCAATTATTCGCCTTGTAAAAGGCGCCTACCGCGAAGAACCAGCCATAGCATACCAGGAAAGAGATGAAATCCAGAATAATTTCAAACAAATGATTAAGAAAATTCTCTCAACTCCACCAAAGCAAAGAGCAATATTGGAAATAGCAACCCATGATGAAGAAATCATAAATTATTGTTTAAAATTAATGACTCAACTAAAATTAAAAAAGAACAGTCTTGAATTTCAATTTTTATATGGCGTAAAAGAAGACCTGCAAACTCAACTTGCAAAAGAAGGATACAAAGTACGAGTCTACATTCCGTATGGAACTGATTGGTTCCCCTATGTCATGCGAAGAATTGCTGAGAGACCAAGCAATCTATTTTCTAAAAGCTAAAAAATATACAAAGGCATTTAAAAGGAGCCATCGCAAAATCAGAAATGGCTTCACTTGATACAATTAAATCAATGCTTCACATGCAACATGGAATCTTTACTTCTAGATGCAATTCTGCAATATTTCTAAGTCTGCTTGCAGTAAAAAAGCTTGGACTTACTTTAAGCATTCCAGATCAAGGTGGTTGGCTCTTTTACAAGAAATGCGCAGAATCACTTCAAATCCCATTTGAAATTGTGGTTACAAAAGACGGAATCTTCCCTTCAGACAAACAGTATGAAGCATTATTGTGCGCAGAACCTGCAGGCTATTATTTTGGTAACAATTTGAAAGAATTAAGAAAAAACTCAAAACTATTTATTTTAGACATCTGCGGTTCCATCGGACGATCCTATTTAGACAAAGCGCTGAAAGAACATATGCCTGACATCGTAGTTTGCAGCTTCAGTAACTGGAAACCATTGAATCTGGGATACGGAGGATTCTTAGGTTGCTCCAAAAAAGAGCTTTGGACCATCATGGAACCAATGTTAGACTTTGAAAGAGTTAATACCGAGTTCATAGAAAAGAATTTGCCAGCAAAACTAGCCAAACTTGATGAAACCTACAAAAAATGGGATTCTGTTGTATCAGAAACAATCCAAGCCTTCCCAACTGCAAAAGCAGAACAAGGCAAAGCAATCTGCGTATTCATCTCATATTCTGAAGATTCCGAGAAACAAAAGATTCTAAATTACGCAGCATCTAAAAACATAGAAACAACAGAATGTCCACGAGAAATCAGACTTCTCTCAAAGGGTATCTCTTTAGAAATCAAGCGAAACAGCCAATAATAAGCCAAGGGCTTATTTCCCCACTCCTGAGAGACAAAATAAGCGAAAAGCTTATAAATAAAGCCTGTTAACCACTACCTAGTAACGATAGTGGGGCTCAGATATCTGAACATTTAGTTGTTCTATTCTTTCCCCCAACCCCCCTACACGTCTGGGTCCCCATCGTTATCTTTATTAACAAACAAAGCGTAAAAAAAGAGTAAGATGAAAAACATTAAATCATTTCTACCACGAGGAAATCTCGGTTATGTAGCATTAACAGCAGCAGTCTTAGGATGCAGTACAATTTATTTTATTGATTTTAAGGCTAAAGAAGCCGAAAGAAAAGAAGTAGGTGAAAAAGTAAAAATAGTTTATTCTTCTTTAATGAACAATCATCATGAAGCCAAGCCAACTAATACCAAACCAGAAGATGATTCTGGTCTAAGGCTAACAAAAGATGGTACTGAAAATGCATACAGAGTCAGAGCCTGGCGCTCAGGCACAGATACTAGTTCAACAAGAGAATGGTGGAACGAAGAAAATGCACAAAAAAATGCACTAGAAGTCCTCATATTTAACACAAACCCCAAATTTAGGGACATAGCCATAGCAATTCTCGACATTAACGCAAACGGATTAGATTCCGAAGACGAAACCATGAATGGAGATTACACTGGTTTCTGGAAACACCCAAGGGAATCATTTGGAACTCTCCCAGCCTATAAACAGCAAGAGTATGCAAAACTCTACAAAGAATACATTTTAGATCTTGAAACTAAAGTAAAAAAATAAAATTATTTACAAAATAACACTTTTTCTTATGAAACATGTGCATCACAGAATCTTTTGAAACTTTGATGCATTAGTTTCCTTATTATTCTAACAATTAACTACCAAAGAAATTCAAAATAGAAAAAAAAAATTCCCCCTCCGTGTTACCGGAGGGAAGAACGTAAAACGCCTCTTCATTTAACATATTGGGGGTATGTCTTTAGAAAAGAGGAGGCGTTAAAATATAACGCGGCCTTTAATCCTAAAGCATCTCAATCCCGAGTTCATTTGAAACTCGCTTTTGTTCAGCCTTTGAATTCCGGTTTTCTTTCGCACCAAGTATCCATGGACTTGAAACTCCAGTAATGATTGTCATCACAGTCAACTTTCCTTTCATATCCTGACTGACTCTGGCACCCCAGATAACATTTGCATCTGGATCCAGACTCTCAGTAACCATATCACCAACCCTAGTAATTTCCTCAAGAGTCAGATCAGGTCCACCATGGACATGAATCAAAGCGCCTGTAGCACCTTCATAATTGATTTCAAGCAAAGGATTGCTTAACGCGCCTTTAACCGCTTCTTCTACACGATTGTTAGTATCACTTGAACCTACTCCGATACAACTGACACCACCATTTGTCATGATAGCCTTTACGTCAGCATAGTCCAGATTTACAAGCGATGGAATCGCAATAGTTTCAACTATTCCTTTAATCATCGTTGATATAAGTTCATTAGCAACAGCGAACGCGTGTTCAACCGGCAAGTTACCCGCAATCTGAACTAATCTATTGTTATCAATAACAATAACAGTATCAGAAGCCTTTCGCAACTGCTGTAAACCGAATTCAGCCTTATCAACCCGAGCACGCTCGATATCAAACGGCATTGTTACAGTTCCGATGACAATAGCCCCTTCATTCTTAGCAACATGTGCTACAACAGGAGCAACACCAGTACCAGTACCACCACCCATACCTGCGCATACGAATACCATATCCGATCCCTTAAGAGCATCACGTAACTCTTGAAGAGATTCCTTCGCAGCTTCCGCACCCTTTGACGGGTCTCCACCACAACCAAGTCCACGAGTAAGCTCGCGACCAAGTAAGAATTTACGATCTGCATCAGTCACACCTAAGTGTTGGTGATCAGTATTAACAGCGATAATTTCAGCACCTCTGATGCCTTTGTGATAGAGCCAGCGGACCATATTATTACCTGCTCCGCCGCATCCAATAACTTTGATATTTGCCTGTTTGACCAGATCTTGATCTTGACTATCTTCAACCTGTCCCAATGCATTTTCCACAATAAAGTCCATTTTCTAAATAACCCCCGATTTTTACCGCGTTTTTTTATTTTTTGTTATAATTTTTTTCTAATTTTGTTTTTTTACAAATTTTTAATTTGTTTTTTCACAAAATTATCATTCCAATTTCGAATCAAGTATAGTTTGCACTAACTAAAATCTTTTAAATTACAATACCATACCCTATCCTAAGAAAACGAACACACACGTTTTTTCCACACACACACTTTAACACACAAGAACGGCTTCAAACGTTCTTTTTTTCTAATTATTAAAACACACATTATTCAGTGGATAAAGCAAATATTTAAAGAAATTTAAACTCCATTCTATAAATCACAATATGAACTTCTGAGAATACACATAAAATTCCAAGACATCAAAATAAACTAAATGATAATCTTGCCCACACCTATTTAAAGGTTTGTAAAGAAAATAAAAAAATTCTATAAATAATTTTACAATCAATCCACTAGCCACTGGACACATTCTAGTACAGCGCTTATATATGATAACGCCCCCACATAATTTAGAAAAAATTGAGGTGATCCCATGGCCGTCAGCCACCAGATGATTGAAAAGTTATTTTTCCAGCAAATAAGGTCATTAAGTATAAAATGCACAAACGGAGGTGCAAGATAAACATGAAATGGAAATACCAGCAACCAAAAACCAATTTTTTTGAAGAGGAAGAAACCCAAAACGTCAAATACGCAGGCGAATCTGTGTATGAACAGCTTCATGCAGATGGCATGTCATCAGCAGAAGTAGGCTTTTTAAGCGGTTATCTTGTTTAAGGAATTTATAATGTGTGAGGAATTTTAAATTCCAATCACCTTTTTTTGTATTTATAAATAACTCATCAAAGCAAAGTCAAAGCATTTAAACTACCCATAGAAATGTAATAGAAACACAGAGATTTTACATAAAATGAAACTATTTGCAGTGACTGGGGAGAAATGTTCAGGTAAACATACTTGTATTGAATATCTTAATGCACAATACAATATCCCATTATCCAGTATAAGAAGCATAGCAGGTGTAGTAATCAATCACATGACAAGTTTGGGCTGGGACCCCAAAAAGCAAGATTGCTATGGAATCACAGATTTCGCCCGCATTCAACGCCTTGTATCTAATTATGAAGAATGCAATCCAGATCTTTATTCCAAATCAGTTCTTGAATCATTAGCTCAAGGGCTCTCTCCCGGAATTGTTCATGACATTATGACTATGCGGGAATTAATGTACTTCCAAAAACATACCGACTTGCACATTATTCACATCACTGCTCCGATAAGTATCAGATTTGAAAGATGGTTAACTCAAGCTACAAATTATGCACTTGAAACTGAAATTCCAGATAAAACCAATGAAACAATTCAATCATTTGAAGCTTTAGAAGCTGATGAACAATTTGATCAAGGCGACGATAAAATCCAGCTAGGAAAAATTATGGAATATGCAAGAGCCCACGGAACAGTTATAGTCAACCAAGGAAGCAAACAAGATCTAAATCGCAAACTTGATGAAATCATGGCTTCACATAAAATCAAAAAGCCAAAGAAAAATGGTAATCATTCTCCAAGATAAACACTTCTGATTTTTGGATGATTCAAAATATCTCGTCCACCTTTCATCACCACTTTCCCCGCCTCCAGCAAATAAGTTCTATCAGCAATCTCAACAGCTTTCACAACATTCTGTTCCACGAGCAATATCCCAATTCCTTCTTTCCTCAGAGTATTCAACATCTCAAATAATTCATTCTGCAACTTAGGGCTAAGACCGAGAGATGGCTCATCAAGAAGCAAATATCTAGGATGATGAATCAACGCTCTGCCAAGAGCAAGCATCTGCTGCTCCCCACCACTCAATCCATATGCCTGCCTGCTTATTAAATTCCGCAAAGCAGGAAATACATTGAACACACTCTCAAGTGCAGCCTTCTCTTCTTTAACCTCAGCAAAATTCACCCCAAATAGTAAATTCTCTCTTACTGAGAGAGTCCGGAAATTAGATTGTCCTTGCGGAACATACGAAATTCCTTTAGACAGCAAACTGTGACTTTTACATCCAGTAATTTCTTCATCATC
Organism: uncultured Methanosarcinales archaeon; assembly: GCA_964576505.1. Lineage (GTDB taxonomy): Archaea > Nanobdellota > Nanobdellia > Woesearchaeales > WJKV01 > CAZNVD01. The sequence continues at coordinate 17,482 of CAZNVD010000022.1, forward strand.
AAGTAAAATTTTTCCTTTTGTAACTTTTGCAATAGAAAATATAGTCTTCAACACCGTACTTTTCCCCGCTCCATTCGGACCAATAATGCTCACTATTTCAGATGGATGCACTTCAAGATCAACACCTTTCAAAACAAGAAGTTCACCATAAGTGGCTGAAACATTTTGAATTTGTAGCATTTCAACCATCTACCTTCACCTTTCCACCAAGATACACATCAAGCACTTTCTCACTTTTCTGAATATCTTCAGGAACACCTGATGCAATTACCCTTCCTTTGTCAAGCACATAAATCCAATGCGCAATACTCATAACAAAGTCAATATCATGCTCAATAATGACAATTGTATCTCCACGCTTCACAAGATTTTTTAGAATCCCCACAATAATTTTCCGTATGGCAGGATTAACTCCTGCAACTGGTTCATCCAGCAGCAACACACCATGTGGTCTGCAAACTGCCATCGCAATATCAAGAAGTTTTCTTTGACCATAACTCAATGTCTGCACTTGTGTATCAAGTGGAACAGGAAGATGAACCTGTTTCAATATTTCTTTTACATTCACACTTTTATCTTTATTTTTGCCAAATACACTTTTTAGAAGCTCTTCATCTGATTTTTGCAATGCAATCGAAAGATGCTCACCAACTGTAAGATGCCTGAACAGCCTGACATCTTGAAAAGTTCTGCTAACTCCATTGCGGCAGATATCATGAGTTTGCTTTCCAGCAACTTCATCAGCTCCCACAAAAATAGATCCGCTATCAACCCGCTCAAGTCCACAAATTGAGTTAAACAAGGTACTCTTTCCAGAACCATTAGGACCAATAATTGCAGTAATCATCCCTTTTTTTGCCTGAATACTGCAGCCATCTAACGCAACAACTCCGCCATAAGACTTTCGAACACTCCGCACATCAACAATCATCTTAAATCCACCTTCCCAAATATTCCAGATGGTCGAACATACAGTACCAAAAGCAGGACAACACAATAAAATAATTGACGCACAGGACCAAGCACAGCTCCAGAAATTGAAACAAATCTCAACAATTCAGGAATCATAAAAAGTACAATAGTAGCAACCACACTTCCCCGAAGAGAGGCTAGTCCTCCAGCAATTACAAGTGTAAGAATAAAAATCATTTCTCCAAGAACAAAAGAGCTTGGATCAATGTAACCTATGTAATGTGCAAACATTGATCCTGCAATTCCAGAAAAGAAAGCGGACACAAATAAAACCTTGATTTTAACCAGATAAGTATTTTTTCCAAGCACACGTAAATTAAGTTCATCATCACGCAGCCCTTCCATGAGTTTGCCAAAAGGTGAACTAACAAGTAGATGGAAAAACCACACTGAACAACCCGCCACAAACAAAGCAAACCCTGCATAAGCATAAGGACTTTGTAATGTTATCCCGAACAAAGCAGCAGGAGGAATTCCAGAAAGTCCAAGCGGACCTCGGGTAAACATAACCCAATTCATCATTATTGAATGAGCTACAAAACCAAATGCCAGAGTTGCCAGACTCAGATAATCTCCTCTCAACTTACCAGAAGCCACCCCGAGACAAATTCCAATCAAGCCAGTAAATAGACCAGCAATCAGCAGACTAACAAGAAATGGAACACCTGCAAACACCAGTATTGCCGAAGTGTACGCTCCAACTCCAAATAGTGCAATATGTCCAAGGTGAAGAATCCCACTAAATCCAACTGCAATGTTCAGACTAGAAACAAGAATTACATAAATGCAAATAAGTATTAGCAGATGAAGGAAGTAATCAATCATTTTTTCCCTCCAAACGCTTTCCAAACAAACCTTGTGGTTTTACAAGTAAGAAAATAAACAACAATCCAAATGAAATTCCATCCTTCCAGGATGAAGGCAACCACCACAATCCAACATTCTCAGCAAGCCCAACCACATAACTTCCAATTACTGCTCCTGGCACACTTCCCAGTCCTCCAATCACAGCACCAGTAAATCCCTTCACCATGAGCATTGTTCCAACCGAAGGTGAAACACTTTGTTCAAGACAGATAAGCACTCCGGCAACTCCCGCAAACAAAGAACCAATAATAAAAGACATACTGGAAATTCTAAAACTGTCAACCCCAAATACCTGACTCAACTCTTTGTGATCAGACACCGCACGTAACTGAACCCCAAATTTGGTTCTATACACAAGATACCAAAGCACAACAAAAAATATGATGCTCGAAACAATTAGAACCACTTGCATCTTTGTAACAAGAGCCCCAAAGATTGCATGACTATCTCTCGCCGCAGCAAATGTCGCACTCTTTACTTCAGGTCCAAACAAAAGCAGAAATACATTCTCAGTAAGAACCAGAAGGCCGACTGAAGCAACCAGCAGCACAACATGTGACGACTTCCTCTTTTCAAGCGGAGAATATATTCCCCAATACATCATAAATCCAAATCCACCAGTAAGAATTACGGAAAGCAGTGCTGCAAAAATTAGCGGAACATGCAACATTGAACTAAACACATACAGCATATAACCAGCAAAAACAATACTTGCCCCATGGGCAAAATGCATAAACTTGTTAGTAGAATAAATTATACTAAAACCAGCCGAAACAAGACCATAAATAGATCCAGCAATTATTCCGTTAATAATGAGCTGAGCCAGAAGTCCCATATTCACACCATTGCTTCTTGATTAATCAAAATTCCTTCATTACCAAATTGTGTCTAAAATCCATGCACCATATGAATCCATTGAATCTTGAGTCCTGGAATCAAAAATACATATACCGACACATTATTAAAATCACAAATATCTTTCAGTTAATGAAATTCTTCTCACTCAAGGAGCAACTGGATAATGACATAGGAAGAACTGGAATCATCAAAACACCCCACGGCAAAATCCAGACTCCAAACTTTACAGCAGTTGGCACAAAAGCCGCCATCAAAGCAATCACAACTGATCAATTAAAGGCAGCAGGATGCCAGGTCGCTCTCTGTAACACGTATCATCTTCATTTAAGGCCAGGCGAAGAAATCATAGAAAAACACGGCGGGCTTCATAAATTCATGAATTGGGATGGTCCATTACTCACAGACAGCGGAGGCTTCCAGGTATTTTCCCTTGGCCTCTCAATTGAACATGGAGTAGGCAAAGTCGCAACAGAACGCGCCCTGGAAATGAAAGAAAGAAAAACAGGAAAAAAACTGGCAACAGTGGACGACAATGGAGTCACTTTTTTCTCGCATATTGACGGCAAAAAATTAAGATTAACACCAGAAAAATCAATTGAAATTCAGCAGAAACTGGGAGCCGACATAATCGTAGCATTCGATGAATGTACATCCCCTCTGTCAGACAAAACTTACACTCAACAAGCAATGAACAGAACCCACGAATGGGCAGTCCGAAGCATTCAAGCAAAAACATCAAAACAAGCACTCCTCGGAGTAATTCAGGGTGGAAGATTTGAAGACTTGAGGAGAGCAAGCGCCCAGTATATTGCCTCATGCGATTTCGACGGTTACGCAGTAGGAGGAGCTTATGGAAAAAAAGAAATGTATACTGTCATGAACTGGACCATTCCATATTTAGACAATGACAAACCTCGGCACGCACTAGGCATCGGAGAAATTGATGATATCTTCGAATTAGTAGAGCGCGGTGCAGATACTTTTGATTGCATCCTTCCAACAAGAAACGCAAGAATTGGTCAGCTTTACATCCATCCAGATGAAGGCGGCAACAGAAAAAATAAGTGGATGCTGAAAATAACCAATGCAGCATATCGCACAGATCAAAAACCAATAAGTGAATTCTGTACCTGCTCCACATGTAAAAGCTACTCAAGAGCATACATCCGCCATCTATTCGTCTGCGACGAACTGGTTGCATACACCCTTGCCACCATCCATAACCTTCATTTTATGTTTGACCTTATGAATCAAATAAGAAAGTCTATTAAGGAAAACAGCTTCGCTATTCTGAAGCGACAATGGTTAAAGTAACATACAATAGTCAACAGAATAGTGACACTCCTATTACTAAACATAAACTGCAATGTATTGAAGTGCACACCACCATATTTCATTTAGTGCAGGTTTTAACCACAGGGTCAGAAAAACCCTTAACCCTTCAGACAATTCTCCACACACTTAACATGTTCTGCCAGATAGATTCTCAGACTTGCCCTGATTATAAAACAACAGCAGCAGAAATAATTATTCCATTAGCTAAGAGAGTTAATCAAGAACTCAATGAAGAAGGCCAATATATAGATTACCCGGAAATAGTTACAATTACCAACACAATAGAAAATCTAGTAAGATTCAAGTATCTCAAAGTTACCAATAAAAAATCATTTCTTAGATCTGAACTTGAGTTCAATCCACCTCAGTGGTACAGACTGCTAGAATATGGTAAACAAGTATTGGGTACCAACACAAAACTTACTGAAGATCAACAAATTCCCCATTTCTGACAATCTGAGCAGCATAAGGTTTGTCCACATCCCCATTAGCATCAAAAGTTATAGGTCCTGAAGCCCCTTGAAAATTCTTAATTTTGTAAAGCACATCTTTAATTTTCGAAACATCATCAGCACCCCGATACGCAACCGCGATAATATTGAAAGCATCATATCCTTCAGCAGCAAATGTCCCCGGTTCACTTCCATATCTTTCTTTGTACAGATTAACAAAAGTAGTACGCCTTTCACTTTGAATCTGCTGCGGATAAGTAATCACAAGTCCTTCTGCGGCCTCACCAGCTACTTTAATTACAGAAGGATCACGTATCCCCTCTGCTCCAAACACACTAACCCCAAGCTGCATTTCACGAAGTTGTTTCAAAATTAATCCACCTTCACCAGGAAGGCTGACAAGATAAACAAATTCAGGATTTTTTTCTTTAATTTTTGCAATCTGTGTTCTGAAATCAGAGCTACCCTGCACATATCCTTCTTCTGCAAGGAGTACTCCACCCAATTCTTTAAGCCGAAACTTAAACACATCTTTCAACCCGACTCCATAATCATTCTGCACATACAAAACTGCCCCGGATTTCAAACCAGATTTCCAAACCAGATCAGCCCCAGCCTTCCCTTGCAGGGCATCACTCGGAATAACCCTGAAAATATACTCACCAGCCAAAGAAATTGAAGGATTAGTTGAAGCAGGAGATACAACAACAACTTTATTCAGTTCAGCAAGCGGCGCAATAGCAAGAGTCTCAGACGAACACAAAGGCCCGACAATTGCCTGGACTCTGTTAATTGAAACCAGTTTATGGAATGCAGAAACTGCATCCTTCCCAAAGCATCGCGAATCCTCGAATACAACAGATATCTCTTCATCAGAAATAGCGTTGTAATTATCAGCAGCAAGTTGAACCGCCTGCTGAACTTCTTTTCCAAGCACTGCTGCTTCCCCGGTTAAAGGAACTAATACTCCAACAGTGAGCTGGTCATCAGATTTTGATCCACAAGAACTCAGCAAAATCAAACAACACAAAACAAATACAATTCTCATCTTCATAAAAAGTCCCATACCAAGAAACTATAAAAACATTATGTACGCAAATTGAAACTTTGGTTCATGAAACAAAGAATCAAAAAAATCATTCGACACTCAACAGTAACTCATTTTATCGCTCACCACAGCATAAATTTTAAATAGAAGTTGAGCCTGAATTGATCAAAGCGACTCATAAAGATCACAATTTTGATCAATATGTGCACAGCATAATAAATACAAGAGGGGTATAGGAGGAGATATTTATGAAAAAAAGATGGTTTAGTGTGGTGAGTTTACTTATCATTCTACTAATTATGTTATCTGCATGTCAGGGAAGTACGACTGCTTCTAACGATGAATTCAGCAAACAATTTGAAGATGAGATTCAAAAATTGCAAAACGAACTTGCAAATAAAGAAAAAGAGTTAGCAGATGAACCTGAGCAGCCTGTAACTCAGCCTGAAGTTACTGAAGAAATTTCAGAAGTTGAAGAAACACCAT
>CAZNVD010000023.1:0-15335 GCA_964576505.1 uncultured Methanosarcinales archaeon
AATGCATCGCTATATTCCTGCTCTCCTTCAGCTCAGAGGATTCAAGGTAGGCGAAGTAAAGGTGCGACACCACCCACGAATCTACGGCCGCTCTAAATATTCCTTTTCAAGAATCATTAAAGGCTTCCTCGATTTGATAAACGTCTGGTTTTGGATGAAATTTGATGGCCGCCCTCTCCATTTGTTCGGCGGACTTGGAGTTATCTTTGGAATCCTTGGCACTCTTGGAGCTGCATTCGCAATGTTTCAGAAATTGTTCGAGCATCAAGACCTATCATCAAACTTTCTTGCCATCGCTTCAATGATGCTGTTTACCATTGGAATTAATTTCCTTATTTCAGACTTGATGGCAGACATCGCTCTCAAAACTTTCCACAAGCAGCACGGCATGAATTATTATATTAAAGAAATAATTGAAACCTAGATTCATCCGAATCTAAGTTTCAAGGCAGCCACTTCGAAGGATCAGCTAATTTCTGAGGAAGATACGTATCAATCACATAGTTAAGTGAGTGTGCAGCGAAAGCTTGCGACTCGACTCTGACCTTCATTTGCGCGAGATGTTCCAGTGCCCGTTGCCATTCTTTATGTTGTTTAATGAACGGATCATTTTTAATGAGATCTTTAATTTTCTTTACGTCAACATCTTTGAGTTTGTGCGTCGGAAGTTTATAATCAATAATATCTTGCGGCGTTACCCCAATAAACTTAGCCTGCGGCACGCAAAAGAATTCATTTACATGCGCCGCATTTCCTGATCCAACTTTAAGAGTCCTGTAAATAGAACCATATCCATATGGATCTCCATCAGTAAATACATAAACTGGAATATTATGTTCGTCTGCAAGTTTCCTGATAAATCTCCGAGTGCTTCGGGTTGGAACTCCACCCATACCAATAATTATGCAATTTGCAGTTTTCCAATACTTGTGTTTATTCAAACGTTCAAATGCACCTACAACTTCTATTGCTAAAATAAATTTAGCTGAAGTCTTGAAACTGAAATGTTCAACGATACTTGGAATTGAATAAGATCCGGTTCCAAACTTCCGGCAGTCAATCTCAATCGGCTGCTTTGTCTCAGAATCAATATCAACTACAACTAAATCTCCCGCCACTACTCCTGCTTTTTCTCCTGCAATGAATCCTAAGTGCTCACGAGTTTGTCCAAGCATTGCTTCAACATCTTCCATGACTGCATCAGATTCTGGTTGATCTTTGAATGCAGCATCTCCCCAATTATATGCAATATAGTAAACTTCTCTTTTTGTGCTGAGATCGTCGCTAAGAACAAGATTCTTTGATAAACTCAGCATGAGCAAAGTCTGTGCAAAAGTCTTGATTGTAGTCGCAGTCAGAGTTCTAATTTTTTCTTTGTCAAGAAGGGTAAAATATCCCTTCTCTTTATCATAATCTACATTCTGAAGATTTCGAACAGGCATGCTCATCTCAGGAGCCTGCATTTCCTGAATTGAATTCCATATATCTTGAGCAATTTTCTTTATACTCTCAACAATATCTTCCTGCTTTGGCTGACTTCGTTTTTTGCTCATTCTTCCCCCTCCGTTTCATCTACAGAATCATTATCATCAGAATATTCATCTTTATCTTCGTCTTCATTTTCCTCATCAGAATTTCTTCTTGATGTAGCACCAATAAGTGAGCTCTGATGCGCTTGCTTAGGTTTCTTAACATTCTCCACCAGTTCTTCGTCCATAGCTCCTCTTTTGGCCGCAAGTATCACACCAAGATGATCTTCAATTTCCAATTCCTGAGTATTGTTCAAGCTCAACAATTCCATCAACGCTTTTCCAACAAATGGAATATACTTTGTGATGAAATCTCGCTTCTGAAGTTCATGCATGACTCCATGTTTCTTTTTCAGATATATTCCAAGCTCTCTTCCACACTGTTGCAACGCTAATTTAATCTCTTTAATAATTTCAGGATAATGCGCAATTGCTTCTTTCGCTTCTGATGTATACGGTGCCCAAACTGATGCTAAATGCACAACAACAACGAGAGGACCAAAAGGCAACGCATTAGCACTTTGACTTAACCCATATGCCTTCCAGTTAGTCTGCACTATTGCTTTAGTGCATGCACACGCATTTTGTTGATACAACAAGGGAACTCTGTTAGCAAAACGCAGCACTGTCGCCTGTTTATCGCCTGGAAGTGCTCCACCATAACCAATTGCACATTCAATAACAAACGGATTACCGCGATAAACTTGAGGTGGCCTTGTGCATGATGTGAAGAATTCAGCCTGAATTTCCTTTTTCAATCCCTTCTCAAGCAATTCAGCACCAATAGGAATAACACAACTTGTTGGCGGTGCCATAATATTTACTTTCCTAATCGCCTTCATCAAATCATCAGCTTGAACTCGAGTGACTTCAGATGCTGGAGTCTTAGGATCCATCACTGCTGCACTCAGTATTTCTGTTGCAACCCCATCAGTGACCCGCGAAAAACCTTTCATCAAAAACTGTTTTACAGTTTTCTCAGTAGTATTCTTCATCATCTTGATAAGAATACCTACCTCAATTCCATGAGGGTGAGGCTTAATCTCTTCGGCCTTCGGCGGCATTTTATCAGTAGCTGCAGCAAATATTCTTTGTTCAGCCTTTGGATTAGTATAAACAATAGTAACATGCGGATTCACAATTGCAGTTTCCTTTAGATATTCGTCAATGCTCTGATCTCCCTTTGCATAACTTCCTTCAAGATCAAGCTCAACACGTACTCCATGTTCGTGTGGATAACTTTTAACTTCTTGTTTAACAATTTCAGGTTCATTCTTTCTGGTATCAATAAACAATTCACAATAATTCGCCTTCTCCTCTTCAGCAATCTTCGAAGTAATTCTTATCGGCCTTCCAGTTGTCAATTGTCCATACATTGCAGCAGCAGAAATTCCAATTCCTTGCTGTCCTCGCGACATTTTCAACTTATGGAATTTGCTTCCATATAGAAGTTTTGCAAAAACTTTTGGTATATGTTCTTTCACAATACCAGGACCATTATCTTCAACAACAACTCTGTACCTTTCCTCACCCATTTCAATTACTTCAATATTGAGGACAGGCATGATTCCAGCTTCTTCACACGCATCAAGGCTGTTATCAACCGCTTCCTTTATTGTTGTAAGCAAGGCTTTTCTTTTATTGTCAAAACCAAGAAGATGTCTGTTTTTTTCAAAGAATTCTGCTACTGAAATATCACGCTGCTGCTCACCCATCTGCTGAGCAATCCCCTTCTTTCCCCCCTTCTCACTCATAATTACAACCTCGTATTATTACTTACACAATCTACCTTATCTCATGTTCCGTGAAGTTTCTCCTTCTTTAAACATGTCTCTCATTTTTCTCTGTTTCTTTTTCTTTTCAAGCATGCTGTATACTGAAGCATGATTAGCTCCTTGCAACAGCATTTCAACAGCTCGTTTCGCATCAAGCGCACGTTCAGCTTCCCCAATAATTGAAACAGTCTTTCCAAAGATAACTATGTCTGTTTCAGTCAACTCTTCAATAAGTTCCCGCGATTTACCATCTTTTCCAATAATTCTTCCAAGAAGTCGCATTAACTCATTTTTTGTATTGCATCCTTGACCAGCATTAATGATTTCAAGTATATAATCAATTTTCAGCAATTGCAATGCAATCTGGGGATTAAATCCTCGTGCGATCGCAAGAACAACTTCCTTTGCAGCATAGACATGAAGCCCATCTGTACCAGTTATGATCACAAGCCCTTCTTTAGAATCAATATTGAGTTTTATCTGGGTTTTTTGCTCTATCTCTTTCTTGGCTGTACCGTCTGTTCCTACCAAAACTGCGATTCTTTCCTTTGGAATCCGCAGTTCATATTCATATTCCTGCTGCATAATCGCCCAGAATGGGGTGGCTTTATAAAAATTATGCTTATGCCCTCGAGTTTGCTCCCACGCTTAAGGGCTCGCACTATTATCGTAATAGTTCGTGGTGGTCGGGGGTTGGCCCCTTCGGGGTGGCCACCGCGCTAATTAGTGCGAGCTGCGTGGGAGCAAACCATAGTAAAATATCTATCTTTGCGACCAGAATCTCAGAAACATTGATTCTATTGTTTCTATTTGATTCCACCATCACCCACCAATTTTTATATATCCATTACATACTCGCTTCCATGGAACCCGAGCCCAAGAAGCTTGCCTTATTACAATTCTGGAAAAAATCAAGCATGATCTTCGATGAACGAGTGCTTGAAGCATTCGCATCAGTTCCAAGAGAAGAATTCTTAACAGAGGAAATGAAGCCTTTCGCATACGAAGACCGTCCATTAACAATTCTTCGCGGAAAAACCATTTCACAGCCAACAACAGTATTAATCATGACTCAGGCTCTTGACATACAACCAGGTGAAAAGATACTCGAAGTAGGCACAGGCTCAGGCTATCAATCAGCCATCCTTAGTCGTTTAGTCGGCCCGCAAGGAAAAATATGCAGCACTGAAATTCTGCCTGAATTGGTTGAATTTGCAAGAAACAATCTCTCAAGACTTAACATTACAAACATTACTGTTGAAGAAAGCGATGGCTCCCAAGGATTAGCAAACCATGCTCCATTTGACAAAATAATAATAACAGCTGCAGCCAAAGATTTCCCTGACGCACTCATCGCGCAATTGAAAGATGGAGGCTTGATAATCGCCCCAGTCGGCGATAAAAACGAACAGGAAATGGTCCTTGCAAGAAAACAAGGCAAGCAACTTGATTTAGATTTTCTCGGACAATTCCTCTTCTCCCCATTAACAGGAAAGTGGGGTTTTGAAGAATAGGATCAATCGCAACTATGAAACAATACGTTGCTTTCCCCGTATCTTTTTAATAATTTCTTCAACTGTAATTTTCTTCCAAACTTTGGTGAAATAACGTGCAAGATTCTCACAATCCCTGATAAATAACCGTTTCCCAAGCTCACAATCAAGAGGAGTTCCATGTGAAAAGTCAATTAGCCATGGCTCCTCATTATTATTCAAAATATTGTACTCACTAAGATCCCCATGACAGATTCCTGATTTGTACAATTTCTTACATTCCTTGATAAGCAGCCCAAAAAACGCCTTTGGATCTTCAGGAGTTGCTTGAATCAGTCTTGGAGCAGGTCCGCCAACAATGTCCATGACAAGAACATTATTCTCAAATTGATGAGGCCTTGGACACTTAACTCCCCCTTCCCTGGCAATCAACAAATTTCTATATTCCCTCTGAGTCCATGAAAAAATAATTTGTCTGCGTCGATTTCTAACACCCTCAAATCGCGGATCAGTCCCTATATAATCCCACATTCTGTTAAAATCGCATGATTCAAGCCTGTAAATCTTTACAATAACCAGCTCATCTCCTTTCTCAGCAGTAAAAACATTACTTTCCTTTCCAATTGCTACCGGACTCTTCAATCCATCAAACAGCCCTTGCCCAGACATATGAAATAATGTCCGTAGTGTAAACTCATCAAATACATTTCCATATATCTTCCATTCTTCCTTTTGTGCTTTTCTTACCATTTTTTGTTTTTTTAACGGTCGCTGCCCTTATGCAAGCTGACGACCGCCCTTTTCGGTTGAGCGTTTTCTCTATTAAAACATTAAAGATTCAAACAAAACGCTCATTTATCTTCCGTTCTTCCATCATTCTTCCTTTTGTGCTTTTCTTACCATTTATGTATAAGTTTAGTTTGTAGCTTTAATACGTTTTGAGAGCTTAGTTAGTATTTCTACTACCACCCGAGTCTCTAAATGCTTTTAAACATCTTTCGGTTTTTAAAGACTGGGGTGACTATGGAAATTCGAGCAGTAAAGGCTACAGAAATTCTTGATTCTCGCGGTTTTCCTACAGTCGAAGTTACAATAAGTACTGCCCAGAATAGTGCTACAGCTTCAGTTCCCTCAGGCGCATCAAAAGGAGTCCACGAAGCCCTTGAAAAGAGAGATGGAGGCAAACGCTATATTGGAAAGGGTGTTAAGCATGCTATTGAGGCAATCAACGATATTTTCCGCCATGCACTCATTGGAGAATCCTGTCTTGAACAAAATAAAATTGACAAACATCTCTGCCTTTTAGACGGCACTCAAAACAAATCAAAATATGGTTCTAATGCAATCCTTGCAGTAAGTATGGCGGTATGCAGGCTTGCCTCATACGAAGAAGGAATTCCATTATACAAATATATAGAATCAATGTCAGAAACAAGATCCCGTCTTCCACATCCATTTTTCAATATCATCAATGGAGGAAAGCACGCTGGAAACGATCTGGCTATACAAGAGTTCATGATCGTTCCGCAAAAAGCATCATCATTTCACGAGTCATTGCAGATGGCCTCCGAAACATACCATGTTCTCAAAGATATCATCTTGCAAAAGTATGGGAAAAGTGCAATAAATGTTGGTGATGAAGGTGGATTTGCACCCCCGATATCCACACCAGAACAGGCTCTTGATCTCCTCACCAAAGCAACGGACGCAGCAGGATACACTAAGCAAATGAGATTTGCAATTGATTGTGCTTCTTCTGAATGGTTTAGAAACGGTCATTACCACATGAACAACAAAATACTAACTGATGATCAGCTTTTATCTTACTACGAAAAACTTACCACAGACTATCCTATCATTTCAATCGAAGATCCCTTTCATCAGGAAGATTTCGCATCACACTCAGCTCTTCTTAAACTACTTCCTGAAACTGTGCAAGTCGTTGGTGATGATCTTCTAGCAACACATCCAGACCGAATTAAAACTGCTATTATTTCAGAATCTGTCAATTGTTTACTTCTCAAACTAAATCAGATTGGAACAGTTTCCGAGGCCCTGAAATCATTCTCCCTTGCTAGATCCGCCAACTGGGCAACCATGGTATCCCATAGATCCGGAGAAACAAATGATACTTTTATCGCTGATCTTGCAACAGGTTTAGGTTGCGGTCAAATTAAAGCAGGCGCTCCATGTAGGGGCGAACGCATTGCAAAATACAATCGATTGCTTGCAATTGAAACGGAGTTAACATCATGAAACCATTAGTTTTAATTGTATTAGATGGCTGGGGCATACGCAATTCCAAAAAAGGAAATGCAATTGCAAACAGCCGGACCATATTTTTTGACAGGCTTATGGAAACCTGTCCTCACACTCAGCTTGCCGCATCAGGAAAAGCAGTAGGTCTTCCTGCAGGATTGCAGGGCAACAGCGAAGTCGGCCATTTGACTATGGGCGCAGGCAGAATTATTCCTGAAATGATCACCATAATTAATCAGGATATTCAGAAAAAATCATTTTTCAGAAATAAGGCATTCAAAGATGCCTTTGAATTCACAAAAAAAAGCAAGGGAAACATTCATCTCATGGGCCTTCTTCAGGATCAGGGTGTGCATGCTTACGATAAACATCTTTACGCTCTAATTCAGCTTGCAGCTGCCAACCGAAAATCATTCAAAGAATGTTTCATTCATGTGTTTACTGACGGTCGCGACACCCCTCCTAAAAGTTGCATGAACTACATGCGAGGTCTTGAAAGAGAAATCTCAAGGCAGGGTGTTGGCACCATCGCAACCATTATGGGCCGGTATTATGCCATGGACCGGGACAATCGCTGGCAGCGAACCAAAAAAGCATATGACTGCCTTCTTGGAAAAGGAAAAAAAGCTAAATCTGTAATTGATGCAGTCACCACTTCATATATTGCAAAGGAAACAGATGAATTCATTCAGCCAAGTGTAATCGGCAACTATCCTGGTTTAAAAAATGGCGACGCAATCATATTTTACAATTACAGGTATGACCGCGCAAGACAACTCGCCCATGCTTGCATAGATTCAACCTTCCCTCATTTTGCAAGAGAAAAGAAAAACATCTGGTTTAGTGCGTTTACACTTTATGAAGACTCATTTGAAAAGAAACCTAAGTTTTCTATTGCTTTCAGATCAAAATCAGTTCCAAATATATTCCCTGAAATCATAAGCAAACACAATCTAACTCAACTTAGAATTGCTGAATCTGAAAAATACGCTCATGTCACCTACTTTTTTAATCAGGAGAAAGAAGAACCTTTCTCTGGAGAAGAGCGCATCTTAGTTCAGTCACCACAGGTAGCTACCTATGATCAGTCTCCAGCCATGTCTGCAAAACAGATAACAGAAGCTGCCCTTGAAAACATCTCTAAGTTTGATGTCTCCATTATTAATTTCGCTAATGCTGATATGTTAGGTCATACTGGAGATCTCGGTGCCGCCATTTCAGGTATTGAGGTCCTTGACATTTGTTTGCAACAGGTTGCAGAGGAAGTAAGACGCCTCAACGGAGTCATGATCGTTACTGCAGATCACGGCAATGCTGAGGAAATGTTGACAAGTGAAGGAAAAAAGGAAACTTCCCACACAACCAATCCAGTTCCATTCATTGTCTTCAATTATCCTTGCAAATTATCAGAGGGCGGAGGCCTTGCGGATGTCGCCCCGACTATGCTTGAAATTCTAGACATCCCTCAGCCAAAGCAAATGACAGGTAAATCGCTGATTAAGAAATTGAAATAGAAGTAAATACAAAATAAAACAAAAAAAACTTAAAAACAAAAAAAATCAATAATTATTCTTCGTCAGAACCTTCATCTTCACATTCACAACCGTCACATTCTGGGCATTTTCCACAGCCAGAACACATTTTTGCTTCGCATTCTTCGCACAATTTTTGTGTCATTTGTATCTCCCTCCAACAGGTGATAAAGAAAAGGTGCATTACAGCTATAAAAAACTTATCATTTAGTTATAGTTTGTGCGCTTTGGATACGGGGTATCTTTAGATCCTAGCATCCTGGAATCAATAAAATCGAATATTAAAAGAGAAAAAAACAAGAAATTACTTAAAAAATTTACTCGTCATCAGAATCGTCTTCTTCGTCTTCAGATTCATCTTCAACATCTTCATCTTCAGTTTCGTCATCCATTTCCATTTCTGCATCTTCGAATTTGTTTTCTTGTTGTGTCATATTTCAGACCTCCGTAGCATGTGATGCAGCCAATTAGAATGATGTTATTTTAAATGTTTCGGTAATCTGAAACAGAGTTTAAAAGAAATATGAATTAAGCCCCTGAAATGAAACAATCCTTGAAATGCTGTGAAACATACAACATTATCTTCTGTTCGACCTCTTCAAGCGAGCCTTTTACCCTTATTCCTGCTGCAGCTTTGTGCCCGCCCCCGCCAAACGCTGAGGCTATTGTAATGCAATTGAAATGTCTTGTACTGCGGAGGCTTATTTTAGTGAATTCTCCGTCATGGATAAATAGTAAGGCAAAAACGCACTCTTTCTCTTGTAAAAAGAACGATAAAACATCGCTTCTAACTCCGGCTCCATTGTGGCCATATTCTTCAGCCATTTCTTTGCTTACGCTTGTCCAGATTACCTTTCCATCAAACAGATCTTGAGTTCTTGACATTAGTTTTCCCCATAGATAAATATCCTTCATTTGGTATCTTTTGTACAACTGCTCATTAATCTGATAAATATCTGCTCCAGATTCAACAAGGCTCCCTGCAACATTCAGCACCCTGCTAGAAACATTTGCATTCTTAAAAGTCCCAGTGTCTCCTAAAATTCCGAGCAAGAGAAACGATGCCAGTGTTTTATCAATCACAATTTTTGCTGAAACAAATAAGTGGTACAATATTTCACAGGCACAACTTACCTTTTCATGAATAATGCAGATATCTTCATTTTTTGGATTTGTTGCATGGTGATCAATGGAAATAGTTTCTGCATCACCCAGTTTCACCCGTTTCAGAATATCATCTCCAAGCATTTGTTCAGTTGGAGTATCCATCATGATAATGAGTTCAGGCACAAAACCTTCATTCCATTCATGCGACACAAACTCAGCACCATTCAAAACATTAATAGAATCAGGCACAGGCTCAGCAGTAAATGCAAGAAATTCTTTTTTCATTCTTTTCAACACATAACTCATTGAAAACAATGATCCAAGTGCATCAGGATCTGGACTGATATGTGATAAAAGTAGAATCTTGTCATGCTTTTTTATTGCTTCAAACAAAACTTTGCTCTCTTTATTTATAATTTCTATTTCACTATCTACTTTCCCCATCTCTCCAAGCTATTCTCCATCAAATTTAAAGCTTTCTCTCCCACACAACACTTAAATACAATCTCACTATCTTTCCATATATGAAATATTCACAGCTCGTGGCTGTTTACGATGACTTATCAAAGACAACAAAACGTCTTGAGATGACCTCGATTCTTGCCAAGTTTATAAAAAAGATTCCTGCTGACGACTTGGACCCAATCATGCTTCTATTACAAGGCAGAGTCTTTCATAAATCTGAAGACGACGACCTTGGCATAGGCTCTAAATTAATTGTTCATGCAATAGCCAAAGCAACTGGCAACTCTGATACTCAAGTTACTGGAATCTGGAAGAAACTCGGTGACTTAGGTGAAGCAGCCGCAGAATTAACTAAAAAGAAAAAGCAACAATCCCTCTTTTCTGAAACCTTAACAGTCAAAAAGGTATTCTCAAATTTGCGACAACTTCCATCAATTGAAGGAACCAAAAGCACAGACAAAAAAATCAACCTTATTGCTGAGCTTCTTACTTCTGCAACACCTGAAGAAGCTTCCTATGTTGTTAAAACTGTTTTATCTGAACTGCGTCTTGGTTTCGCTGAAAGCACATTGCGTGACTCTATAGTCTGGGCATTCTTGTATGATGTTTCATATGAAGACGGAAAAATCAATCTTTCAGCAGAAGAAAGAAAAAAGTACGATTCTGTTGTTGAAATAGTTCAGCACGCCGCAGATATGACTACAAATTTGGGAACTTGCGCAAAAATCGCAAAAGAAAAAGGTATCAAAGGATTAAAACTCACCGAACTCATAGTTGGATCTCCTGTAAAAGTCATGCTCTATCCAAAAGCAGAAGATATTGAGGACGCATTCAGAATAGTCGGCAAACCAGCTCTCCTTGAAATGAAATATGACGGCTTCCGCGTATTAATTCATTCATGGGTTGAAAATGGCAAGCAAAAGATAAGATTGTTTACACGCAGATTAGAAGACGTCACAAAACAATTTCCAGATATTGTTGACTCAGTCAGTACAATTTCAAAAAAATCATTCATAATTGATGCAGAAGCAGTAGGCTATGACAAAAAAACAGGTAAGTACTTGACATTCCAAAGCATCAGTCAGCGCATTAAAAGAAAATACGACATAGAACAAATAGCAGAAACAATGCCTGTTGAAGTTAATGCATTTGACATTCTTTTGTACGATGACAAAACAGTTCTAGATCTTCCATTGAGAGAAAGAAGAAAGCTCCTTGAAAAGCTAATTAAAAATATCCAATTCAAAATTCAGGTCGCTCCAGGTCTTGTCACAGATTCAGTAGAAGAAGCTGAGAAATTCTACGAAAAAGCTCTCAAACAAGGCGAAGAAGGTATCATGGTTAAAAGCCTTGATTCTACATATAATCCTGGAAAACGAATTGGACATGGCGTTAAAGTCAAACCAGTATTAGAAAGCATCGATGTAATAGTTACAGGTGCAGAATGGGGCGAAGGAAAGAGGGCTGGAACATTGTCAAGCTTTGATATAGCCGTGATGAACGATGATGGTAATCTAGTATCCCTTGGAAAAGTCTCATCTGGAATGAAAGAAAAAGGAGACGATTTAACATATTCAGATATGACAAAATCTTTGAAACCTCACATTATTGAAGAAAAAGGCCGCCATATCACAGTGCATCCCACCATAGTTCTGGAAGTATTATATTCTGAACTCCAGCCATCTCCCACTTATTCATCTGGATTCGCATTACGATTCCCCCGTGTAGTAAGACAGAGAGATGACAAGGGACAGGATGATATTACTAAACTTTCTGAGATTGAAGCCTTATTTAAACAGCAGTCAAAAGCAAAACAAAAGAAAAAATAAAAATGCCCAGAGAAATGTCTCCTCCTAAGAACGAAAAATTATATATTCTACAGTAATTATTAAAAAGCAACTCTTCTTGGTATGTTTCAACATGGGTTTCAAAAAGATATTAGCAACAGCAGCGATTCTAGCTGTCTCATATTTGCCTGCACGTGCAGACGAAAGTGTTGATCTGCTTCAGAGAGAACTATCTTTATTTGGGCCATGGATTCGTGATGCTATTCCTCACGTAAAAATTCAATTTGCTGATCAGAAGGATGGCATCCGCGCAGAATACGATGAGAAAACTAATACTCTTACCTATCACGGACTTGAAAGCATAGTTACCTCAACTCATCACGAGTGGACACATTATTTCACAGACGATACTGATGAGCGTGGACTTATCTACCAGCCAGAATACAAGGGCCCGAATTGGGAAGAGATTAAACAAATTATAAAATCTGAGGAAACTGAAGATCTGAGAAAATTCAGATATGCTCAACTTCTTCCTGTTCAACAATCTTGTATTAATTATTATGTTCTTCAACTTCAGGAGCGCATAGCATTTCTTCAAAATCAGTCTACTGATTACAAAGGAGTAAAAGAATTGCTTGAAACAATGAATAACAGCAAGGACTTATTTGTTCAGGCATCAACATTTTACAGCCTCAAGGATTTGTCGCTGCATGATCGGGCTGTTCAGTGTGGTGATATTCTTCACAAACTTCGTGCCGCTGACACAGCAATGGAAAAGGCGTATAAAACAATTCCTGAATCAGAAAAAATGGGCCCGCTTCCAGCAATCAAATCATGTGCAGAAAAAGATAAGGCCTTGGCAGTTATTGGAGCCGCTTTATTTGATCCCAAAGAAATTTTTGCGCGATACGTCGTTGGTCTTATGGATGTATGGACAGGCCAGCCTCAATTTGAAAGATTCCCTGTGACTCCTGGTATTGGCGAAAAGATTTTGTCAAAGATGTACTGGAAGAATCAGCCGATGTTTGCTCCACAATGGACAAGATACCAGATTGCATTGCAGATGAATGATCCTGAGGTTCGCTCAAGATTCATGAAATATGCTCGCTCATATGACTCTCCAGACAATTCCTATGCAATTCCTCCAGTTCCACAATTATTTACAAAGAAGGAAAAATAAGTAACAGTATTAATTACTGATAATAATAATAATTTCCGGCAAGTTTCTGTTCTCTATCTTTCACACTATTAGGTTTATTTATTCTTGGTCTTTTCGACTCAATATCTCTTCGTACTGTAACATTAATTGCTTTCAAAAATGAATTCATTCCATCTATCATGGACACTGGTCCAATCGCATGCCCTGTTCTTCCTGGATTTCCTGAAAACAGAAGAATTTTTGTAGCCAGATAATCAATAAATACAAGATCGTGGTCAACCACAACACATGTTTTTCCTTTTTCATAAACGAAATCTTTTATTATTTTTGAAACACGCAATCTTTGTTCAATGTCGAGATAAGCTGATGGTTCATCAAGCAAGAAAAGCACTGCATCCCTTCCAAGACAAGCTGCAATAAACACGCGCTGCAACTCTCCACCAGAAAGCTGGGAAAGATTCTTCATAAAGAGCGGTTTAAGCTCAAGCGGAGTAACAAGTTGTCTATCATATTCTCCAATAACATGTTTGAGATAATCCATCACCAGCATATCTTCTTCTATTTCAAGATATTGTGGTTTGTATGCAACAGAAATCTTTCCTTCAATCTCTCCTTCATCTTGCTTCAACTCTCCTGCAAGCATCTTGACAAATGTAGTTTTTCCTGTTCCATTCTCACCCAGTACGCCAACTACATCTCCTTTGCAAATCTCTCCTTCATCAGCGCTCAAATGGAACTGTTTGTAATTCTTTTTCAAAGATTTCCATGATACGACTGTTTCACCTTGATGTTGATCATGGGTTCCAAGCAATTCAAATTTAATTTGCGAATCTCTGAAACGGATATTTTCCTCTTTCAAATATCCAGCCATGAAAGAATTAATCGCATTCCGCGCAGCAAGCGGCTTACTTACTACCCCGAATACTCCCGCCTTACCGAACATAATCTGAACAAGGTCTGCCATATAATCGACTATTAGAAGATCGTGCTCAACAACCACAACACTTCTTTGTTCCCCAAGTTCCTTGATAAATATGCTGGCATTAATCCTTTGTTTCACATCAAGAAATGAAGTTGGTTCATCAAATATGTAAACATCAGCATCCTTCAATACTGTTGCAGCAATCGCAATCCTTTGCAATTCTCCACCAGAAACTTCATTGACATTATTATCCATTAAATGCATTAGATCAAATCTTTCACATACCTGTTTGAAAACATTTCTTTCATCAACTTTAGTCAGCAGCTCACGAACAGTTCCAGAATACGCCTTACTGATAAGTGTAACTTCCTGAGGTTTATACGCAATCTTCAATTTATTATCTTTAATTTTCTGGAACAAATGTTGCTCTTCTTTTCCTTTGTAATACGCAATAATATCTTCATACGTATTTGTTTTATCAAACTGCGATAAATTAGGCATAACCTGTTTTGAAAGAATTTTGATTGCAGTACTTTTTCCTATTCCATTAACACCCATTATTCCCAAGACTGATTGAGGCCTTGGAAGCGGAAGTGAGAAGAGTTCAAACATATTTTTACCAAAGCGATGAACTGGTGGATGATCAAGAGTAGTAGGCAGATTCACAATAGTTATCGCAAGATGTGGACATTGTTTAATACAGATGCCACATCCAATACACAGCTCTTCAACAATCAAGGCTTTGCCATCATCAACATCTTCAATAATGCATTGCTTGCCCGCACGGTTTACTGGGCAAAGAGTCGCACACAAGAAAGGACAATCTACCTTGTTCTTGCATTTATGCTTATCAATAATAGCGATACGTTCTCGTGGCATGAAAATTAAGGTCTGAATTCGGTTTTTAAATATAACGGAGAACATAACTAATAGGATTAAAAACTTATGTTCTCTGGATATATGGGACTAGTGTTTTGCAATGTTTTCCCCCAAATTATCGCTTAGTATCTGAGAATCTCAGAAACAATTGATTCCGGAATCCAGACTCCTGTATCAAAACTGTTATAAACCCAATTCAAGACTTCCCGCAAATGAAGAAGACTTCTAAATCTTCAAATGTGCACGCAGGCCAAATTGTGATCTTGCTTCTCAAATCAGCCTGGACGCATTTCAAACTCCCAGTCATAGGATTTGCTGTAACTGCTATTGTTGCTGCAGCTCTTTCAACTGCCGCTCCCAAAATTTTGCAGCAGATAATTGATGTTGTGATAGTCAACAAAAACCATGATCCTTTTGTCTCCCTGGTT
>CAZNVD010000023.1:15345-21892 GCA_964576505.1 uncultured Methanosarcinales archaeon
TTGCATATGGTTTTTGCTTGTTCGGCGGATTTTTGTTCGGTCAGTTTGCCAATCGCATAAGCTTCTACATTACCACCCAGGTTGAAGACATTTGGAGATTCAGAACGCTTGAGGTATTTCACAAACTTCCATTAGCTTGGCACGATGAACATGCTTCAGGAGAAATTGGAAACACCATTGAGCGCGGTGCAAGCGCTATTTTTTCAATCATGTATGAAATGTTTGGACAAAATCTTATTACATCACTCATTACAATTTCATTCGTTCTTGTTTATACTGCCATCTTTTATCCCTCCATTTTTATATTGCTCATCGTTCCAATGCCAATCTACTTACTTCTAACAAACATTCTGTCCAGGAAAATAGCAAAAAAACAATCTCCATTGAATGCTCTGGCAGTCGATGCGAGCAGAACATTTTATGATGGCGTCTCCAATGTTCGTTCAGTAAAAGCTTTTGGTAGGGAGGAGCAGGAGACTACAAATTATGCAAAAAAATGGTCGGCCTTTCACTTATACGAGTATGGTGTTGAGAGACTTTGGTTGGCTCTAGGCACCCTTCAGCAAGCAATCAATTCACTCATGATTGTATTTGTTCTTGCATTTGCGGCTTACTCTACCTTCCAGGGCACACTCACTGTGGGTGAAGTTACCCTTGTTATGATGTATCAAGGTATGACTCTTTCTCCTCTCTCTCAGTTGAGCCAGGTGTATACTCGCTTTCGCCGGAATGCAAAACGCGCTGAAGATCTATTTGCGCTTGCCAACGAAGATGACCCGCTCAAAGACGGTCCAGATTCAAAATCAAAGACCTCATTAATCCATGAAATTCACCTAAAAAACGTGCGCTTTGAATATTCTAGTACAAAGATTGCTGCATTGCATAACATTTCCCTTAAAATTCCAGCTGGAACAACAACTGCTCTCGTCGGCCGCAGTGGCTCAGGCAAATCAACCCTTGCTATGCTACTCATGCGATTCTATGATCCAATTTCAGGGAGCATATTGCTTGATGATGTCAACTTGAAAAACATCAAGAGATCCTCCATAAGGAAACTCATCTCTTGGATCCCGCAAGATACAAGTTTGTTTGATCGCTCACTCAAAGACAACATTGCATACGGAAGACCATCATCTTCTTTCAAGGAGGTGGTAGCAGCCGCCAAACTCGCTCACGCTCACGATTTCATTTTGAAGACTCCACAAGGATACAATTCAGTCATCGGCGAAAGAGGAGTTAAACTATCTGGTGGTCAAAGACAAAGAATAGCAATAGCTCGGGCACTGCTTTGCAATCCTGATATTCTTATTATGGATGAAGCAACTAGTCATCTTGACAGTGAAACAGAAAAAGCAATATCTGATTCAATTAAGAGGCTTCATCACAACACAACAATGGTCATCATCGCACACCGACTTTCAACTATTCTTCACGCAGATCAGATAATTCTCATGGATGGCGGAAGAATTATTGCTACAGGCAATCACAAAGAGCTACTCAAGAATTCATTTTACCGCCGTATCTGCAAACTTCAATTCAGCAAACTGAAGTAGCTGCATTGTGAAAAATAAGATCTAATTGATTTTTAAATAGGTATCTGTTGTAAAGTTCACCTAATTTATGAGACAGAAAAGTGCTGAGAAAGTTTTTGATATTTGTTTAGAATACTTGGACTTCCCTTTTTTTTCTAGTGAAGTAACCTTTGTTGTACTTTGCTATGATTTGGGTGGATCTAGATGGTACAAATCCTTCTGGAATAAATCTATAAGTTTCACCAAGATGCCCTTCCTGTAAATGTGCCAGAACATAATTACAAGAGTGCTCTTGTTTTAATTGTTCAAATGTTCTGATAATCTGATCTATTGTGTTCAAGTCAGTCAAATTTTCAGGTCTTTCAATAAGTTCAATTCCTTCGCTCATGGTATAATTTATGTTTATCTTATATTTAAATGATCTGCAGGCCAAAATCACAATATTTTTATATTTGTATGACTTTCCTACTTGTATGATTAGCATCGTAAGTGTAGGAGAAAAAGGCCAGATCGTCATTCCAAAGAGATTCCGTGACGACTTACATATTCAAAAGGGCACCAAATTGATTCTTTCAGAAGATAAAGGTCGTATTATTATCAAGCCTGCAGAGTTAAATGAGGATCAGGCCTTATTGCTGCTGAGTGAAGCATCATTGAAAAAAGTATGGGACAATAAATTTGATGAAAGGTGGGATGATGTTCTCTAAAGGTGATATTGTTGTTGTCCAGTTTCCATTCTCAGATTTAATAAATTCAAAAAAAAGGCCTATGTTGGTGCTGGCAGAAAAAGGCAATGATATCATTGGTTGCGCTATAACAAGTAACCCTGAGAGTGACGGAGTTCTTCTTGAAAAATTTGAGCAAGGAAGTTTACCTCTGACAAGCAAAGTGAAATATTGGCAGATTCATACAATTATGAGAAGTCTGATTCTGAAGAAAATCGCAAAAGTATCCAAGGAGAATCATCAGCAGATTATTGATAAAATAGAAGGGTTAATTGAATTCTAGAATTGCAATTCTTTAAATATTACTTCTTAGTAGATATTTGTATTAAGCAGTGGAGACTGATAAAAATGGCACTAGAAACAGTAATGGGAAATTTACGGAATGCTTACAAACAAATTATTCCTGGTACGATGCTTCATTCAGCTGAGTTAACGACTGAGAGACGAGGAAATCCTGAATTGCGTGATCTGTGGTTTTACACAGCAGATGGTTTATTATATTTTATGCGAGGTGACAAGCCACATCTTGCCCTGACTCGTGAAAAGGATAATTTAGTTCTTCGCCATATTGATAAAGCTTTTGCACAACTGACAGAAGAAGGTAATTATCATCCTGATAATGAGGAAGCTGAAGAATCCATTCATTCTTCGGATACTTTAGTTGTAGATCTGAGTGAACTGCGCCTTGTTAATGAGGAAGTTGAGTACTCATGTTTAAGGATACCTACAACGAGATATGGCCGTCTCAATAGAGTCGAACGTGCCCTTGCAGAACGTATTTATGGTCAGGGAAAAGATTTTGTTTTGAACATGAGCATGTTGACCGAAGCTGGCATTGGTATTGACAGAACCTCTGTTAATCTTCTCAATCCTAGTTATGTGCAAAATATTGCCAAAAATGGTCCAATCCAGCGGGCATCATGGCTTGATTACTTCTACAACAGCTCTTTTTTCGATGCCTATAATCGTTTCATCGGACAACATTTCCGCTTGCGTGGGACACCTCGTGCTAGCGAAGCACACATAGAAATGCCAAAACCAGATCTTAAACGGGTATTAGCTACTGTTCTTCCTAATGTTCCTCAGGATCTGCATCAAAAAGTTATGGAAGAACTAAGAAATTTATACAAACCTTAATTTTTTATTTTATTTCTTTATTTTCATTATCTTAATCACAATATTTTTATATGAGTATAACTTTCCTACTAGTATGCTTGAAATCGTAAACGTTGGAGAGAAAGGCCAGATAGTCATTCCGAAGAAACTGCGTGACAACTTGCATATTGCAAAAGGAACAAAACTTATTCTGAGCGAGGATAAAGGTCGCATAATCTTGAAGCCCGCCGAGTTAAACGAAGATCTAGCACTTCTTCTACTCAGCGAATCATCATTGAAAAAAATATGGGACAATAAATTCGATGAAAGGTGGGATGATGTTCTCTAAAGGAGATGTTGTTGTTGTCCAGTTTCCATTCTCAGACTTAATAAATTCAAAAAAAAGGCCTATGTTGGTGCTGGCAGAAAGAGGCAATGATATCATTGGTTGCGCTATAACAAGTAACCCTGAGAGTGACGGAGTTCTTCTTGAAAAATTTGAACAAGGGAGTTTACCTTTGACAAGCAAAGTGAAATATTGGCAGATTCATACAATAATGAGAAGTCTGATTCTGAAGAAAATCGCAAAAGTATCCAAAGAAAATCATCTGCAGATTATTGAGAAAGTAGAAGCGCTAATCGAATTATAGAATTGCAATTATTTATATATTAGAAGTTTCAAGATTGTCCAAATAGATTTATTTGAGGCTACTAATTATGGCAGAAACAAGACTTATAGAAATGATTGAAGGAAATTTACGAGCTGCATATAGACAGATAGTTCCAGGTACAATGCAACATTCAGATCAATTAATGACTGAAAGAAGAACTAATCCTGAATTACGCAATTACTGGTTTTACCCAGCCGATGGCATTCTTTATTTCATGGAAAAAGGCAAACCACATATGGCCATAACACGTGAAAAGGATAATTTAATTCTTCGTCATATCAATGAAGCTTTTGCTAAATTATCAACAAGAGTTAATTATCGCCCAGATCCTGAAGAAGCACGAGTATCTATCGAAGCTTCTGAGACTTTTGTTGTAGATATGAGTGATCTGTGCCATGCTAAACTAGATGATGAATATTGTTTTCTAAGCATACCCACAAAGGGAGCTAAGTTAAATAAAGCAGAGCAGACTCTTGCAGAACGTATTTATGGTCATGGAAGCGATTTTATAGATAATATGGAGATGCTGAGTTTAGCAGGTATCTCAAATACAAAAATTTATATGTTATCGCCTGCCTATGTTATTAAGACCGCAAAAAAAGGTCTTCTTGGGCGTGCTTCGTTCCTTAGCTTCTTCGGCGACTACTCCCGATTCAGCGCCGGTGACCGTGGCATCCTTGATTTTGCCGGTTTGCGTGGGGTGCGTCGTGCGAGCGAAATAAAAAGATAAATTTCAAACCTTAATTTTTTCCCTAATATTTCACAAACTTCTTCATTTCATTTTTTACTATTTAATTCTCTCTTCTATTTCCGCTTTCAGCCTGTTGATATGCAATCCAAATTTAAGTTTTAAAGCATTCCATTGATCAAATTTCAGCAAATGCCCTCTATAATTAATCGCATTTCTCGTCAGTCTGATTGTTTCAAGAAACTCCCAATCAAATTCTAATTCAGGATGTTTGAAACAGATGTATGCATTTTTGCATTGATGGTTGTCAGCTTCAATTCCCTCAAACAAGAGAAACGCTTCAATCAGTCCTCGTAATGACTCATAATAATCACGAAATACAAAAGTCCAGTCAGTGCTATCTTTAGGAATATCAATTGATTTGCTGTCTATAAATGCAATACCTTTCTCTGCTACAATCTTGAGTGATTTTATGAGCTCAACATCTGTAATCTTTTCCCTGATATTCCCGTTGCTTGTGCAAACCTTGTATGTCTGTTCAAGATTATCAATCTGAGTTTTCATTTATACAACCTCAACTATATCTTGAATTTGTCCTTTAACTATATATCCATTGATTATGTTCTGTGTTAACCCTGTTTTTACTTGTTTGATTTCTATTTTACTTTGGAAAACGTGAAGCTCAATATTTCTCTTTAGCTTCCGTTCAAATGATTTTTTATCAAAATCATCCATCTCGCCAAATACAAAAATGTCTATATCTGATTCTTTATACCAGTCTCCTTTGATCATGCTTCCAAATATGATAATTGTTTTTGCATTCTGCAATGAAATAAGTTTTGGAATCAATCCGCATTCATGAAATTGTTCTAGTGCATATATTCTTTTTAGAGAATAATACACCGAATTATTTCTTCCAACAGTATAATATGCAAATTTCCCTTTTTCTTTAACATAACTAAGCAATCCACTCTTAACATATTTTTTGAGCCATTTATTAGCCACTGCCTTGGTTACTTTAGCTTCTTTTACAATTTCTTCAAAATGCCATTCTTTAAGCGGACTCTGTTCTAGAATAAGCTGGAGTACCTGTTTTTCTTTACTTTCGCTCGCCATTAAATAGTATATCTCAGATATACTATTTAAATGTTTTGTATGTAATAATTTAAAAATAACTTCAGATAGTATGTTACATTTAGGTGTGGAGATACAAAAATGGCAGAAACAGGACTTATAGAAACGATTGACGGAAATTTAAGAGATGCATATAGAAAGATAGTTCCAGGCACAATGCAACATTCCATATTTAGCCTTAACGCGTGAAAAAGATAATCTGGTTCTCCAACATATGGATGAAGCTGTTGAACAATTGACAACAAAAGGTAATTATTACCCGGATCCCGAAGAAGCCCGAGCATCTATTAAAGCTCCTGAAACTTTGGTTGTAGATTTGAGTGAATTACGCTTAGTTGAAGAAATAGGTGAGTGTTATCGTCTTGCAATACCCACAACAAGATATGACAAGCTCAATGAAACTGAGCGCGATCTTGCAGAGCGTATCTATGGTCAAGATAGTGATTTTGTGGAGAATCTGAAAATGCTGAGTGACTGTAGAATTGAAAGTACGGGAATTTACGTTTTATCACCTGAGTATGTTAAGAAGATGGCAAAAAAAACTCCTCTTGGGCGTGCTTCGTTCCTTTCCGTCTTCTATGACGGCTCCCAATTCGGCGCCATTAGCCATGGCATCTATTTTTGCTACCGGTTGCGTGGGGTACGCAGTGCGAGCGGAGCGAGCACACAGGGTATAACGCCCGAAGGGCGTGATGAACTACA
>CAZNVD010000024.1:0-2575 GCA_964576505.1 uncultured Methanosarcinales archaeon
ATAATGAAAAACCATTTTGGACTCAAATTTATGGTGGCGGAATGACGCAAAAGTTTCAAAACGACACTAAATTTGCTCACGATACTTTTGATTTTCTCAAAAAGGCTTTATCAGCAGGTGAAAAACAAGAAGATTTCCAACCTCGCGGTCCAAAGAGTTTTTCCAATGGCGACTGGGAATATTCATGCGAATTGCATGGAGACATAACAAAATTTGAAGGGCACGAAAAAATCTCATTCAAAAAAGAAGTTGTATTTACTCATATTTTCTTAGGTGGTTTAATTCTTGCACCATAGATTAATCAAGGAAACTTCTCCAAAAATTCAGCCGCAGAATAAATCTTTACTCCTTTATATTCTTTAAGATTCAATAAATGAGGATCACCTGTTACTATATCAGCTCCACTTACAAGAGCAGTTTCTAAAATTACATCATCATCAGGATCATCCAAAATAACCTGAAATTTACCAGAAATTTTGGCAACCGCTGCACATTCCCAAACAAGAGTTAGAAATCTCTTTTTTTGATCCTCAGAAAAACTAAATTTTGGATAATCTAACACTCTGGTAAGTTCTGTTAATTGTTCAGCACTTATCATCAATTCAAATTCTCCATCCACAACTCTTTGAAATATTTTATGAGGGTTCCCTCTCCATCCAAAAGCAGAAACAAGAATATTTGAATCAAGCACTACTTTTTTCTTGCCCATTTAACAGCCTCTTTTACATCCTCGGGCGTTATATTCTGTTTGCTGAATTGCTTCTCAATCTCTTTTGCCAACTTACTAAATTCAATTTTTGCATCAGGCATTTCTATTTTCTTAAACAAAATTCCATCCTTTACAGGAAAAGGCATGAATCTATCTCCAGCATCAAACCCTTCCATTTCCCTGATATCCTGGGGCACTACAAGTTGTCCTTTTGGACTCATTTTCACAAGTTCTGTTGCCATATCACTCACCTAGTTTAATAGTTAAACAGTTAAACTATTTAACCTTTTTGGTTCTCCCCCAAACCCACAAATATTATTAAATTCCTCTTTAATCATTTACTTATGAAATACAACAAATTAGTTCGCGACAAAGTTCCAGAAATCATAACAAACAAAGGATCAGTCCCCATCACCCACATAGCTTCTGATGCTGAATACGGGCAAAAATTAAATGAAAAACTTCAGGAAGAAGTAACTGAATTTCTGAAAGACAGTAATGAAGAAGAATTAGCTGACATTCTTGAAGTAATTTATGCAATCTGCGATTATAAAAAGATAGATAGAAATAAACTAGAAACTCTAAGAAAAAAGAAAGCTGAGGAAAGAGGCGGATTTAAGCTTAAAATTATTCTGGATGAAATGAAATAAAGAAGGCGTCTTACTTACATTTATTGTTTCAAATTTTATCCAAGCTGCATGATCTCGTTTGTCAAATAGATCTTAACTTTATCTTGCTTTTTCAATATTTTATCATTTGACCAAATGCTTCCATTTAATTTCATCGCCAAAGCAAAATACATAATATCTTTAGGATCTGGAGAGATCTTTTCGGCTTCATCAATTAAATGGGAATATTCTTCTTTTGGAATGACTGTAATGATGTCTCTCAATTGATGCATTATTGTAATAAATTGCTCTTTAGTCCTATGTGTTTTCTTCATTATTTCTTTTTCGTATTTAAAGAATTCATCAATAATAAACTCACAAGTATACAATTTAAAATCTTCATTAAAAATCAGTTCAGCAGTCAAACTATTTTTAATAAGCGCAGAAAACAAAATATTAGCATCAATAATTAGAATCACTTTGCTTTGTGTCTCTTTGCTGCTTTCTCAGTCACTTCTTTCCCGAATTTCAAAGCGTCTTCATCTGTAAACTCGCTGTCTTTTGTGAATTCCTTAAATTTCTCCATCATTACCACTCTCTTTTTTATGGCTTCTCTAGCTACTGCACTCCAGTTTATATCGGGAAAGCTATCCATTTCGTGCTTTAGCTCTTCAGGAACTGACAAAGTTATGCTTACCATTTTTAGCCTCCACAGTATTACGTTTATTATGTGTATTACGTTTATGTATTTAAATTTTTCTTTTTACTTTTGTAGTTGTTTTCGCAACCCAGAAACCCTTGATTCTGGATTCAAGTCAGATGGACACTACTTATAAATAGTAATTTAAGCAACTTTTATAAACAAGCAATCCAGGGATTAACCATGGATTTAGAGCAACAGCTGGGAAGGAGGATTTTTGAATCAGAAAGCTCAAACTACTCGGGTTGGACCTGGAGTGGGGTATTAAAATCAGCGTTAGACTTCCCAGACAAAGCCATGGGCTGGGGAATAACTAAAGTAGCCAGCCTGGTAAAAAATTCCTCACCTCCTGACATCACTCCTTATGAGATAGCATCATACGGCATACTTGATCTGGCTGCATTTTACACCATGACTCCTATTCGTATCATAGCATCCATTCCTGCTATGGTGAAATCAATTCCTCCATTCAGTTTTGCAGCAGAGCAAATGACTGATGATTATAGTTATCTCAAACCTATCAAAAAGAAAGTCAACAAAATTCTAAGGAAAACAAAA
>CAZNVD010000024.1:2585-9219 GCA_964576505.1 uncultured Methanosarcinales archaeon
AACAACTCTACTCAACTATTCCTCAACTTCAGGAAGCAAACAATCTACTTAATCAAATCAGAAATGCAACTGATGATACTGAAGAATCTGAGTTACGACAGAAACTAAGCAACCTTGACCACTTGAAGAAGCGAGATTCATTAGTGCAACAAATTAACGATCTCTCCGCATGCAAACCAGAAACATATTCTCTTTTCACAGAAACTTTCGAAGAGCAAAAAGCGCAATTAGTTGAAGCATTACACAGCATAAGAATCATTGACACTCCGACATATGAAACAATTACTAGTAGTTTCAAATCTGAAACACAAAAACTAAGAGACCGAATCGCGAACGGAGAAACCATTGAAGGCATTACAGTAGACGCATTAGCATTAGCAACTGCTGCCAGCAGATTCTTAATTGTTTCAGGTGCAACTTATGATGACGAAGGAGCACTAGCTCCATGGCTGCTTGACCCATTCGATTGCCAGCTTCAAGCCTCAGTCGCCCTCCAGGATCAAGTCATCACCGAAATGGCAACCGGCGAAGGAAAAACCTTGGTTGCAGTCCTCACTAGTTACGTAAAATCATTGGAAGGCAAAGGCGTCCACATTACAACTTCAAACGACACCTTAGTAAGAAGGGACGCAGCCTTTGCCAGAACATTACTTGAAGACGTCCTTGGAGTCACAGTCGGAGAAATAATTCACAAACACGCGTGTACAAAAGAAGAAGCGGCAGCTCTCAGAAAAGAAAAGACAGAACAATATTCTAAAGATGTTACATATTCTACTTTAGATGAAATCACCTTTGACTTCCTGAGAGACAATTGTCGTAAGATTACAGAAACTCCGGTATTAAGACCTCTTCACTCAATTCTTGTTGACGAAGCTGACCACATTCTGATTAATCAGGCAATCAACCCGCATGTCCTTGGTGGTCCTCGCATTGCTGATTCAGCCAACCCAATTGATGGTGATCACGAATACATTGACGCTCGTGATGTTGCAAAAGAATTGCAGGAACACACTGACTTTGAATTAAATTACGCGGATAAAACAGTTGGTTTGACAAAACAGGGAGCAGAAAAAGCACGTTCACTTTTACAGCACCTTAGGTCAGAAACAATTCCAGTTTTAGCCTCATCAAATGATCCAGGTTGGAACCATTTAGTGTGCACTGCTCTCAAAGTCCAATATATTTATGAAAAAGATAAGCAATACACTTTTATCAATGAGGACGGCGAATTAAAAGTAATAATTCTGGATGAATCCACCGGCCATCAGCAAAAAGGATCTGTCTGGAGAGACGGAATCCATCAGGCAGTTGAAGCTCATCAAGATCTCAAAGTCACACCTCAACAAACTACTATGGGTCGTACTACTACTCAATCTTTTGCTGCAATGTACAACAGACGATCAGGTATGACTGGAACCGCAATGCAAGCTCAATGGGAGTTCAAGAAAGTGTATGAAATGGGTGTTTTCAAAATACCACGAAACAAGAAAAACATTCGTGTTGATAGTATGATTGAAGTTTATCTTACAAAGCAGGCAAAATATGAGGCAATCTGTGATGAAATCTGTGTTATGGTAGCTATGGGCCGGCCAGTTTTAGTTGGTGTTCGCCATCCAACTGAGGCTGAGCAATTAAGGCAAATGCTTCATGAAATATACCTGAAAATGTCAGATGATGAAAAAGTAGAATTCAAAGTTCTCGAAAACACAGAAATTTTGACAGGAAAACCTGAACACATTGCAGATGAAAACTCAAAAATCAGACAGGCTGGAAAAAGTGGCTCGGTCCTGATCGCATCACCAGTAGCCGGAAGAGGAACTGATATCAAATTAGACAAAAAAGCAAGAGCCGCTGGCGGCTTGCATGTCATTGTTGCAGAAATCAATAAGAAAAGTGTTGACTTGCAGTATCAGGGAAGATCAGGAAGAAAAGGAGACCCTGGATCAAGCAGCAGGTACGCTTCACTTGATGATGAAATTCTTAGAAAGCAATTAACAAAATCCGACATGGACTGGCTTCGCAGTCAGGTATTGTCTGGTGTTCTTGGCACCCAAAAAATTGAAGACTTAATCGAAGCCGGCCAGAAAAAAATGGAATTTGTTGAATTCCAGAGCAGAAAAACTTCGTGGGAGTTCGATGAAATCCTTACAAGACAAATGCTTCTCATCAGAGCCCTGCGTGATTCAGTAGCAGACGGCAGCATTCCATTGACTCCTCAAGAAAAAACATCGCAATCATCAGGCAATGGCTTTTTAAGTCATGCGATCGACGGAATAAAAGCTGCATCAAACTATCTTAGAGGAAAAAAGAAAATTGGCCCTCTCAAAGACTTATCAATCCCTCAACTATCGACCCTCGACTCAGGAGATTTTATTGGAGATATAATTGCATCATACGTTTCCAGTAACTTAGAAACTATAGATCCTCCTGCCGCAGACTTCACAGATTCTTTGCGTAATTGGGATAAAGGAACAGACACAAAACCATTAGCTGAAAGATGTGATGAAATTTCAGCATGGCTTGACGAACTTAAAATTAAGTACGACAAAACTACAATAACTCAACTCATTGAATCTGACAAATCTAAATTACTTTTCGAAAATCAATCTCTTAACTCCTACATAACAGATCTAATCACCAATTTCATTAAAGACCGCAGAAAAAAATTGACACCTGAGCCAATCATTGCTGCCATGTCTCACTGGTGGTCAGATCATTTAGAATCAATTGACACAATATTCAAAAATTATGAAGTTTTGGGAATTGGCCAGCAGTGGGGACTTCAAACCAAGGATCCCAAGCGATTCCTCGCAGAGAACACTCACAAACAATTCCGGGAACTTAACCAGGACTTCTGTCGGGACATTATAAAATATCTTGTTCTTCAGTTATAGCTGCTCAATGTGTTGGTTGATGCAACTTAGAAATAGACATTCTCAAAATCAGGGGAAGCATGAATGCAATCACATATACCACACTCAAATGAACTGGATTCTGCTGCAAAAACACGCTTCCATTTACTGCAAATTTATTCACAAAGAAAAGCACAAGAAAAATATCAGCTACTGCAATAGCTGGCAATAAAATCAATCCAGCAGTATAATGCCTAGGATCAATATGTTTAAGATCTTTTATCATAAGGTTAAACACAGATCCAAAAGATATGCCAACTACTCCAAGTACAAGTAGCAAAGCCCATTCTGTAATCGTTATGTAAAGCGGAATAAATGCAATACTCAAAATAAGATTTCCAATCAACATAACTAAGAATATCATCCAATACATAAGCCTGTTAAGTTGCACTGCTTGCACTCCCTGTTTCGCTTCCTCAGAAAAAAATGCCTTTTGCACATGCGAAATTTCATCAGGAGTCCACCCTCTTTTTTCAAGACGTTCAAATAAAGGATGCCTTATTTTTGCCATGATCGTGCTGAAGGAATTGGACTTTGAGTATTTAAAGGTGACTGGTTAGGTAGCCGAAGTAGGCTTTGTGCTGTTCCTTTGAAATGCGCCGATGATCCAGGCTCACCTTGTTTTAACGCCCGAAGATATTCATCATGTAATGGAATTACTCCAAGTACAGAAACCCCGAGAAATGCGCTAATTCTTTCAGCAGACTGTCCATGTTTCTGCATCTTATTAACAATAGCACCTGCCACAGGAACCCCTGCAGCACGCGCAATTTGAATTGACTTAAGTCCTTCAACCATTGACGCAATTGACGGCTCAACAATTATGACAGCCGCATCACACGCACTCAGCACATCATGCTGGTCACGAGGATCAACTCCTGTATCAACCACAAACACATCTGCCTGTCCACGTAAAGCATCAAACACAAAAGGCCTGAAACCCGCTTCATGATGACCAACTTTCCCTGGAACAAAAACTAATCCAGATCTATGTCTATACGCTGCATCAACAATATTTATTTTCTCATCAAGCGCATCATGAATCGTACGAGGAAGATTCTCAGCTCCCAGAAATAGTCCAACATGCGGAGTTACCAGGTTGGCATCAATCACCACACTGTCTTTGCCCAAATCATAAAACGCTTTAGCCAGATGTATCGCACTCGTGGTCTTCCCAACCCCTCCTTTCCCAGAAGCAACAGCAATAAACATTATGTTCTCCGTTTTATAATGGAACTACCTGAAAGATCTTCTGTAGTCTTAAATAGTTTTTTATGTTTCCCCGTAATCTCACTTACAGAAGCATGAAATTCTGATGCAATCTCAATATATTTTTTGATTTTCTCTGACGTAATTTTTTCCATTTTGTAATCATCATCACATATCACAAACATACCAGGCCTGCTGAATTCTACTGGCGCTTTTTTGTGTGCAATCAGAATAGCGGTAATAGAATCAAGAGTCTCTGAATATTCTTTTTTTATCTTATATCTTGGCATTACTCTATGCTTGTACGACATATATTTAGATTCAAAAGTATTATGAAACGGCGGGATTCTTTTGAATAATCGTTCATAGTGCACAATACAAGAAAGTGAATGATTCATCGCAAGAAATATCCTTTCCAGTACACCAAGCAACATTTTTGGATCCTGCACAAGAGAAAAAGTCACTTTCATCAGATATTTTGCGATTTTCAAATCTTGCTCTGCCTTGTGTTGAAAATCCAGAAATACTTCCATGTTTAATAGAGATCAAACTAGAATTATAAACATTATTAGTCTGACCCCACTAAATAACATATTTATAGAGTTTCACAGCCATTCTCAAAGATAGAGGCATAGGAATTAAATCAGCCTTACCTGTTGCAAGAGCCTCGAGCTGAGAAGTAAGTGAAGCCTCTTCATAATAATACCTGATTGCCATCATCGCCATCATAAATCTTGTTTCCTCTGGATCCAAAGGTTTGAAATCATAATTTTCTTCAAGATAACGTTCTGCATCATACGTTACAAATAATCCATATAGATTCTTTGTTTCTCCTTCAAGAACCTGCGGCCATGGTGAAGGGCTGTATGCTGAAAAATTATATCTTTCTCCAATAGATTCAGTAATCAGGCCAATATCTGCTTTGACTGTCGCCTTTGCACTTTCCTTAATTGTTTCATTACGCAAGTGCACAACAAGAGGCTTTTCTTCCCCTTCAAAGAGCCCGGTAACTCCTCCTTGAATAAGAACAGATCCATTATTAGTAAGTTCAACATAAATTGGTTCATCAATCAGCGATTGCTGAAACATGTACCAGTTACCTGCAAGAATCAGAAGTATTAAACAAAAAGAACACACAACAACAAGTGTAGCATCTATAATCGCGCGCACAAACGCTTTAGTCATTACATATATTATTCCAAGTATTAGCAGAAAATAGATAATTACAAGTAAAGCAAAAGGTCCCATTGAAAGAAGGTAATCTCAAACCCTTAAAAGCTTTGTTAGTGATTAGTTATTAGTTTTTTTATTAATGCACCTCAAGTTCTTCTAAAACCTGAATTATAACATCATCAACACTCTGATTTCCATCAATAGTTTCAAGGACCCCTGATTCTTCATAATATGCAATCACTGGTTCGCTCTCCTTATGGAAAACACCCAATCTGTGTTTAATCACATCAGGTTGATCATCTTTCCGTTTCTCAAGTTTCCCGCCACAAATGTCACAGACTCCAGAAACTTTCGGTTTAATTGTTTGCTCATGATAAATCGCTCCGCATTTTGCGCACACAAATCGTCCAGCCAATCGTGAAATAATATCTTTATCAGAAACATCAAGATACAATGCAACATCCAGCTCACCCCCTTTTTTTCCCAGCCACTTATCAAGTTCTTCTGCTTCCATCACTGTTCGCGGAAATCCATCAGAAACAAATCCTTTTTTGCAATCTTTCACTTTCCTGAAAAACATGTCCAATGCAATCTCATCAGGAACAAGATCTCCACTCTCAATTATTTTTTTGATTCTTTTGCCCAAAGTAGTCTGCTTACTCGCTTCTTCGCGCAGTAAACTTCCAACTTCAATTACCGGCACCCCATATCGTTCATGGATTTTCTTTGCAACAGTCCCCTTCCCACTTCCAGGTGGCCCAAGTAAACAAATTCTCATAATCTGAGCAATATTGAGTACATATAAAAGAATTATGTATTTTTAGTGATTATACTTAATAATCAATTGTGGAACTAGTGATAACCAACACCAATAACAATATAAATCACCTTGAGCCATAATTAAACATGCTGGATGAATTAAAGAGGTTGGTAACTGGTAAGTATGTATTCCTTGCCGCGCACTGGGATGCAGACGGAGTGACCGCTGGTTCTCTAGTATTTCACCACATAAAAGATGTTTGCAAATCAATCAAAGTGATCTCAAAAGGCGACGTTTTCATGATTGGTCCTGATGACGTTGACCCAAAAGCAGATATCATTATCACTATTGACATCAAACCATCTCCTGACCTCAAGCAGCCAGTCTTTTACATTGATCACCATCCGTGGCAGGTTGAAAATGGAATTTCCCAAAGAGAAAAATACAATTTCGGTTTCGAACTCTTTGATGAATCATATCAATCATGCTCTCTATTAGTCTTCCATAAACTTGTCCAGGACAAAGCCAATCCATATTACATTTTCCTTGCCCTGCTCGGTTACTTTGGTGACGGCGGAGA